>CAUVOD010000014.1:0-44978 GCA_963553525.1 uncultured Lachnospiraceae bacterium | reverse complement strand
GACAGATTCTATGATCAATGGGATTAGCCATCAACACGTTTTGTCCTATAACTCGTTAAGTATCTATACAAGGAATTTATTGTGATTATCGGAAGCAATATCGGTTCGCTATGTTTACAGGCAATGAACTCGAACAAAATGCATGAACCGATTGGGATATCGGATAGAATTTTTAAGAATTATGAATAATTTAATAAGGAATATAACAATAGAAAATCTAAAAATCAATGGAGAGAAATTTTTTTCAATAGGGTATTGTACCGATATAGAGGAATATTTGCTGTGCGTTCATATTTCTTGGGTTGCGGGATATGACCGATATTACAAAATGGATGAAGGGGATTTTGAGCTATATGAAGTTGAACAGGAAAAATTCTGCGAAAAATATGAAAAAGAAATCAAAGCGTACAGAACAGAAAAGCTGATAGGTGCGGGGGCATTAAGAGATTATGATTTTAGATATCTGCCTGACAAGATATTAAAGAATTTGAACAAATATCCGCCGTTTGAGGGGTATCATTATAAAGACGGAAGCCTTTATGCAAGAGTAAAGATAGGTGATAATATTTATAATATTCCTCCTATTCGGGATGAAAAACGGATGTAAATGCCGATAATTGCAAGTAGGTAAATCTGTTTAGCCGCTGTTTATCTGCACAAAACAGGAAATTGTTTAATATATATAATATAAAAACCATAACTATGACAAAATATAGACAAATAAACCTTAAAATCATATATGTACTTGCTAAAAACTATGCAATATGCTAAATTAATATTGTATTAAGTTGATCAGGTGCTGAGAGAAGAGAGCGCGGGTAGGGGGCAGCGATGCCTTCGTATCTCGTGCTTTTTAACATTTTAAGGGGTATTGGCGGTATCAAATAATACAGGTTGTGGGGAAAATATGAATCAGAAAATGTATGATTTGCTGGAGGCGAATCCTGTTATTGCAGCGATTAAAGATCATGAAGGACTTAAGCTGTGCTGTGAAAGAGAAGACATAAAGGTGGTGTTTGTTCTTTTCGGCGATATATGCTCAATAGGCGATATAGTTAAGAGCATTAAGAATGCGGGAAAGATTGCCATGGTACATGTCGATCTCATAACGGGACTCAGCAGCAAAGAAGTGGCTGTGGATTTTCTTAAGGAATTTACTCATACGGACGGAGTTATTTCTACAAGACCTGCTATCATTAAGAGGGCGGGAAAGTTGTCAATGCAGACAATTTTGAGAGTGTTTGCGATTGATTCCATGGCATTTGAAAATATAGAGCGTCAGCTTGAGGGCGCAAGACCGGATGCCATAGAGATACTGCCGGGACTTATGCCCAAGGTAATCCGCAAGGTTTGTAAAATGGTGAGGATACCCGTTATAGCGGGCGGTCTTATATCTGAAAAGGAAGACGTGGTATCAGCATTGGAAGCGGGAGCTTTAGCGGTATCCACCACCAATCCCGGGGTGTGGGAGATGTAAAATTTGTGCTTTACTTTCCGCAGTACAAAAGGAGAGTCAAATATAATAAGCGTATCAAACATTAAAAGGAGGAGTTTGTATGGCTAAGTATGTAATGGCATTGGATTCCGGAACTACCAGCAACAGGTGTATCTTGTTCAATGAAAAGGGAGAGATGTGCAGTGTTGCACAAAAGGAATTTACCCAGTATTTCCCTAAGCCCGGCTGGGTTGAGCATGATGCAAACGAGATCTGGTCCACTCAGCTCGGAGTTGCGGTTGAGGCTATGTCGAAGGTGGGGGCTTCTTCTTCCGACATTGCGGCAATCGGAATTACAAACCAAAGAGAAACCACAATAGTATGGGATAAGAACACGGGAGAGCCTGTACATCATGCTATCGTTTGGCAGTGCCGTCGTACATCGGAATATTGCGACAGCCTTAAGGCAAAGGGGCTTGTGGACAGCTTCCGCTCCAAAACGGGTCTTGTTATAGACGCATATTTTTCAGGTACGAAACTTAAATGGATACTTGACAATGTAGAGGGTGCCAGAGAAAGAGCTGAAAAGGGCGATTTACTTTTCGGAACGGTGGAAACATGGCTCATATGGAAGCTTACAAAGGGCAGAGTTCATGTAACGGACTATTCCAATGCATCACGCACCATGCTTTTCAATATCAATACCCTGCAATGGGATGATGAAATCCTTGCGGAGCTCAACATACCGAAGAGCATGCTGCCCGAGGCGAAGCCTTCGAGCTGTATATACGGAATGGCTGAGTCGCAGTTCCTGGGCGGAGAAATTCCTATCGGCGGAGCTGCCGGAGATCAGCAGGCTGCGCTTTTCGGACAGACCTGCTTTAAGGCGGGAGAAGCCAAGAATACCTACGGTACGGGCTGTTTCATGCTTATGAACACGGGAGAAAAGCCGGTATTTTCAAAGAACGGTCTGGTAACCACCATTGCATGGGGCTTGGACGGAAAGGTGAATTATGCGCTTGAAGGCTCCATCTTCGTAGCAGGCGCCGCAATACAGTGGCTTAGAGATGAGCTTAAAATCATAGATTCTTCACCCGACTCCGAATATATGGCAAGCAAGGTCAAGGATACCAACGGCTGCTATGTAGTACCCGCATTTACGGGTCTAGGCGCTCCTCATTGGGATCAGTATGCAAGAGGAACGATTGTAGGACTTACAAGAGGCGTTAACAAATATCATATCATAAGAGCTACAATGGATTCCCTGTGCTATCAGACCAATGACGTGCTTCAGGCAATGAAAGCCGACTCGGGAATTGATCTTGCAGCACTCAAGGTGGACGGCGGCGCAAGCGCCAATAATTATCTTATGCAGACGCAGGCGGATATAATCGACGCTCCGGTAAACCGCCCTCAATGTGTGGAAACCACCGCTATGGGAGCCGCATATCTTGCAGGTCTTGCCGTAGGCTATTGGGCAAGCAAGGAAGACGTAATCAAGAACTGGGCTATAGACAGAACCTTTACTCCGTCGATTGATAAAGAAAAGAGAGACAGTATGGTAAAGGGCTGGAACAAGGCTGTTAAATATTCTTTCGGCTGGGCAAAGGAAGATTGATAAATACGGCATTTTTATTCATAAGGAGGAAAATTATGCTGCCATATATTGCTGAATTTTTAGGTACTATGATACTTATAATATTGGGTGACGGAGTTGTTGCAAACGTTACTCTCGACAAATCGGGTATGAAAGGTGCGGGTTCCATACAGATTACCTTTGCCTGGGGTCTTGCGGTTATGCTGCCGGCTTTTATATTCGGAGCCGCATCGGGCGCTCATTTCAATCCTGCGCTTACAATAGCTCTTGCCGTAGAGGGCAGTATGTCTTGGGGGCTTGTTCCCGGATACATAGTTGCACAGTTTGCCGGCGCTTTTGTCGGAGCTGTGATTGTATACTTATTGTTTAAAGATCAGTTTGACGCAACCGAGAGTGAAGCCGCAAAGCTCGGCGCATTCTCCACAGGACCTTCAGTTCCCAACATGGGACGCAATATCCTCAGCGAAGCCATAGGCACTTTCATACTGGTATTTGCAATTAAGGGAATCAGCCAGGTAAGCGGACTTGCTGCAGGTGTTAATTATCTGTTCGTATTCGGAATAATCGTATCGATAGGTATGTCTTTGGGCGGCTTGACGGGATATGCCATCAATCCGGCGCGTGACCTCGGTCCCCGCATAGCACACAGTGTGCTTCCAATTAAAGGCAAGGGAAGCTCCAACTGGGGATATGCACCGGTAGTCATTGTCGGACCTGTTGTGGGAGCGATAGCAGCGGTTCTTCTGTATAATGCCATTCCTTGGATGTAATATGCGGACGGTCTTTATGTAAATAAGGCTTGTATAAGCTGACGGCAGGGCAGACGGGATATATTCAGCACCCGTTTGCCCTGTATTTTATTTACGTGAGCAATGAGAAGGAGACCGAGATTGCTCCATACCTTGGCGAATGTCCGGCTAACGATAAGTTGCATGGAGTAACACAATGTTTTTGCATGTAGTATTCGGTTAAAAACAAAAATAAGAGTATATTAAAAAAGTCAATTTATTATGCGTACAAGGTTTATTTTTGCGGTTGTATCTTATGTGTACAGGATTTAAAATAGAGTACGGATCACAGCCCGTCAGTATGAACTGCAATATAGAAGCGGATGGGCGTAAAATGTTTCTGCTTGTCCTCATGGGGCATTAAGTTTACGTGCTCAAATTGGCTTTTAAGCTCATACATAAATGATACGGGGAGATATATTTTGAATACTATTGCCATAATAACCGCAAGAGGCGGGAGTAAGAGAATACCCGGAAAAAATATAAAGGAGTTTTGCGGAAAACCTATACTTTCGTATTCGATTAAGGCGGCTCTTGACAGCAAAATCTTTGATACGGTAATGGTTTCTACGGATGATGAAAAAATTGCGGATATTGCTGTGAGGTACGGCGCTGAGGTTCCCTTTTTCAGGAGTGCAAAAACGTCAGATGATTTTGCCACGACCGGCGATGTAATTATGGAGGTGCTGGAGGAATATGAAAAGAGGAAGCGGCTCTTCGATCTGGCAGCCTGTATTTATCCTACCGCTCCGTTTATTACGTCGGACAAATTAAAAACCGCAGTCGAGCTCCTAAAAGACAGTGACGCCGATACCGTAATTCCCGTTGTTGGTTTTTCATATCCTCCGCAAAGAGCGCTGCATGAGGTTAACGGGATTTTGGAGCCTGTATATCCCGAAAACATGAATATGAGATCTCAGGATTTGGAAAAACACTACCATGACGTGGGGCAGTTTTATTTTTTCAGAACTGACAGATTTAAGCTTAACAAAAGTCTCATGTCGGGTAAGGTTTTGCCGCTGTTCATTTCGGAGCTTGAAATGCAGGATATTGATAATGTTATAGACTGGAAAATGGCTGAATTAAAATATCGGCTTTTAATAAATGAGGGAATAATTAAAAACGCTTAGAGGTAAATTCTTGACGGAAAGGATATGTTTATATGAGGATTGATCCTAATGAGGCTATGCTTGTAGCCGTTGATTTTCAGGAAAAGCTTATGCCGAGCATAGTAAACGGCGATGTTGTTTTAAAAAAGTCGGAAATTCTCAAGGCCTAGGATTAAATGTACAGAGCATAAGAGAGCTTATAGGGGATGAAAATAATTTTGACAAAACAGCCTTCGGAATATATCAGGACGAGGCTGTAAAGGAGTATATAGATAAGCAAAAAAAGAAATTTATTATAATTGCCGGAATAGAAACTCATATCTGTGTTTTGCAGTCGCTTACGGATCTTGCGTCTTCAGGATATATTCCTATACTTGCGGTTGACTGCACAAGTGCACGTTCAAGCCTTGATGTGGAAATCGGTTTAAAGCGTGCAGAAAAAGAAGGAGTCATGCTCTCCACCTCTGAGAGCCTCATATATGAGCTTGCCGCTTCGTCAAAGCATCCCAATTTTAAAAATATTTCCAAGCTTGTAAAGGAACAATCGCATTGAACATTAATAGTTGACCTTAAATCGAAATTTTTTTGAGAAATTTTTGTAATACCCTTAAAACATTAGATATTGAACCGTATAAATAAAAAAGCTGAAAGCCCTCAGGATATGCGCTGTCATATTCAAAGGGCTTTTATAGTCGGTTTTTTTCTGATATTATGAATGATGGTAATAAGTCAAGACTAACTCGTATAAATTCCGCTGAAACGCTTATAAAAGTTAATTGCCTTATATACGCTAATCTAATATGGGAGATATGAAGCTGATACAGGCGTTAGGCTGAAGTTTCAAGGTATACAAAAATTACAATAAGGTAAAAAAATCATGATGTTGTAAATCAGGGGGAAATTCTATGTTCAAAAGAGTAAAGCCTTATATGAAAGGCTATATGCAGTACACGATAAGGGCGGCTATATCCATATCCGTTGCCGTTATTTTGAGTATTATTCCGTATTTTATTCTGTATCAGATAATCGAGCCCCTTGTTTCGGGAAGGAGTATATCGGGTGATTATGTGCTGCTGAGAGTTATGCTTATAGCCTTATGCATGGCTGGGAATGCGCTTTTGTATGTTCACGGACTCAGCTTAAGCCATTACAGTGCGTTCCATACCCTTGAAAATTTAAGAATTGCGCTTCAGAAAAAAATAGAAAAGCAGTCGCTCGGAGATATTAAAAGACTCGGAAACGGACGTCTGAAAAAAGTCTTCACGGATGATATAGATAATATAGAGCTTTTGCTGGCACATGCAATTCCGGAAGGAGTAGGCAACATTACAATTCCTCTTTTCGTAATTATTTCCATGTTTTTTACGGATTGGAAGCTGGCTCTCTTATCTCTTTGTTCACTTCCGATAGGCATATTTGCTATCGGAATGCTGATGAAGCTCGGAATGGGCCTGATGTCAAAGTATTATGAAATCGGCGCCAAAATGAACAATACCATTATCGAATATATCAACGGTATGGAGGTAGTTAAGGTTTTCAACCGTGACGGAGAAAGCTACAAAAGATTTGAAACGGATATAGACGCTTATAGGGATATGACTCTTGATTGGTACAAAATTTGTTGGCCGTGGATGGCACTGTATTCAAGCATCATTCCGTGCGTTGCCCTTTTTACGGTTCCTATCGGAGGAATTTTGGTCTTAAACGGTTTTTCAAGCTTGGCGGATTTTATTTTGATTATCTGTATGTCCCTCGGGGTGGGAATACCCCTTTTAAAGGCTCTCGGCTTTGCCGGAAAGTTTCCGCAGCTTAATTACAAGATTGAAGAGCTGGAAAAGCTTTTGGAATTTAAGCCTCTAATTCAATCGGATAGAGGCTTTGAAGGAAAAAATCATGATATAGAATTTAAGGATGTTCATTTTTCTTATGAGGATACCGAGGTCATACACGGAATAAATTTGGAGCTTAAAGAGGGGACTATGACGGCGTTTGTAGGAGAGTCGGGGAGCGGAAAGTCGACTCTTGCAAAGCTGCTTGTTCATTTTTATGATGTAAATTCCGGTGAAATAAGAGTCGGAGGTCAGCCAATATCCGATATGAGCATAGAAGCGCTTAATAATCAGATTTCCTACGTTTCACAGGAGCAATTTTTATTTAACACAAGTCTTTATGAAAATATCAAAATCGGAAATCCCGACGCATCCAGGGAAGATGTATTAAAAGCGGCAAGTCTTGCGGAATGTGGAGAATTTATAGACCGTTTTACGGACGGTATTGAAAGCAGGGCGGGCGATGGCGGAAGTATGCTCTCCGGGGGAGAGCGTCAGAGGATATCGCTTGCAAGAGCTCTGCTTAAGAATGCACCTATAATCGTGCTGGATGAAGCGACGGCTTTTATTGATCCCGAAAATGAAGAGAAGATGAACAGGGCGATATCCAAGGTCATAAAGGGAAAGACCGTAATTGTTATTGCACACAGACTCAGAACCGTAACAAATGCGGATCAAATAGTAGTTTTAAACGAAGGGAAAATCAGTGACATAGGAAGTCATAAAGAGCTGCTTGAAAATTCCGAGATATACCGGCGTTTATGGAGTATCTCTGAGGAAAGTGCGGAGTGGGAGGTGAGGAAATGATAGCTTTACTGCTTAGAATTTTTAAAATCACTAACGGCTATGAAAAGAGGATCGCCCTTGCGACGGTATTTTCCTTCCTTAAGGCGTTGGCATCAAAGGCGGTTATAATAATGTCTTTTTATGTAATTGCGGCATTTATGGATAATACCGTTACGGCTGAATTTTGCCTTGCTTCAGGCGGAATACTTATTATCAGCGTGATTTTACAAGGTGTTTTTCAAAATATTGCCGACAGACTGCAGTCAGCTTCGGGCTTTGAGATATTTGCACATCTTAGAAAGCAGTTGGGGACGCACCTTCTCAAGCTGCCCATGGGATATTTTTCGGAGGGCAATATAGGTCGTATAAGCTCCGTATTATCAACGGATATGCTGTTTATAGAAGAAAATCTGATGTCGGTCATAGCGGATCTTATCAGCTATCTGTTTTCAGCTTTTATATTTATAGTATTCATGTTTTTCTTTAATATAAAGCTGGGTATCCTGGCGTTTGCGGTATCTTTTGTTTATTACATAATCGGTGAAGCAATGAAAAAAAATACCCTTATGCATTCGGATGAAAGACAGCAGGCGCTTCAGGATCTTACAAGCTCCGTTCTGGAATTTACGGAAGGAATCGGTATAATAAAAAGCTATAATCTGCTCGGTGAAAAGTCTAAGGAGCTTACCGAAAGCTTTTCGGAAAACTGTAAAAAAAATATTTCTTTTGAAAATGACCATTCTCCGTGGACTTTTGCCATTAATATTACGTACGGTCTCGGTACGACAGCCATGCTTTATCTTTCATGGACGCTTTATAAGGACGGGACTTTATCACTTACCTACTTTGTGGGAATGCTGCTTTTCCTGTTTGAACTGTTTATGCCTATAAAATCCTTTTACTCACAGACTGCAAGAATTACTGTAATGAACAGCTGCATGGACAGGATAGAAGCGATATTTGCAAACGAAGAGCTTCCGGATGACGGAGAGGAGCTTCTGCCTGCAAACGGCGGATTAAATGAAAGTGAAATTGAATTCAGAAATCTCTCATTTGCATATGATAAAAGAGAGGTGCTTAAAAATATTTCCTTTAAGGTTGAAAAAAATACCATGACCGCCTTGGTGGGGGCGTCGGGAAGCGGAAAGTCCACGATTGCAAATCTGCTACCCAGATTTTGGGATGTAAAGGACAAAACGATTTTTGTGAGGGGAAAGGATATCCGGACCGTAAAGCTCTCATCACTTATGGACAATATAAGTATGGTTTTTCAGAGAGTATATCTTTTTAAGGATACTATTTACAATAATATCGCAATAGGAAGAGCGGATGCGTCCAAAGAGGAGGTAATAGCTGCGGCAAGGAAGGCACGCTGCTATGATTTTATTATGGCGCTTCCGGACGGTTTTGATACTGTTATAGGAGAGGGAGGAGCCACTCTTTCCGGCGGAGAAAAGCAGAGAGTTTCCATAGCAAGATGTATTTTAAAGGACGCGCCTATTGTAATTTTGGATGAGGCGACCGCAAGTGTGGACGCAGACAATGAAAGTCATATACAGGCAGCCATTTCGGAGCTTGTAAAGGGGAAAACGCTTCTGGTAATAGCACACAGACTCCATACTATTTCAAAGGCGGAACAAATTTTGGTAATAGATGAGGGGCAGATAAAGGAGAGGGGTACGCATGAGGAGCTTGAAGCTCTTGGAGGAATTTATAAAAACATGATTTCAAAAAGAGGCTCTTCGACGGGATTTATGAATAGATAATCCCCGGAGGAGATGTAAAAATTGATGAGACTGATCTGCCTGTAATTGCCGGTATCGAATATTTTGATCAGAAGGGTCATGATCAAGTTGAATTTACGGTTTCAAGGGACAGCGGTTGGATCGGAAAATCCGTTTCCGAACTCAGTCTGCCTTTAGACGGACTGCCGCTTGCAGTTAACAGGGATGAAAAATTTATTTTGGCAGGAGGGCAAAAAACTGAAATCAAATAGGGTGACGGAATAGTAATGATCAAGATACAAAATAAGGTTTAAAAGCAGTAAGATAAAATAATACGGATATCTAATTAATATAATTGTGTAATATAAAATCATCTGAAATGATGAAGTAATTATCCCCGTAGAGATGTTAAGCTTATCGAAAGAAGCTTTAATTCTAAGGAGGAAAACAGCAATGCAGAATATTATTCAGATCGACAGACTTGCAAAAAATTTAGAAGATCTTAAAACCATGCCGATTTATAACAGGTCGATTAAAGAAAATGTTGTTGCCATGACCCTTATGGCTCTGGCGCTTTATCCGACCGATCCGGACAGTTGTATTGAAATTTTGGATGACTTAAGAGGCCCCAGACCTCTAAATGTAATGGATAAGCAGTTTCTAAGAGACAGATTCAGGGGTAAGCCGTATATAATAAGGTCATATTTTGAAGGTGCAACACCTGCAAATAATTATGAAGCAAAAGAACCCTATATGCTTAGGATGGAAGAGAGTAAAAACGGCTTTGTTGAAAAGGATTACATAAAAATATATGTTTTTTCCGGAGGTGCGGACAGTCCGAGATCAGTTACTCTGAGAGAGCATACGGGAAGGCATGAATGGTATCTGTGGGAGCAGGCGCTTCTTGCAGATATAAGGCTTCCCAAGGAAGAGGATTTTTGGCAGTAAAAGCAGGTTTCAATACGTAACCCTAATTTATAAGCTTGTCACGATGAATATCGTGAGAAGGTTTTTTAACTCATGTACCGGAATTAAATAAAGTTAATTTCATACAAAAATATGGAACGGTGATCATATTGTCAGCATTAAAAAATCCGTAGTTAAGATATATTTTATTTGACATATTGCGGCATAACTGCTATGTTTTAACACGGTGTTATAAATTCGGATATATATCAGACGTTTGATGATTTACGGGAACTCATAACATATGCAGTTCCCGTTTTTTGTGCCTATATCTTTTCTCGTTTGATCAGTCCGGTTTCTGCTGAAAGAGCGGAGAAAGAAAAAAACGTGAAATTTGAAGAATTAAATTTGTCATCTGAAATATTAAAAGCCGTTGCCGCTATGGGCTTTGAAGAGGCGTCTCCCATACAGACAAGCGCAATCCCGCTTGCTATGAGTGGAAAAGACGTATTGGGGCAGGCGCAGACGGGTACCGGCAAAACTGCAAGCTTCGGGATACCCGTTCTTGAAAAGATAGATCGAAAATCATCCAAAACACAGGCGCTTATATTGTCCCCGACCAGAGAGCTTGCCATACAGTCCGCCGAAGAGCTTCATAAGCTTGCAAAATATATGAGCGGCGTAAAAATTCTGCCTATTTACGGCGGAGCCGATATCAACCGTCAGATCAGAAGCCTTAAAGGAGGAGTACAGATAATTATAGGAACTCCCGGCAGGGTCATGGATCATCTGAGAAGACATACCATAAAGACCGACCATATAAAAACGGTTGTTCTCGATGAAGCCGATGAAATGTTGAATATGGGCTTTCGTGAAGACATAGAGACCATACTTGAGCAGCTTCCCTCAGAGGACAGGCAGACGGTTTTATTTTCCGCAACAATGCCCAAGTCCATATTGGAGCTTGCCAAGAGGTATCAAAAAAATGCGGAGCTTATTAAAATAACCAAAAAAGAGATAACCGTTCCCAATATCGAGCAGTATTACTATGAAGTAAAAAAGCAAAACAAACTTGAGGTACTTACCAGACTTCTTGATTATTACGGCCCCAAGCAGTCTCTTGTTTTCAGCAATACGAAAAAACTTGTTGATGAACTTGCATCCGAGCTTGCCGCAAGAGGATACAGCGCCGAAGGACTTCACGGAGATATGAAGCAGTCTCAAAGAGATGCGGTAATGAAAAAATTCCGCTCGGGAAAAATTGAAATCCTTATAGCGACCGACGTTGCCGCAAGAGGAATTGACGTTGATAATGTTGAAGCCGTATTTAATTATGATATTCCTCAGGATGATGAATATTATGTACACAGGATAGGAAGAACGGGTCGTGCGGGCAGAAGCGGACGTGCATTTACCCTCGTAAGCGGCAAGGAGGTTTATAAGCTCAGAGATATACAAAAATACTGCAATACCAAAATAATGGCAAGACCCGTTCCGTCTGTAAACGATGTCGCAACAATTAGAATCGACAAGGTAATGGCTGAGGTGGGGCGTACTATTGAAAGCGGCAATCTAAGAGAAATGTTCGATATACTTGAGCAGCAGATCAACAGCTCCGAATATACGGCTATGGATATTGCCGCAGCTCTTTTAAAGCAGACTCTTTCCCGAGGAGATGATATTCCCGAAAAAGACTTATCGGATATGGAGGATACAGGAGCGGAAGAAGGGATGGTGAGGCTTTTTATAAACATAGGAAAAAATCAAAAAATCCGTCCCGGAGATATTGTGGGAGCGGTTGCAGGGGAGTCAAACATTCAGGGTAAACTGATCGGAGCAATAGATATCCATGATAAATACACCTTTGTGGAGGTTCCGAAAGAGCTCGGACTTACGGTGCTTAACGCCATGAAAAATGTTAAAATTAAAGGAAAAAATATTAGTATAGAACCGGCTAATCGGAGATAGAAGATATTTAAAATCTAAAGACATTACATGAACGTGTATTTTTGGGTGTTGAATATACATTATTTAATGAATTTATTCCATTAGAGCAGATACAAGGAATAACCTACGGTTTTGAAGAAATATTGTATAACGAAATTATCCCTTATAATGCCAATTGTGTTTAAGGCAATGTTATAAAGATTTCGGTTCAACAAGCATGATTCCAATAAAATATAAGTTGAAGTCAGGATCGGAGAAAAATGAACTTATTTATATGTTATGAAAAATGCAGTACCTGTAAAAAGGCTGAAAAATGGCTTACTGATAACAAAATTGAATTTCAAAAAAGACCTATAAAGGAAGAAAACCCGTCCTATGCTGAAATAAAAAAATGGCTTAAGCTGAGCGGACTTCCGATAAAAAGATTTTTTAATACAAGCGGTCTTTTATATAAATCCATGAACTTAAAGGATAAGCTTAAGGATATGAGCGAGGATGAACAGCTTAAGCTTTTGTCAACCGACGGAATGCTTGTAAAAAGACCCATTCTTATTTATGCGAGCAATAAGAAGGCATCCGAGCTTGCTATGGACGAAAAGATCCTTGTAGGTTTTAGAGAACAGGAATGGGCTGACGAAATAAAAAAATAACAGTAGGCTTTTAAAAGCGTTATCTCACAGCGAATATCTGCGTCAGGAAGAAAATATATTCGGAAATGATTGTATATAAAACTCGATGCTGTTGAACTGAAAATTAGGCGAATCCGTTAATTTTCAGGCTTGATAAGATGTACAATCGGATATTGATAAATTAGAATTTATATGATAAAATTTCTCCTGTTGTCATAGAGTAATTAGAATACTCGGGAGTATAGCTCAGCTGGGAGAGCGTCCGCTTGACGTGCGGGAGGTCATGGGTTCGAGCCCCATTACGCCCATATAAACGGAGAGGTGTATATGCACTTCTTCGTTTTTACATGTTAGAGAAGTAGAGGCATATGCTGATACTTCTTTTTTATTGTGAATTTTAGTTTGATCATGTTAAAAATGAACTTATTATTAATTCAAAATTGAGTGAGGGAATTTCATGTTAACATTACAGAAAATCTAGGAATTTCAGCAGGGAAAGGAATAATGTTATGAAAATGGAAAAATTGACTGGCGTTGTTATTCCTATTGTCACTCCTCTTACAGAAGAAGATAAAATTGATATTGGAAGTCTGGAGAAATTAACAGATCACTGCATAGAAAACGGATTAACTTGTCTTTATCCGAATGGTACGACAGGAGAGATGATGTATCTCACTGTTGAGGAGAGGAAACTGGTTGCAGAATGTGTGGTTAAGCATACAGCATCCAGAGTGCCGGTTTTTGTTCAGGTGGGAGCATGGAATCAAAAAGATACCGTTGAACTTGCAAAGCATGCTGTTGAAATCGGAGCTGATGGAATCGGAGTTATTACTCCTATATTCTATAAGCTGAGTGATGAAGGACTGTTTAATTTTTATCATGCGGTTTCCGAGACGGTTCCGGAGAATTTTCCTATCTATCTTTACAGTATTCCTCAGAATGCGGTTAATGACATCAATATAAAAACAGCTGAAAGAATTGCAGAAGCCTGCCCAAATGTTGTAGGAATCAAGTACAGCTATCCGGACATGACAAGGATTCAGGGGTTTATGCCGATTCGAACTCAAAAAGTAGAAAAATTCAGCGTTTTGGTAGGTCCTGATCATCTGTTTGAAGCAACCTGTGCGATTGGAGGAGATGGAACAGTTTCCGGAAATGCAATGTGTATACCTGAGCACTATACGGCTATATGGAAAGCAATTCAGAATAAGGACTATGACAGAGCAACGGTTTTGCAGAGAAGGACAAATATTTTAAACGGTGTTATGTGTGAAATCAACAACATAGCTGCATATAAAGTCATTCTTAAGAACGAAGGGGTCATTGCAACAACCAAAATGCGTCGTCCTTTTGAGAATCTCACAACGGAACAGGAAACAGATCTTTTGAAGCGCATGAAAGAGCTTGATTACAGAACGGTAAATATATAGAACTGAAATTCCGGTAGTATGCTTACGGCTGTATTATTGGGAGGTGAATAAATTTGAAAATTCTGAAATGGCTGGATAAACATGCGGAACATGTAGGAATGTGCATTACATTTGTACTGATGTTTTTTGTGGTTCTACTTGGCATAATTACGAGGTTTGTCGGGCATCCGATTTCATGGACAGAAGAGGCTTCTCGTCTCACCTTTGTGTGGATGATCTTTCTTGGGCTTTCCTACGGAACGAAACATGACAAGCATATCAGGGTAACAATTTTTCCGGATAAAATGGGTCCCAGAGTTGCTGCTGCCTTCACGATTTTTTGGGATATTATGACAATTCTTGTGTTTGTATGGATAGGTGTTTTCGGATGGAAATATGTCAGCTACAGTTCAGGCGCAAAGACCTTTGCATTGCAGCTCAATAAAGGCGTTGTAGCATCTATTATTCCGATCAGTGCAATGTTGAATATTATACGCAATATTCAAAAGCTGATTTACGAGCATATTCCGGTCTTTCGCACAGCCGAAAGAAAGGGGGTTAAATAATGGCTTTTACTCTTGCATTTTGGATTTATCTTCTCATATTCGTTTCTTTCCTACTGTTGGGAGCACCGATATACATGTCTTTGCTTTGCAGCGGCATGGCATATGTGTTCATTCACGGGCGTATTGATCAGATGGCTGTTATGGCAAAAATGTATGGTTCGCTTGACAGCTTTGTACTTCTGGCGATTCCTATGTTTATGGCAGCCGGAATTATCATGAATGTTGGAGGGATTACCGATAGGATATTCGGGTTCTGTGTCAAGCTGATAGGGCACCTTCCCGGAGGGCTTGCATATGTTAATGTTCTTGCTTCTTTTATTTTTTCCGGAATGTCAGGTTCTGCGCTTGCTGATGTCGGAGGGCTTGGGAATATTGAAATCAAGGCAATGAGAGATGAGGGTTATGATGAGGCCTCTATTTTCGGTGTCACGGCGGCTTCTGCCACAATGGGACCTATTGTTCCGCCATCCATTCCTTTTGTTGTATATGGCGCTGCCGCTTCGGTTTCCGTAGGAACCTTGTTTATGGCAGGAATCGGACCGGGAATTACAATAGGGATTATTCTCTGTATTGTGGTTTATTTCATTGCGAAAAAGAATAACTGGAGGGTTCATAAGAAAGCAAGTATAAAGGAAATTTGTGTAGCTATGAGGCATTCGTTCCTTGCGCTTCTAATGCCCATCATCATTATGGGCGGAATAATGTCCGGATATTTTACTCCAACGGAGGCTTCCTGCATTGCGGTTACCTATGCAACAATCATTGTAATTTTTATATATAGGGACATGCCGATTAAGGACCTTCCGGCAGCAATTGGACATACTGTTGACGGGATCGTTCCCGCGCTGGCTATTGTGTCATCGGCATCCCTGTTCGGCTGGGTTCTTCAATTTGAACATATTGGATCGAAGATACTGAATTCAATGCTTAACATTACAGATAATAAATGGGTGATTCTCCTTATGATCGATATCATTCTCCTGTTCATGGGAATGATTCTTGATTCGACGCCGACTATTATGATGATGGTTCCTATTTTTCAACCGCTAGTGCAAGAAGTCGGAATTTCAGAGATTCATTTGGGAGTTGTTATTGTTTTGAATCTGATGATAGGTCTGATGACGCCTCCATACGGACAATCCTTGTTTATGCTTTCAGGTGCGACCAAAACACCGTTTAACAGTGTCGTTAAGTATGTTGTTCCATGGTTGATTCCTATGATTATTGCTCTTCTTATCATTACATTTGTACCTGCGGTTTCCTTAATGATTCCAAAGCTGCTTGGCTATACGGTATAGATACTTCTGAAGTATCGGTTTTGATAAAAAAGTGTCATGACCGTAAATATAGTTTAAATTTAAGGAGGAAATATGAAAAAAGCAAAAAAGATAATCACAATTCTACTTGCATTAACACTGGGCATGTCTCTTACAGCCTGCGGAGGAGGCAACAGCGGTGGATCAACATCCACAGCTAATCCAAATGTGCCGTCAGCAGAGACGAAAAATACCTCTGATGAGTCCGAGACAAATGAGAGTGAAACGACAGTTTCCGGAGATTTTTATCCTGGAGGATCAGTTCAGTACCGTACAGGAGACCCTGAGCCGGATCTTAACGTAGAAATTACTTCTACAGATAAAATTGAATGGATTGTCGCTGCTTGTCTGACAGAGTCTAATCCTCAATCGCAGGCTCTTAAGAAGATGGCAGATGAGCTCTCTGAAAAGACCGGCGGAAATTTTAAATGGGATATTTTCTTTAATTCCGAGCTTGGTTCAGAGTCAGAAGCCGTTGAGCTTACACGCAATAATACGGTACAGTTTGTGACCTCCAATGTAACAGTCATGTCGACTTACCTTGACACCTACTCTGTATTTGCACTTCCTTATGTATTCCATTCCGAGACGGATCTTCTCAGTTACCTTGAATCTTCTGAAAAAGCTAAAATCCTTTATCAGGAGCTGGAAGATGCGGCAGGTCTTGTAACTCTCGGCTTTAATTGTACGGGGACTCGCTGTATGTCAACAAAAGGTGTGAAGCAGGCAAAAAGCCCGGAGGATTTCAGCGGAGTAAAGATTCGTTCTATGGAGGCTCAGGTTTGGCAGAATGTAATTCAGTCTCTTGGAGCCACACCGGTTCCGGTTGCTTATACAGAACTTTATACGGCACTGCAAACAGGTGTTGTCCAAGGACAGGACAATCCGATTGCAAATACTGTTGACGGTAAGTTCTATGAAGTTCTGGATACCTTTTATGAGAATGACCACGCATTTCTGGTTTCCGGTTATTATACAAACCCGACTTCATGGGATGCTCTCCCCAAAGATTACAAAGCTCTTTTGGAAGGGCTTATGCAGAAATACATGGGAAATTTCTATCATGAAGAAATCCTTAAATTCCAGGAAGAATGTAAGCAGACTGCAGTAGATGCAGGAGTGATATTTGTTCCGAAGTCCGATTTGGATATGCAGGCATTTTATGATGCTGCTGATGCAATGGTAAAAGAAAAATATATGAGCAATACAAAGTATAAAGAATTTGTTGAAGATGTAAAAAAGACTTTTGGATATTAAGTAATATACTTTAGAAAAGAGAAGGCGCCTGAGTTATAGGCGCCTTTCCTTATAAAGGTTATATTTATTTTTTAATGGAAGGATTAGTTATGGGACGTGTACTTGTTTCAGTATCACATTTTAATACTCTTTGTAAAGAAGCGATAGGTTTGCTTGAAGAGAAGGGGCATGAAGTAATATTTGATGAAAAAATGAATATTTTTCCTGCCTACAGCTTTGATGAGCTACAAAAGCTTCTGCCTGAGACAGATGCCTGTATCGTTGGACTTGATGATTATCAGAATCCCGCGGTGTGGGAAATTTCAGATCGTCTGATAGGAGTAACAAAATTTGGAGTAGGCGTTGACAATTTTAATTTAAAAGCGGCGGCACAGCATGGAAAATATGTTGCCAATTGTCCTGGAGGAAACTCTAATTCCGTAGCCGAGTTGACGGTCGGAATGATAATTAATGTACTGCGCTTTATTGCTCCATTGGATATGGCGATGAAGAATTGTGAGTGGCCGCGCAATGTTGGGGAGGAAATGGAAGGGAAAACCGTAGGACTGTACGGTTTTGGGGCAATTTCACGTCTCGTAGCCAAAAAACTGCGGAGTTTTGATGTCGAGCTTATTGCATATGATCCATATCCGAATGAAGCTGCAGCTAAGGAACTTGGGGTAAGGTTGGTTTCAGAGAAAGAGGTTATAACGCAGAGCGATATTCTCAGCCTTCATGCCCCTGCAACTTCTGAGAATCACCATCTGTTCAATCGTACCACCTTTTCTGAAATGAAAAATGGCGCCTACCTTATAAATGCTGCACGCGGAGCTTTGGTTAATCTTGAGGACCTTGCCGAAGCACTTAAATCAGGAAAGCTTAAAGGTGCTGCACTGGATGCTTTTGAAGGGGAAGGAGCCGGTTATCTTAAGGGCTCTCCGATTGTGGAATGCAAAAACATTCTTCTTACGCCTCATACCGGAGCGGAGACCTATGATGCTTATAGAAAGGTAGGTCTCATTGCAGCAGGAAATGTTATAGATATGCTTGATGGAAAGACTCCGAAATACTGGGTAAATCGCCAATATTTCACTTGATAATACAGAGGGAAGAGGTAATGGAGCATTTTTTCAGTGAAACTTTACTAAAGGACAGAGTTGTTTTGATTACAGGTGCCGGGCAGGGTATTGGAAAAGGACTTGTACGTCAGTTTTTAAATGTCGGCGCTTCTGTGATTTTATGCGGACGTCATTTGAAAAAGCTTTTGGAGACCGAAGAAGAATTACGAAAAGATTTGTCCATAAGCGCTCCGGAGAGAACACTCTGCATTCAGGCGGATGTTACAGATAAGGATCAGATTGTGAGTATGACAGATCAAATCATGAACAGGTACAAGCATATTGATATCCTTTGTAACAACGCAGGAATAAGTAAAGAGATGCCGCTCATTGATATGCCCTTTGAAGTGTTTGACCAGATCATGATAAGCAATATGCGCAGTGCAATGCTTGTCACTAAGACGGTACTTCCCCTTATGATTGCACAGGAATACGGACGCATTATCAATATCGGAAGCGGGGCGGCTATTCGGGGGCTTCCCGGCAGTACGGCATATTCTGCCAGCAAAGCGGCACTTGTATCATTTACGCAGGCGCTTGGTGATGAGCTCAGAAATCAGATGAACTATCGGAACATTCGGGTTAACGCAATTTGTCCAGGACCTGTTGACACTGAGCTGTTTCGGAAATCAGAACGCAGACAGTTTATTCTGGATGCCGGCGGAGATATTACAACAGTTGACGAGATGGGTTATGCAGCGGTTTATCTGGCAAGTGATCTCAGCGGTGTAATGAACAGTCAGGTACTGATTTTGCGCGGATTTAACCGCTGGTAGCTTAACATAAGAAATATACTGGAGGTTTTTGTATGAAAAAAATCATTAATGCACCTGAAAATTATGTGGATGATATGCTGAAGGGAATTTATGAAGCACATGGGGATAAGGTTAAATATGTTGCCAATGACCTGCGCTGTTACTGTAAATCAGAAAAAAAATCAGGAAAGGTAGCGATTGTTACAGGGGGAGGTACGGGACATTTGCCTCTTTTTTTAGGATATGTCGGAAAGGGACTTTTAGATGGCTGTGGTGTAGGAGGAGTATTTCAGTCTCCGTCTCCGGAGCAAATCTATGAGATCAGTAAAGAAGTCGATTCGGGAGCAGGAGTTCTTTATCTCTATGGAAATTATACGGGAGATATCATGACCTTTGATATGGCGGCAGAAATGTGTGAAATGGATAATATTAAAACTGTGTCAATTGTGGGTGCGGATGATGTTAATTCCGGAGTTCCGGAAATTCGTCGGGGAATTGCAGGGATTTTTTATATGTATAAAGCGGCAGGCGCAAAGGCGGATCAGATGGGTACGCTTGATGAGGTTCTTAATGCGGCGCAAAAGGCAAAGGAAAACACACGCACTGTGGGGTTTGCGCTGACTCCGTGCATTATTCCGGAAAAAGGAGAACCCAACTTCACACTTGGAGAAAATGAAATGGCTTTCGGTATGGGAATTCACGGAGAGCCCGGTATCTGGAATGGTCCTATACAAAAATCAGAAGAGTTGGCAAAGGAATCCCTGGACATAATTCTTAAGGATATGCCGATCTCTAAGGGCGAAGAGGTCTCCGTATTGATAAACGGGCTTGGAAGCACTTCTATTGAGGAGCAGTATATTTTGTATCATGATGTGCATACATACTTAAGGCAGCGTGGCATAAGCATATATCGAAGCTTTATCGGGGAGTATGCGACATCCATGGAAATGATGGGAGCATCCATTTCTCTTTGCCGTTTGGATGAAGATATGAAGATCCTTCTAGATTATCCTGTTGAGACACCATTTTTTAAGTTGTAATGTGTTGATTTAATAAAGAGAGAAAGCAAAATGAAATCAATAAAAAAAGATGAACTTATACAGCTATTTCAATGTGTTGCCGATTTGATGGAGGAGAAAAAAGAAGAGCTTTGTGAGATGGACGCACGGCTCGGAGACGGAGATCTTGGTATTACAATGAATAAAGGCTATGGGGCCTTGCCTGAAATCCTTAAAGAGCTTGATGAAGAGGATATTGGAAAAGCCATTATGAAGAGCGGGATGAAGTTCAGCTCACTGGTTCCTTCCACGATGGGGTTTCTCATGGGTTCCGGTTTGATGAGCGGAGGGAAAATGCTTGAGGGGAAAAAGGAACTGGATGGAAACGGATATGCTTTATTCCTGCGTGGATTTGCGGACGGTATTGTCAGAAGGGGGAAATGTGCTCCCGGAGACCGCACGGTACTGGATGCAATTTTTCCGGCGGCGGAGGCTGCGGAAAAAGCTGCAGAAAGCGGAGCAGAGCTTGCGGAAGTCGCATCGGCAGCTGAAAGGGCAGCAGAGAACGGTGTAGAAGCGACAAAAGCCATGCCCCCGAAATTCGGAAAGGCAGCCGTCCACGGCGATGCCTGCCGTAGGTTTCCGGATCAGGGAGCGTGTGCAGGCTTGTATGTTCTTCGGGCAATGAGCACATATATCAACAATATGTAGGTTTTTGGCGAATGAATTAATTGAATGATGAGAAGACAGGTGCCTTAGGGTTTATTTGAGCGGAAATATCGGAATGAAATATATTTTGCCGTTCCGCAAACTGATTACAGACTCTGTAGAGTCGATTGCGGTGTTGCAGCGTTTTGACGGAATTATTCTTTTGGGATTCCTGTGATAAACTTATTCTGGGGATTCTTATGGCAGAGGCAAGATTGGATACTCCTGCAATTCAAATCCGACCTGCGAATCATCTTCCCTTATGGGAACTGCGAATAATCGGATGCTCTATCAATACGACACTGCATTTTCCGGAAATTGCAGCGGAAGCCGGACGACCGTTTTTCAGGAACCAATAATGAGCGTTTTGTAGGACATATCTTACCGGAAGCGGTGGAAGGAGATATTATTGCACTTGTGAAAGATGGAGACATGATTGAAATTGATATTCCAAAGGGGAATATCACAGTCCATGTTTATGAGAACGAACTTATAGAGAAGAGGAAACAGCTGCCTCCTAATGGTGATAGATGCATCGGCGATTATTTGGCTGGATACAGAAAGATGGTTGGTGTTCTGCTGCGGGAGGAGTGTTATTGAACGTATGATTTTGATGTCTGCATTTCTGACATTAAAATCAGGAGATTCACCCTTTATGCAGCATCCTATAGAACATCGGAGTATAGGCAGTTTGCTTTTTAAAAAAGGCACAAAAATAGCTTGAAGAGGAAAAACCGAGCTCTAAAGCGATTTTTGTAATGCTGGCGTCAGATTCTATAAGTCGGCGTTTCGCATATTCCAACCTTTGCTCTTTAATATAATCTGCCGGTGTCATACCGGTTTCCGTTTTAAATTTTGCTTTAAAATAAGTATTAGAATATCAGTATATATTTGCCAGTTAATTTTTTTTGATCGGTTTTATCACATTATACCGAACATATTTGGTGGCAAGTAAAATCTGTCTGTCTATCTTATGATCTAAGGACACAAGATTCAAATATTTTAAATTAAAAATGAAACAATTAAGAAACTGCATCCCAGCCTGTATATCGGAGCTGTTAAAGGTAGAAAACAAGGTAAAGGCGGTTTGGATGAGCTTAAGATGTGTGGTTCCCAAATTAAGACGATGATTGTGAGCCTGTGACATACGTTGACGTAGCTGATTAAGCTCTGAAACCAGTGTATGGCTTAGATCTTTGTTCAGCCCGAGCATATTGTCAGGGGTGCTTATATCAATCTGAAACGAATAAAATTCGTATGGATTTAAAAAAGCATCAGCATAACCGTGGAGTTGTTCCGGAAAGGTTACCCCCAGCTGATTTCCTGTTATAGTAAATGAATAGAGCTTTCCATCTTCCATAAGCTCAAATTTTCTGCGTCCCCTAATCATACAGTGAAATTCAAAAATATTTTTATGATAATGCATGAATGCGGGTGGAGTGGCGGATTTATAATCCCAGTGTGAAAAGTTGGCGAGTCCGGGAACATGGTGATAATCCCGTGTAATAACTTTGTTTTCCTTCGTCCAAAGAAAGCTGTCTATGATTTCCTTATTTTGCATGGGCATTTGTGAATTATAAATATGCTGATTCTGTTGTCCTAATTTTGATATAAAGTTATATTAAGTGCATATAGATTCAAAGTCAAATTTCTATTAACAACAAAATATTGAAAACAGAGAAAGTTTGTTATACTGGATATGTTTCGTTTTAACTCATAACAATCAGAAAGTGATGTATTATTTGACACTGAAAGCTTATTAAAAAATCAGATATTACTAAATCAATTAAAGCATAAATCTATATAAAATTGAATTTATAAAGGAGCATGTTTATGAATGAGCGTTTGAAAAAACAACTGGATTTCTCTCTTGAAATTGATAAAGAAAAGAGTATATTCCGACAAACACATCTTTCGCAGCATGGGAGAAATGAGAATGATGCGGAGCATGCATGGCACATGGCAATAATGGCATATCTGCTTCGTGAATATGCAAACGAGGAAGTGGATATTGCAAAAGTAATGCTGATGTGTCTCATTCACGATATTGTGGAAATTGATGCCGGAGATACCTATGCGTATGATACAGAGAGGCTTGCAACTCAAAAAGCCAGAGAAGATGAAGCAAAGGAAAGAATCTTTTCCCTGCTTCCGGAGGATCAGAAAGCGGAGATGATCTCTTTGTTTGATGAGTTTGAAGAGTATCTGTCACAGGAAGCAAAATTTGCTCACGCAATGGACAATTTGCAGCCTCTCATCCTAAACAACAGCAATAATGGCGAAGACTGGAAAGAGCATGGAGTAACAGCGCAAATGGTTTACAAACGGCAGGAAAAGACAAGGCTTGGATCGGAAAAACTATTTGAAGTAACGGATAAGATTATTCGAGAAAATATATATAAAGGTAATCTGCCCGAATAGATATTAAGAATTTTTAGTTTATTTGATTCTTCCGGAGAATTAAAGCATATGGAGAACTTGTTTTTATTACGGATTATGACGGGAGAACAATAATGGTTAAAAAAATAGGAATAGTCAGCTTATCAAGCGGTATATTGGGTGAGGAGTTTATCAGGCATGAGCTTAATATCGGCTTGGACAGACTTAAAGCATACGGCATTGAAGTTGAATTTTTGCCTAATGCACTGAAGGGTTTGGATTTTATAAAAGAAAATCCCGAAAAGAGAGCTGAGGATCTGCTGGCAGCATTTAGTGACGATTCAATCGATATGATTTTATGTGCGATAGGCGGAGAAGATACTTATAGATTGCTCCCTTACTTATTTGACAACGACGAATTGAAAAATACGGTCAGACAAAAAATCTTTTTGGGATTTTCGGATACAACCATGAATCACTTTATGCTGAATAAGGTTGGGATAAAAACCTTTTACGGACAAGCCTTTTTACCCGATATATGTGAGCTGTCGAATGAAATGCTGCCGTATACCCGAAATTATTTTGAGGAATTGATCCGAACAGGAAAGATAGAAGAGATTAAGCCTAGCGATGTATGGTACAAGGAAAGAGAAGACTTCAGTAAGGACGGTATAGGTGTTTCCATGGAAAGCTTTGTAAACGAGGGCTTTCAGTTAGTGAACGGGAAACCGGTATTTGAGGGGGAAATATTGGGCGGCTGCCTGGAATCTATATATGACATATTTGACAATTCAAGATTTGAAGATACGACGATCATCTGCCAAAAATACGGCTTATTCCCCGAGCTTGAAGATTGGAAAAATAAAATTCTTCTGCTTGAAACCAGCGAAGAAAAGCCGTCCCCCGATTTATATAGAAAAATGATCGGGACATTACAGAAATACGGGATATTTGATGTCGTGTCAGGAGTTTTGATAGGCAAGCCTCAGAATGAAATATATTTTAACGAATACAAAGCCGTCTTGTCGGAAGAAATTTTAAATAAAAATTTGCCTATTGTATATAACGTGAATATAGGGCATGCCACTCCCAGGTGCATCATTCCGTTCGGAGTCCACGCAACGGTAGATGTGGAACGCCGGATAATTAAATTTAAAAACTGATCAGGCGGATAATTGTTATGAAATTTTAAAGACAGTCATCTTAAAATATGGCTGTCTTTTTTGTGCGGGAATTAGGAGGCTTTAGAGCTTATCCGGGGCTTGGCGAATCCCCTGGTAACGATAGTTAGGTAATGTAACCAAGCATGCGGTAGCCGGAAAAAGTAAGTCATAAGGTATTGACAAATTAGCCGTTTCTAACCATTATATAGCTTAGCTATATATCTAAGCTATGAAATAAAAACTATCTTACGGATAGTGAGACCGTGTACTAAACAGCAGGATCGTCTTAAATACAACTGAGTTGTGAATAAAAAAGAGAAATGCGGCTTCAATCTATATAAAAGCCGCAAGATATGGTTCATCAATATAAAAATAAGATTTCATTGTATTTGTATAGGACATAAAAATGAAAACCAAATCTACACAGGAACTCATACTTGAAAGCGGAAAGCGGATATTTCTTGAAAAAGGCTTTAAGAACGCTCCGCTTAGGAGGATTGTAAGAGAAGCGGGTTATACCCTTGGTGCATTTTACGGCTATTACAGCACCAAGGAAGATCTTTTTTGCGCTATTATCGCTGAAACCGCAGAGGGCTTCAAGGCTCTGATGGAAAGTGCAAGTGAGGAAGTTTACAAGCGTCCTCCCGATAGCATGATTTTCGATATTATGGAGTGTTACTTGGAGAAGCTTCCCGATATAGCGGATTATATATACCTGCATAAGGAGGAGATGATCTTGCTTATAAAATGCTCGGAAGGTACAAGATATGAAAATTTTTTTGATTCATTCAGAAAAAACAACAAAGAGCTCATAAAAGAAGGGTTAAAAAAAGCCAAGGCTTCCGGAATCACTATACGCGGACTGGAAGCGGATACCTTTGAGCTTCTTATGAGAAGCCATTCCGAGGCGATGTTAAAGATTATGGTAGAAGGGAGTGATAAGGAGCAGATTTTAAGGATGATGAGAGATGTGGGAGCGGTCTTCAGAAACGGAATGCTGAGCCTTATGGAAGATAAGTAAAAAAATAATTTAAAATGAAAGGAATAAACCAATGGCAAAAAAAGAACTTAACAACACGACAAACAACGAAAACAAAAAGATGACGGCAAAGGATCTTATGTATGCGGGAGCGTTTGCGGCAATTTATATCGTACTCATGCTAATAATAGTTATGGGATCTGGAATAGTGCCTGTTTTATATGTGCTGTCTCCGATAACCGTAGGAGCTGTATGCGGAACAGTCTATATATTAAGCGTTCTTAAGATTCGCAGATTCGGAGCGGCGCTTATTATGGGTATACTTTTTGCGCTCATCGCCTGTGCTACAAATACCGCAGGGATGGTAATAGCCATATGTACAAGTCTTTTGGCTGAACTCATTCTTTTTATGGGAAAATATAAGTCAAAGAAAATGTATCTCTTATCTTTTGTAATATTTAATCTTAATATGGCATGCCCTTTTTCAATGCTGCTCTTTGCAAGAGATAAATTTATTGAGATTTCAATGCAGTATCAGGGCAAGGAGCATACGGACGCTTTGATGAGGCTTTTGCCCGAGGGGATATATTTTGCCATAGTGGGCTTTGCGCTTTTGGGAGGAGTTATAGGAGCGTTCATTGCAAACAGGCTTATCAAAAAGCATTTTGAAAAAGCGGGAGTTGTTTGATGGATATCACGGTCTACGGAGACGATTCAAAGGGCTTAATAAAGCTTGATCCCAGAACGAAGCTGTTTATTTTTATGATAAGCGGAGCGGTAAGTCTTAACTGCTATAGCGTCGTTCCCACAGTAATCTACGGCACTGTTTTATGTGCCGTGATTGCTTTGTGCGGTGAAAAGCTGTTTGCCCTAAAGGCTTACTCCTTTTTTATCACGGTAGAATATTTTCGCTATATGATAGGGAAAAATCCGAGCGGTTCCGGACTGTTCGGTATGCTGTGCATGTATTTAAGCGGTATAGTATTATTTTCTTTTCCTATATTTCTTTCCTTTATTTTGCTTATGAGAACTACCAGGATAAGTCAGTTTATGGCGGCTTTCAGGGCAATGCGTCTGCCGCTTAAGGTAATAATTCCCATTGCTGTAATGATCAGGTTCGTACCCTCCGTATCCGACGAGTGGAACGGAATAAGAAAAGCCATGGCATTCAGAGGAATATCGCTAGAACCTGCGGATATTATAAGAGCTCCGCTGAGAACCGTGGAATATGTGCTCATACCGCTGCTTTTTTCCTGCATATCGGTGATGGACGAGATGGCTGCCGCCGCCCTTGCCAGAGGTATAGAGAGCGAGGGAGAGCGATCTTCTTTTGAGAAGGCAAGACTGGGAATTATAGACTATTTAGTTGCAGCCGTATTTGCGGGGCTTTTGATATATATTTTTAGGATTAGGAAATAAATTTATGATCAGATTTGAAAATGTCAGCTTTCATTACGGAGGTGAGCGCGGTACCGGAGAAGGAGTGGATAATCTCAATTTTGAGATTAAGGAAGGCGAATTCGTGGTGCTGTGCGGAAGAAGCGGCTGCGGCAAAACTACCGTAACAAGGCTTATAAACGGGCTTGCACCTCATTTTTATGAGGGAGAGCTTGAAGGAAGAGTGATCGTAGGGGATATATGCGTAAATGAGGTGCAGTTATCCGTTACTTCACGTTATGTGGGCAGCGTTTTTCAAAATCCCAAGAGCCAGTTTTTCAATGTGGACAGCACGGGAGAGCTGATTTTCGGTTGTGAGAATCAGAATCTCGACAGAGAAACCATGAGGGAAAGGCTCGAAAAAACCAAGCGCGACATGCAGATTGAAGCGCTTATGGACAGAAATATTTTTGAGCTTTCGGGAGGAGAAAAGCAGCAGATTGCAGTAGGCAGCGCTTATACTGCGGCTCCCGAGGTATATGCGCTTGACGAGCCGTCTTCAAACCTTGATAAAAAAGCGATAAAAAGGCTTAGAGATATATTGAAGAAGATAAAAGAGTCCGGGAAAACGATAGTGGTATCGGAGCACAGGATATTTTATCTCATGGGGCTTGCGGACAGATTTATATATATGGAAGACGGGAAAATAAGCGGCATTTATTCTCCCGATGAGCTTTCAAATTTTTCCGATGAAATTTTGTCCCGAAAGGGTCTAAGGCTTCCCGATTTAAACAGATTGAACAGGATTGGAAAAGCTTACAGCGCACATACTGATAGAAATGCGGCTGTGGACGTAGTGGATCTTGGCTGTGCAAGAGGCGGAAATCAGATCCTCGACATAGACAGATTTTCTGTTCCGAAAAACAGCGTTGTGGCGCTTATAGGAGATAACGGCTGCGGAAAGAGTACGCTTTCGGAGGCTCTTTGCGGACTTATACGGGCAGACGGCAGTATAGGCTTTAAAGGAAAATATCTTAATGCAAAAGAAAGAACACAAAAGAGTTTTTTGGTAATGCAGGATGTAAACAGACAGCTTTTTTCAGATTCCGTAATGGATGAAGTGAGGCTGCAATCGGAGATAAGCGAAGAAGAAGCAGTCAAGGTGCTTTCTCTTCTGGGGATAGAGGAATTGGCTGACAGACATCCGGCGTCGCTTTCAGGCGGACAGAAGCAAAGAGTTGCGATAGCAAGCGCAATCTGCGCCCGAAAGGAAATTTTATTTTATGATGAACCCACCAGCGGTCTTGACAGAGGCGGTATGGAGAGCTTCGGAAGATTGCTGAGCGAAGCCAAGGCAAATACCGAGGTGAATATAATAGTTACTCATGATCCGGAGCTTATACTTGAGTGCTGCACTCACGTACTTTATATGGAGAACGGGAGAATACAGAGCTTTTATCCTCTTAACGAGGACGGTGCGACAAGACTTAAATCCTATTTTCTTTCCGAGGGAGATATAAATGTAAGCAAAAAACGTGAAAAAATCGGAATATTTACAAAGATTTTTCAGTATGCGGGAAGCTATAAGAGGGTTACGGCGGCTTCCGTTTTGGTACTGATTTTGGGTGCGTTTGCGAGTGTTGTTCCCTACTTTGAGGCGTGGAGGATAGTGGACGGAGTGCTTTCGGCAAAGACCTTGGATTTAGGAACGGCGGTAAGAGGCATAGCCTTAATAACTTTGTTTAAATTGATCTATACCGTGCTCTATATTTTCGGACTTCAGCTTTCGCATCACAGTGCATATCATACGCTTGAAAATCTGAGGTGCTCCCTGCAGGAAAAGCTGGAGAAGCAGCCTATAGGAAGTGTAATTGACAAGGGAAGCGGAGCGATAAAAAAGCTGTTTTCCGAGGATATTGAGTCGATAGAGCTTTTGCTTGCTCATATAATACCGGAGGGTATTTCCAACTTGATCGTATTTGTCGTTATGTTTTTTGTACTTATAGGCGTTAACTGGGTTATGGCGCTTGTTACCTTATTTATGATATTTTTCGGCATAAGCGCTTCCAATCAGGCGGTAAAAATAGGGATGAGCAGGATGGGAAATTATTTTTCATCCGCAAAGCGTCTAAACAATGCGATTATAGAATATGTGAACGGTATGGAAGCGGTGAGGATATTTAACAGACAGGGCGTTCACAGCGAAAAGTATGAAAGACATGTTAAAGATTATAATAAATATGCTCTGGACTGGTACAGGGTCTGCTTTCCCTGGATGGCGGTTTACGGGAGCGTTTTTTCACATATAACGCTTTATTCCATACCCTTGGGAGGGCTTTTGATTATAAAGGGATATTTGAGTCTTTCGGAGTATATACTCGCCCTTTGTATAAGCTTCGGAATAATGCCCCTGCTCCTTAACTGCATGAGGTTTGTGGGCTCTATCGTACAGGTTAATTATAAGATACAGGCAATAGAGAAGGCTCTGGATTTTATGCCTCTTAAAGAAGGTAATGAGAAGTTTATTTCGGAAAATCACGATATTTCCTTTAAAGACGTGCATTTTTCGTATAGAAATGATGAAATCATAAAAGGGATTTCTCTTGATATAAAAGAGGGACAAACAACCGCTCTTGTGGGTGAGAGCGGAAGCGGAAAAAGTACTCTCGCAAAGCTGTTGGTGCATTATTATGATGTTTCCTCGGGCAGTATTACGGTTGGAAATCAGAATTTGATAGATCTGAGCCTTGAGGCGGTCAATAATGAAATTTCTTTTGTTTCGCAAAATTTATTCCTTTTTAATAAAAGCATTTTGGAGAATATAAGGCTGGGAAAGCCGGATGCAAGTGACGGGGAAGTAAAAGAGGCTGCAAGGAGGGCGGAGTGCGAGGATTTTATTTCAGAGCTTGAGGACGGCTATGAAACCTTGGCGGGAGAGGCGGGAAATCGTCTTTCAGGGGGGCAGAAGCAGAGAATAGCTTTTGCAAGAGCTATTTTAAAAAATGCTCCGATACTGATTTTGGATGAAGCCACTGCATTTATAGATCCCGAAAACGAGAAAAAAATGCAAAGAGCCGTTAAAGAGCTTATGAAGGGCAAAACCGTACTTACCATAGCGCATAAGCTGAGTAACGTAAAGAATGCGGATGAAATAGTGGTGCTTGATAAGGGGAAAATAGCGGCTAAGGGAAGACATGAGGAGCTTATAAACGGCTGCGAAATTTATAAACGGCTTTGGAGAGCCTCTAAAGAGGCGGAGCGCTGGAGTCTTATAGGAAAGGAGGATAGGGAAGAATGATAGCCTTAATTCATGAAATCGTTAACTTTACGGGGAAATATTCCGTTCGTATCCGAATTTCTTATGTATTTTCGTTTTTTAAAGCCCTTTGTTCCAAGCTGCCGTACATGACAGCCTTATACCTGATAAATGAGATTATTGAAAACAGAGCGGATATTTCGAGCTGTATAATTTCCGCCGCTCTTCTTCTGTTGTTTATGACGCTGCAATCCGTATTTACGGCTTTATCAAATAAATTTCAGGCTACGGCGGGCTACGATCTTTTTGCGGATAAGAGAATAGAGATGGGAAATCGTTTAAGACGGCTTCCCATGGGATATTTTTCTGACGGCAATATAGGAGAGATAAGCACCGTGCTTTCATCCGATATGGTATTTATAGAAGAGCTCAGTATGCAAGCAATCGGAGAAAGCGTGAGCGATATTTTTTCACAGATCATACTTACGGTTTTTCTTTTTATATTGCATCCCGTTATAGGCGTTATTTTGCTGTTGACGGAAATAACGGCTATGGCGGTTGCTGTTTTCATGAAAAAAGAGAGTACGGAAAGCTCCGATAAAAGACAGGAAACCATAAAAAAAATGAACTCTGATGTGCTTGAATACGCTCAGGGAATAGATGTGATAAAGAGCTTTAATATGACGGGAGAAAGCTCAAAGGATATAAGAAAGAGCTTTGCGGATATGGCTAAGGACAGCCTCGGCTTTGAGAAAAGACATGTTCCTTTCGAAAGAGGACTGCTCATAATTTACAGTATAGGAACGGGGGCGATTCTTTTTGCGTCGGCATATTTTTTCAGAGCTTCCGAACTCAGCCTTGTGGAGTTTATAGGAGTCATGCTGTTTTCCTTCGGAATATTTGCTCCGATAGAGCACTATTATCAGCAGATGACGCAGTTTACCATTATGAAGAGCGGTTTAAAGAAGCTTAAAAAGATAATGGATGAAAAGGAGATAGAGGATACGGGAAATGAAGAGCCTATTGCAGACTGTGGCGAGGAGATAGCTTTCAGGAATGTAAGCTTTTCTTATGGAAACGAAAGAGTTCTCAAGGATATTTCTTTTTCTGTAAGAAAAGGTGAAACGCTTGCTCTGGTTGGAGCTTCCGGAAGCGGAAAAACTACCGTTGCAAGTCTGCTCGCAAGATTTTGGGATATAAGCGAGGGAGAAATTTTGTTCAGAGGAAGGAATATTAAAAAGCTTCCTCTAAGCAGTCTTATGGAACAGATAAGTATGGTATTTCAAAAGGTTTATCTGTTTGAAGATACGATTTATAACAACATAGCTATGGGGATGCCGACCGCAACCAAAGAGGAGGTATATGCCGCAGCAAAAAAAGCGAGATGCCATGACTTTATAATGGAGCTTCCTTACGGCTTCGATACATTGGTAGGGGCGGGAGGAGCCACGCTTTCGGGCGGCGAGGCTCAAAGAATATCAATCGCAAGATGTATATTAAAGGATGCTCCGGTGATTATACTTGATGAAGCTACGGCGAGCATAGATGCGGATAATGAAAGTCATATACAGTCCGCATTGTCCGAGTTGTGCAGAGGAAAGACTACGGTGGTTATCGCCCACAGATTAAATACCATAAGAATGGCGGACAAAATACTGGTGCTTGATAAGGGACAAATCATACAGTCGGGAAGTCATACTGAACTTTTTGAAGAAGAAGGAGCTTACAGAAATATGATCTTGGCGGGAGAAGGAGAATGAACGGATCGGTATACAGAATAGCGGGTATATTTATTCTGGTAATAAGCATATTTTTTATTCTCGGAGGAGTTTTTATACCGACTGACGGCAGGAGCGATCCTTTGAGCCTTGTTTCTCTGATTTTCGGATTATTTTTGCTGGCTCTGGGAACGGTGCTTTACAAGATAATAAAAACGGATGAATGAGCTTTAATTACACGTATCAGAGATATTGCTGCAACGCTTTTTCAAACTCTTCAACCGCCTGAATATCACCGTCTTCAATGGCATGAGTAATACAATGCGCAAGGTGCTCACGTATAATTTCCTTGCCTAGACCGTTCAGTGCCGAGCGGACAGCAGAGAGCTGAATGAGTACCTGCGCACAATCTTCATCGGTATGGATCATTTTTTTGACATGTTCCAAATGACCGATCATTTTGGAAACACGGTTTATCTGCCTCTTTTTTTCTTGCGGATCATGTGTGTGATTATGGTTCTTTTCAGGATGCTGCATGGGATTTTCTCCTAATACATATTCTCAGCCTGTAATTTTAACATAAAGAACCACATCTTTGTCAGCTTATTTGATGATAGGCAGGGCAGAATTTTTAAATTGTTTATTATAGGCTTCTTTTTCCTGCAACCTGATAAATTTCCGGTGTTGATAAAACGGTAGTGATCTCAAGACTGTTTTTGACGAACATAGAGGCAAGCTCCTCCGCCGGAATAAGACCTATCGAAACTTTACTTGCCGATCCTCGGTGGTGTTCATCTATAACCTCTCTGCCTGCTCCGTGGGCAACTGTCAAAAATCCGTTTGGAGCAAGCAGCGAGGAGAGTCTTTCGATCAGACTGTCGGAGTTTGGAAAATGCGGAAAAGCATTATATATTATGATTGCATCATAACCTTCGCCGACATCTTTTGTTTGTGCATCTCCGCATATAAATTGAATATTGTCCCGGTGGAATTTCTTCCGGGCAAGCTTTATCATTTCCGGAGAAATATCTATTCCGGTGACTAAGGCGCCGCGTTTTATATAGTAGGGCATCAAAACGCCTGTACCGCATGCTACGTCCAGCACACGGCTTCCGGAACATACACCGGCATTATCGAGAATGGTATTTATCTTTTTGTCGCTGCATATAGTTTCAGCATCCCATGTAGGTGCACATCGGTCAAAAAAATCAATGATATCCTTTTGCTTTATCATCTCGCTTTTCCCGTATCACTTAAAGAATAAAGAGGTGTCGATTTTTTGATATCCGCCAAAGCTTGACGGGCAGGAAAAAATCTCGTTTGCAAGCTCCTGTCCGAGGAAAGCTTTTGTAATTTCGTTTGTTTTTTCGATAATATCTATATCTTCAAAGAGGTCGGGATAGACGGTTTTTGCAATGAACCACGTATTGATGAGAGCAAGCTCATAATTGGTATAATAAGCATTATAAGCCATTTCCAGATAGACATTACCGTCGTTCCAGGCTTTGCAGGAATCAAACATGGCGGGATTTTCCTGATAGAGCGGTTTTATATTTTTTACGGCAGCGGCATCCATGATTATTATGTCCATATCCTTGCCGAGTGATACGAATTTTTCTTCCTCAATGGCTTGAATACCGTCTTTGCCAAGATCAGTGACAACGTTTCGTACATTTGCAATATTGAATGAAATGTAGTTTTGCACGGTCATAAGATGGTTTGTTGTTCCCCAGTTACCAAGTCCGCATATATATATGCCGGGCTTATCCTCATCTTTTATTTCGGATGTGCGCTTCATGATCTCGGCGGTTTCGGACTCGGCGAAGGAAACAAGAGCTTTTGCCTTTTCGTTTTCTTCGAAAACGGTTCCCAGCAGAGTCATACTGTCTTTAAAGGAGTCATCGAATACTCCGTTCGGACCGGTCTTAAGTGTGACAACGGGTATTCCAAGCTGTTCCTGAAGCGCATTTGCTTTATCAACATCTTCATATTCGGAAATAACTATGTCAGGATCGCATGAGAGAATTTTTTCCGCCTCTGCGGTCTGTGCGTTTGGACCGCCAACGCCGCAGGAGGGGAGACTGTTGAAGGCATTTCCGTAGGCGAGTACATAGGGACGTGCAACGGAATCAAACATCTTCGGACGCTCGTCGAGCGCCGTGTTGTCGATATCCTCCACACCGCAAAGAAGCGACACGTCTCCGATGTAGCTGTACATTCTAAGTGCGCCTGCGCCTATGCATACGACACGCTTATATCCTCCCGGAGTGAGTGTGATCCTGCGTCCTATCATATCAGTGATTACAGTTTCCTGCGTATCGGCAGAGTCTGTTGTGGAGTTTGTTGTAGAGCTTATTGTAGAGTAGTCTGTTGCAGAGTCTGCTGAAGCCTCCGGTTGTCCGTTTCCACAAGCGCACAACGCAAGCATTATGCTGAATATAAGCAGCATGGCGGTTAAATTTTTAACTTTCATATTGTTTTCCTCCTAAAATGATTTTTTTGCCGTCATGTTCAATGATTTTTGAATTTATATTGAAAATATCCTTTATCACATAAGGCGTAAAAACATCTTTCGAACCGTCATGTTTTATTTGCCCGTCCTTAATAAAGAAGAATTTATCACCGAAATACAGCGCCTGATTCAAATCGTGCAGAGAGCTTAAAATGGCTATATTTTTTTCTCTTGCAACCTTTTTCGCCTCTTCAATGATAAGCTCCTCATTGGAGATATCAAGATTTCCCGTAGGCTCGTCAAATACAAGAAGCTTTGGCGATTGTGCAAGGGCGCGAGCTATCGCTATCTTTTGCTTCTCGCCTCCGGATAGATTTTCCGCATTTTTGCAGGCAAGCTTTTCAAGCCGCATATCGGAGAGGATTTCGTCCACTGCTTCATAATCCTCTTTTCCCGCACGAAAACCGAAGTAGGAGATACGTCCCATGAGTATTGAGTCGTAGACCGTGAGAGATCCGAAATGTATGTGCTGCGGCACATAGGCTATGAGCCTTGCTCTTTCAAGCCCGGAAAGTCTCGACAGATCAGCACCGTTAAAGCGTATTGTACCGGCTGCGGGTGTATTTATACCTAAAATATTCTTAAAAAGGGTAGTTTTTCCGGAACCGTTTTTTCCCAACAGTATTCCGATTTTTCCATCGTCGAGTTCGAGATTAATACCGTTGAGCACGGGAGTCGAGCGTCTGCCGTAGCTGAAACGGAGATTTTCTATCGTCAGCATTACCCGTGTTTTCCTTTCCCGGAAAAAATAATCAATATAAAAAACGGAGCTCCCAGCAGCGAGGTGATGGCTCCTACCGGCAGCGCCGATCCGTTTCCCATGCCTCGGGAGAAGGTATCCGCCATAAGCAGCAAAAGGCTTCCGCATAGAGCCGCTACGGGAATAGAATACCTGTGATCCTGTCCGAGCAGCTTTTTTGTTACATGCGGACATATTATTCCGACAAATCCTATGATACCCAAAAAAGATACGCACGCAGCAGTTACAACAGATGCTGTCAACATGGATACAAAGCGCAGAGCTTCAACATTAACCCCCATGCTTTTTGCGCTGGAATCACCGCTCAAAAGTGCATTGAAGCGCCATGAAAGAATAATGAATAATATAAGTTCCACGGAAACTGCGATAAGCATGATCAGATTTGTTTTATAGGTGGCTCTTCCCAGGTCGCCGAAGTTCCATATAACTGCGGCGGATATTCCGACATCGGTTGCATAAAACTGTAAAACTGTAGTGGCTGCCGTCCATATACTCCCTATTGCAAGCCCCGCAAGAACCACTGTATTGGGAGAAAATGAGCATGTTCGGCAAAGACCGAGAATAAGCAGAATAGATAAGGAAGAGAATATAAAAGCCATAATACTTGTCGCATAGGGATTGGCACCGACGGCATAGTTGGATACATTATTGCCGGTGGACAGGAAACCTCCGGCAAATGCTATTATAGAAAGATTGGCTCCGAATACGGCTGCATTTGACACTCCGAGTGTGGAGGGGGACGCCATAGGATTGCCAAGATCGGTCTGCATAACCAGACCGGATACCGAAAGTCCTGCTCCCGCTATCACGGCTGCAAGCAGTCTGGGTATACGGATACTCCAAACAATGCGTACATTTGCCGATCCGCTATTTTTGAACAGAGCTGATATACAGTCTGCTGCCGTCATATTTGATGATCCGATGAACAAACAAATAACAGCCATGGCTATTACGACAGCAAGGAGGATAAATACCGTAATTGTTTTGCTGCGATGTTCGCATAGCAATGTTTTTTCCATCGATTCTCTCTTACTTCACTTCAAAATACAACACTTTAATGTTAAGTATATGAGGTTTTCAGATGATCGCAAGCCCCAGGGGGGGTTATTAAAAGTTTGCTTTAAACGATTTCACAAAGCAGCCTGCCATATCCCGAAGCGGAGGGAACAGGGCAGGCCGCCTTATAGTATTGAACGATTTAAGTTATTGCACAATTTTATAATAAGCTCTTGATGTGAATTTAAATATCATAAAATAAATCACGAAAAATGCCGCTATTATTGAGAACAGGAAGACTCCATACTGCATGAAGCTGTGTATTGAAAACAGTCCCAGCAGCTGATATACGATTTTGGAAGCTGCAAGGCAATGAACGGTTGCAATCAAAAGAGGAGCAAAGAACATCCAAACAATTTGAGATGAGCTTGTCTTTTTAATAAGCTCGTCGTCCAAGCCGACTTTTTTCATTATCTGATATTTTTCCCTATCCTCATAGCCTTCGCTTATTTGTTTATAATATGTTATAAGAACCGTTCCCGTAATAAAAATAAGTCCGAGTACCGTACCGATGAACAAGAAACCTCCGTTCAATTCATAAATCCCGCTTAAATATTCCGAACGTATTCCCGCCTCATAGCCCGTCTCCATTTCCAATGCCTTCAATGTGTCGGAATAGTCGATATTTGATATACTACCGGCATTCCAATCCAGGCTGCAGTTAATAGATGCGTTTTCCGTTTTGAGCGTCCGCATATCCAGACCCTTTAATATGCTTTGTATGTACAGCATGGTTTCAAAGTCTTTTACAACCATGCAATAAACGTCGATTGCATAAACGGAAGGTATGATGTTTTGCATATCGGAAATCTTAAAAGTACGTTCTCCTATTGTAAGGGATTTTATACCCGTAATGCTTGTATTGTTGGAGCACATAAGCGCCTCGTCTTCATTCAGCTTAATATTTGAGCGTGTTCTTGCATTATAGCCGTCAAGATCGTAGACAATAAGAAAATTCGGTATACCGGGCATATCTGTCGTATATTCAACAAAGCGATCTTTTTTCAGTATTCCGGAGGTTATCATGTTATAGCTGATAAAGGCGTCCGAAATTTGCGATTTATCGCTGACTGTAGATTGTACTTTTTCGATAAGCTTTTGAGCCTCATCCTTATAATTGTTTTCATCCGCATTGACGGAGCTTTTTATTGTATATTCTCTCGGCATGGCGGCCGCCACCGTATTTTCTATATTGGAGTAAATGGCGGCAGCGGCGGAAAGGGAAATAATAACTCCTACGCTTAAAATGGAAATGCCGGCAAGCGAAACGGCGTTGCTGCTTACACGATATAAAAGACCGCTTACTCCTAGAAATCTGGTCGGTGTAAAATAACTCTTCTTTCTCTTTTGCAGTTTAAGGATAATTACGGAGAAGGATATATAAAGGAGGTAAGTTGCAAGCATTACAAAAAGAGCAGCCAAAAAGAAATAAGCAAGGGAGCTTAATGCGCCTTTTGCGGTAAAAGCAATATAATAGCCCGCCGCCAAAAATATAAATCCGAGAAAAGTAAGGATTACCCTTGATTTGGGTTCGCCTTCACCGCTGTGCTGTTTTCCGATAAGCTGAACGGGAGTCGATAAGTAAATGCTGAAACTGCTGCGAAGAATCGTGATCAGATATAGCGCCGCTGCAAGTACAAAGGTTGCAGCCATAGCAGGCATGCTGAAAGGATAATCCATCAGCCGTCCCGATACATCCTTCATTAGGCGGTTAAGTCCCAAAAAAGCAAGCTTTCCGAAAACATATCCGCCCGCAATCGCAATAAAGCATATAATTGCAAATAAAATAAAAAATTCAATGCTTATAATCTTTCGGATATGCTTCTTTTCCAAGCCCAGAATGCCGTATAAAGCAAACTCTTTGTTCCTTCTTTTAAGCAGAAAGCCGACCGTATAAAGCACAAATATAAAAGTAAATATGCCTACTAAAATAATTATCAAATTGATCAATATGGGAAGAGAGCTGTGTCTGGTTTTTACATAATTATTGCCTGCAAGACTTGATGTAATATTAAAAAGAATAAACATTATTCCGGATGATAGTATAAAGGGAACCTCAAACAAACGGTTTGCCCTCAGATTTTTAAGGGCGAACCTTCCCGCCATGGAAAAAGTCATTATTTATCACCTCGATTCAATATAAACTGGGATTGATTGATACGCTCCATAAATTCCGCCTGGGTTTCGCTTTCACCGCGGTAAATTTCGTGATAAACAATACCGTCTTTAATAAACAGTACCCGTTTGGCATAAGAAGCCGCACGAAGAGAATGAGTAACCATAAGTACGGTTTGACCGCTAAGATTTATTTCATGGAACAGGGTTAAAATCATTTCGGAAGAGGCGGAGTCCAAGGCTCCTGTCGGCTCATCCGCAAGCAGCAAAGAAGGATTTGTAATTATGGCTCTTGCAATCGCAATTCTTTGCTTTTGCCCTCCGGAAACTTCATACGGATATTTTTCGAGCAGGTTCTCGATTCCGAGCTGATGTTTCAGCATGTCAAGCCGTTCCCTCATTATGGAAATTTTTTCATTTGATAATACCAGCGGCAAATAAATATTATCGCGGTTGTTAAACTGATCAAGGAGATTGAAGTCCTGAAACACAAAGCCCAGTTCCTTTCTGCGGAACTTTGAGATTTCGCTGTCCTTTAAGGCGGAAACATCCTTTCCGTTTAAAATGACGGTTCCCGACGTAGCCTTGTCCAAGGTTGCGATGATATTTAAAAGCGTGGTTTTCCCCGCACCGGATTCTCCCATGATGGAAATAAATTCTCCCCGTTCAACGGAAAAATTGACTCCTTTGAGAGCTTCGGTCGTTATATTCTTTGTCTGATAGATCCGCTTTACATTTTTTAATTCTAAAATTGCCATATATCATGTTCCTCCTTTAACGTATGGTTTTATTCTATCCGTTTAAAACCATGCCCGCATTTATTTAATATGACAATTTATCCGCACAAACTTACAGATTTGTAAGTTATCATAAAAAGTGAACTGAAAAAGCGCTGCCTTCATTTAAGGCGGATTTAACATCGATCTTTATATTTAGAAGCTTTGCAATGTTTTTTACCAGATAAAGTCCCAAGCCGCTTGACTTCTCGTTTACCCGTCCGTTGAATCCCGAATATCCTCTGTCGAAGATTTTGGTCACATCCTCCGAGCGTATGCCGATTCCCGTATCTTGAACGGTCAGCGTATTTTTATCAGCTTCATAGTAAATTGAGATGCTGCCCTTTTCCGTATATTTGATTGCATTTGCAAGTATCTGCTCAACAAGAATCGACAGCCATTTTGTATCGCTGATCACCGTGTATGCAATCGGTTCATATTCAAGCGATATATGTTTATTTATGAACAGCATGGCATATTTTTTTAGCAAAGGCTTTATTATGTCGTCAATTTTCACCTCGGTGATATCCATATCAGCCTGTCTGTCCTTGAGCTTTAGATAATTGATCGCCATATCGGTATATTCTTCAATATAAAACATCTGCTCTCTGAGATTTTTTGAGTGTTCCGAATCTTCTTTTCTTAAAAGGAGCTTTGAGACCGTTATGGGAGTCTTGATTTGGTGAACCCAAAGCAGGAAATATTCCTCAAGATCTTTTTTTTCATTGATTATACGGCTTTGCAGGCGCTTATTTTCGATTTCCAGCAGTTCCGTTTTTTCTTTTAGATTTTCCTTTTTTTGATAATTGAACCATTGTATAAACAGATAAAAGGCAAGTCCGAACAATATAATCTCAAATCCCAGCCTAAAATATTCCGTTTCCAGACCTGAAAACAGAAAAATTGCACCAAAGGTGCATACGGCATAGAGGGCTGAAAGAAAAACCTTATATTCGCCGCTTAGATAATCGATAAATTTTTTCATCCATATTTTCATTGCAGAAAATACCCTATACCCTTCTTGGTTTGTATTAAATTGCTAAGTTCCGCGGCGTTCAACTTCTTTCTAAGTCTTGTCATATTGACCGCCAGTGTATTGTCGTCAATAAAATCATCTCCCTGCCAGCAATGATTGATGATTTCTTCCCGCTTTGCTATTTTTTCCTTCATATTAAATAGGACTTCCAATATGAGAAGCTCTGTTCTCGTCAGATCCAAAGAAAAGTTTTTTCCCTCAAGCCTGGCGGAAGATAAGCTTAGCGTCAAATCTTTATATAAGAGCCTATCCGTATCCACGGAATAGTCATAGGTTCTTCTTATGATCGCCTGTATTTTTGCCCTTGTTACCGCAATATCAATGGGCTTTGTGATGTAATCGTCGGCACCGAACTGAATCGCCTGTATCATGTCGATGGACTCCGTATGAGAAGAAATAAAAATTATAGGAACATTTGAGCCTTGACGTATCTTTTGAGTCCAATAAAAACCGTTGTAATAAGGGAGGGTAATATCCATTAAAACAAGATCCGGTTCAAAGGCTTTAAATTCCTCAAGCACATTATTAAAATCATTTATTCCCTCGGTTTGATAGCCCCATTGAGTAAGTTCTTCTTTGAGTATGGAAGCTATGGTTTTGTCGTCTTCAATAAGTAATATTTTCATAGTAGCCTCAATTTTAAATAAGATTTTATGCCGTAAATCAATATTTAGTATTACAGCGAAGCTTCGGTAAGTAAGACACTTTCTTTCTGCTCCGTATATTCAGCGTATAAAAGCAGCCTGACATTTTCGACGATATCAAAAAAATATATAAGTATCAATATGATAACGCTTCAGTGCAGGAAAATTCTAATATTATGAAACGCTTTGCCTCTCTCAAGCGTTATAAGAGTAAAAGATAACAGAAGGGAGAGTGCAATGATCATGAAATTATATGCGGAGTATAAGACGGAGTTTTTTTCTTTTCTTTATACATTAAACAGACTATATATATAATAAAAAACAGGCAAATAAATCATCTTCAATAATAGTTATTTTATTTTTGTGGAAAAAATTTTCAAATTCATAAAACACTTTATCTTTTTCAAACGTTATAAGAGCAGAATACAAAAGAAAGGAGGGCGTAATGATTACGGAGCTGTATACGGCACATAGGGCGGAGCTTTTTAAATATTGCTGTCTTATGTGCGGAAACGGCAGTGATGCGGAGGATCTGCTGCAGGAGACCTTTATAAAAGCGCTTTCAAACCAGGATCTTTTGGAAGAGCTCGGTGAAAAACAAAAGAGAGCCTGGCTGTATAAGGTTGCGAGAAACTTGTTTTATGATGCATGCAGGAAAAGCGCATTGGAAAGGAATCGTTCCGTACGGCGGGAGGAAGATACGGATGGCGGATTTACGGAGGTTGAGACTGCGATTATTCTTTCCGCACTGCCGGGTGAGCTGTCGCAGCTCTTTATCAAGCGTTACTTTGAAGGCTATACGTCAAGGGAGCTTGCCGAAGAATACGGACTTTCACCGTCGGGAATACGGGCAGGTTTAAGCCGTGCCAGAAAGCTGCTTAGAGAAAAATTAAATTTAACGGAGGATGAACTGAGATGAAGAAAAAAATTATAAATGTCGCCACCTGCGACGCAAGAAACGTTACAGAAGAAAGTCTTAAAAACTTTGAAAGCATTACAATCAATGCCGCAATATTGATTACCGGAGAGCGCTCAAAGGAATTGCTGAACAGATATCCCGTGAAAGTCAATGCAGCCAATATTCTGGAAGTTCCCGACGGAGAGGATATTAATGTGAAGACCGTAAACGGAAAGGCTGAGATCGGACCGGATTCGGACGGAACCGGAGTATTTTTGGTGGTAAACGGAAAGCTTACCATAGAAAATGAAAGTCTTGAGGCGGTAAAGCGTTACAGCGGGATCATGGTTAACGGAAAGCTTCTTATGCCCTTAAGCTGTAAAGGGAAGTTAAATAATATTACCGTGAACGGAAAAACCGAATATTATCCTGACGGAGCCGTTATAATGAAGGCGGATTTTGAGGTTGATAATTTATTTATATCAAGAGCGGCAAATTCATTTTATTACTGTCCCGGAAATCTTTTTTTACTTAATATAGATTTGGATGTTGAAAAGCTTCTTTCCAAGGGGATTAAGTTCAGTGCTAAAAGGATTATTATTGCGGAAGCTTTGCTTAACAAGCTTGTTTCACAGTTTATGGAGGAGGACGAGATAGTACGAGTTCCTAACGGAAGCCGCTTTATTGATAATGATTTGGAGCTTAAGGCAAATATTATAAAAAAATACGGCACAAAGCTCTGCGTGTGCGGCGACGTCGTCATTAAGGATGCGGAAGCGTTAGAGTCCCTTGAATATCTTTTTTCGGACGGAACGGTGAGCGTAAGCAAAGAACTTGAAGCCGCCTTTGTTGAAAAGGAATCCGTCTGTGATGAGCTTAAGATCATAGATCCGAATAAAGGTAATATTTCGGAACGTCCTTTTGTTAAGATAGGATATTCCGTTATTGATAAGTATCCTGACGGTGTAAATGTAGAGGATTGTGCCAAGGTGATACTTTCAAAGGATTTGAAACCGGAGGATATAATTGAGAAGCTGCGTATTTCGGGCTGTGCATTTGTCGAATGCGCAAAGGAGCAGGAGGAGGCGGTCAATATGATTTCAAATGATGTGGCGATGATTCGCACTTCAGAAGAAGAACGGGAAGAAGAGACCATCGGCGGAGTGTTAGGCTCTTTATTCGGAAATCTTAAAGATACTCAAATGATAAATGCCGTGAGGTACGATATGTAAATTGACAGCCGCCTTATTGGGACTATAAACGGAAAGGGCAGTAAGCTGTCAAATGAATTACTCAATATAGGCATTATAATTTCGTACACATAATATAATCAGGAGAACTGCGATATATAATATTTCCCGGAAGCGGAACGGCTTCAAGAGCGTAACGTAATTGTAATCTATAATGTAACTACAGGGCAAACGGGTGTAAAATCACATCGTATGCCTTGTAGTTATGATTTACGTGAGCAATGAGAAGTAGTCAGGGTCTGCTTGAGACCTTGACGAATATCCGGGTAACGGTGAAAATTTGCAAAGTGTATTTTCCGCAGTTTAGGTGACTTGTATTCAGAAGCTTATGCTTAAAAAATGATATTGAAGGAAGTATTTATGTGTGTTATGTTATCTGTAATATTAATTGAAAGGCGCATGTAGGCATGCGACGGTGAAACGATGAGCAACAGATAATCGGCTTTGGTATGTGTAAACTTATTATGTTCATGACATTTTGACCTGTTATGACGGGTTTGCGCAGATTTAAAGAGATTGTCTGTTTATTTTTGAGTGGATTACGGATAGAACAATATTTTTGTGTAGAAATTTTACCGCCCCTGCTCTGATGGACTCTTTACGTCTGCGTATATCGGAGAGGGGTGTTTTTATGCTTCAAATCAAGTCTCTTACAATAGTACACAAAAAGGATTTCAGAACGATAATAAAAGACTTTAATCTGGTTTTGAACAGGGGAGATAAGGCTGCGCTGATAGGGGAAGAGGGAAACGGCAAATCCACCCTGCTTAAGTGGATTTATGATCCGAAGCTTGTGGAAGATTATGCAGAAACGGAAGGACTCCGTATATCGCAGGGGGAAATTTCGGGATATCTGCCTCAGGAGCTTCCCGAAGAATACGGTGAAAAAACGGTTTATGAATATTTTTGCGGGCTTTCGGCATTTCAGAGCGCAAATGCGGCGGAGCTTAACGGAATATCAGTTAAACTGGGTTTTGACGATGAACTGTATTATTCAGGACAGAAAATGAGAACTCTATCCGGCGGAGAGCGTATAAAGGTTCAGCTGGCGGGGCTTCTTCTTGCACAGCCGGATGTACTTTTTTTGGATGAGCCGTCAAATGATATCGATCTTGAAACAATTAAGAGGCTGGAAAAAATTATTAAAGACTTTTCAGGAGCGGTTCTGTTTATTTCCCATGATGAAAGCTTAATTGAGAATACGGCAAACCGCATTATACTGATAGAACAGCTCAGGCGTAAGTCCGTACCGAAAATAAGCGTTGCGGATACTTCCTACGCAGCTTTTATGGAAGAGAGAAAAAACGGCTTTGCCAAGCAGGAGAAGGAGGCATATAACGAACGTCGTGAAGAAAAAAAGGCAATGGAAAAATTTCGCCGCATTGAACAGGCGGTGGAGCATGATCTCAGAACGATTTCACGTCAGGATCCGAGCGGCGGAAGGCTCCTTAAGAAAAAAATGAAAGCGGTAAAGTCTATGGAGCGGCGTTATGAAAGAGAGCATAATGAAATGACGGAGGTTCCGGAGGATGAGTCTGCAATAAGTATTCGTTTTGAACGGCAAAGAGTAATGCCCGCAGGTAAAACGGTTTTGGATTATAAGCTTTCTAAGCTCAAAGATCCTACGGGACGAATACTTGCCCGAAATATTGAGCTCAATGTCAGAGGCTCCGAAAAAATCTGCATTATCGGGGACAACGGTTCGGGAAAGACGACGCTTATAAGAAAGATAGCCGAAGAACTTACGAAAAGAGAGGATATTTCGGTTTGCTATATGCCTCAAAGTTATGAAGAAGCGCTGCCGTTTGATATTACAGCCGTTGAGTATCTTGCTCCTTCAGGTAAAAAGGATGATATAACAAGGGCAAGAACTTATCTGGGTTCCATGAAATATACGGCAGATGAAATGTCACACCCCGTCGCTGAGCTTTCGGGCGGGCAGAAAGCGAAGCTCATGCTGCTTAAGATGAGTCTCACGGAGGCGGATGTTTTGATTTTGGATGAACCCACCAGAAATTTTTCTCCGCTTTCAGGTCCCGAAGTCCGCAGCATATTTAAAAGATTTTCCGGCGCTATAATCAGCATTTCGCATGACCGTAAGTTCATGGAGGAGGTCTGTGATAAGATTTATAGCCTGACGGCTGACGGGCTTATTTTACAGTTGCCTTAAATAGGGGTATTTAGTGCAATATACTATATAATG
>CAUVOD010000013.1:0-45911 GCA_963553525.1 uncultured Lachnospiraceae bacterium | reverse complement strand
GGTCTGCGATGAGCCCTTTGAAGAATGTTTTTTTGTTTTCGAAGAGGAGTTTTTCCCCTCGGCAGCCTTATCTATTATTCTTTTTATATTTGAAGACCTGGTTTTTTTTATTTTTGAATTTTCCATCGGATTTTCCATTGTAGACTGTACTTTCATGTCCTTATATTCGGGTATATTATGGTTTAATAAGACATTTTAACTAAAAAATATCAATATTCCGCTTAAATATATACGTAAAACCCCTATTAGTCAAGCTTCTGAAAGCCTTTTCCCGTCTTTATGCCAGGTGGCGGAGGTGTTATCCGGTTTAAAATTCATGAATTTTGTTAAAAAATTTACAGAACTTATTATGTAAAAACAGCTCTTGTTTCCGCACACACATAACGCCTTTGAAGATCAGATATTAAAAATTATTATGCCCGCAATTATTAAAATAATTCCCAAAATTTTGTTGATGCTTATTTTTTCCGAAAACAGAAGCCTTCCGAAGAAAATCACCGAAATGTAAGATAAGGGTTCCAGCACTACCGACTGCATATAGCCTATTTTTTTATAGCACATAAGAGTAAGAACCATGGAAATTCCAAGAAGCGAATATCCTGAAATGACAAGCACATTCAAGTACTCCCTTATTTTATTCGGATACGCTTTCGAGGCGCTCTTTTTAAGAAGCGTTTGAGAAAACGAGGCTATAAATACCGAAATCACTCCGACTGCATAAAATATATTCACTTGGACTTACCCTTCATATTGATTATTAAAACTCCGATAAAAACCAGACTTATGCCGATCAGCTTATTCGGACTTATTTCGTCCTTGAATAAAAAAACGCTCCATGCCAGGGACCATAAAAGCCCCAGCGCTTTGTTGGAATAAGCAACGGATATGTCAATGTTCTTTATGGCCTGCTGCCATAAGACCGCATAAACCGCTATAAATACAAACTCCATTCCGAAGAAAAAAACGAACGGAGCGGAAAGCAGTCCTTGCATGGACGCAAGCTTTCCGAAAACAGTAGTGATACTGTAGATAAAAATTGCCATATGCAGAATAAAAAAGCTTTTTTTTATCTCCATGCTTACTCTTTTACCTCTATTTTTCTGTAAATATCATAACCCGAAACATTTTTTACATATTTCCAGTCATAATCGCTCTCATCGCCCTCGATCTCTTTTGACTCATGAAGTACGAGACAGTTGCAGGCAACACTCTCCAAAACGGGAAACAGCTCGTCAAAATCAATCTTTTCCGAGGTGACAAGCGGATAAATTTCATTGTAGTAATTCCAAGAAGGCTCCACCGCATCGCGTCCCATTACAAGAACAATCTTTGTGGTATATTGTCTCACCTGATGAACAAATTCAACGGGAACGCAGGCGTCAACTCTATCTTCGCCGTTCTCCAGAATCGCATCGCAGACATCTATAACCTCCCGGTTTAAGTGATACGGATTTGAAGCCTTTGTAATATGGGGAGATTTGTATACGAGCGATCCTAAAAGCGATATAAAAAGAATACTCAATATCAGTCCCTGAGCCTTTTTTAACCTGAACAGGGCGGTAAAGGCATAAGAAACGGTAGCCCCTACGGGAAGGAGCCATAAAAGTCTGTAATAGGTGGCTTGTTCATCTATGAATTTAAGATAAAAAAGCCTTGTAAACGGAAAAAGAAAGGCACATAAAAGCAGCAGCGGACAAGTCAATAATACAATTTTGATCCATGCTCTCTTTTCTTTTATAAGGCAGTATGCAAGAGCAAACACATACAGAAGGGGCAAAAGGGACGCACCGAAATAAAGCCCGAACGTTCCTATATTCTGTTTGCAGACATCAATGAACCACTCCAGCATTTCAGCTTCTTCCTTATAACACAAGATACAATATCACATAGACTATTGCCGGCAGCTCTGAAAGCAAGGCGTATAGTACAAATCTCAGCCTCTTGGTATATAAAACAAGTGCCATCGTGAGTATTCCGACAAGGATTCCTACAAGCATGACTCCCATGGACGTCGCCATACCCGCAAAAAAATTATTGAGCGCTATCAGCAGCCAAGGGGAAATATCATCTTTTTTTTCCTCAGTTCCCGTACCTGTCATATTCTCGTCAAATATTCGACAAAAAAGCCAAATAACCAGAGGAAGAGCTATATTGGCAAGCACTGATTTCCCCTGCCAGGTGCGGGTCAAAAAGAAGGTTTCACTTGTGTATATGGACACGTTTCCGAACATTTGATAAACGGAAAGTATGCACATAAACAAGGGAAGCAAATTACGTTTTTTTTTGAATATGATGCCCGCAATCTCCGAATACACAATGTAAGTGAACGGTATAAGGAACACGGGAAGAACAGTATGTACAAATATCGTGGAGTGGATACCGCTTACATATGCCACAAAGGCGCTCCATATGGGAAACATGGCAAGAGCATGTCTTATATCGATGGGAGTATTGTAGCCTATATACGGATTATATCTGTACATTGTACCCGTCGTCTGCGCCTGGAGCGACTGTACTACATAATAGGCGTCATCCCCGTCAAAAGAGCTCCTGCTTACAGCCATATATAATTGAAAAATTAAAATCGCCGCAAAAATCATCAGATACACAAGACCTTCTCTTGTATATCTTTTCTTATATATGAAAAGATCAGTATCAGGATCCGACACGTTATCAAGCTCTATGCGCCTCTCTCCCGGAAAAAGCCTTAAAACCAAAGAAAACACGCTTTGCGGATTTTCCCCGTTATTGCGATTAAGGCATTCGCCGGTGTTCCCGGCAGACCCTGACTTCGGTTTATTGCCTGCGCCAATAAAAAAATTTTCGGCATTAAAGTAACGTTCTTCTTTAAATCTTTTAAAGGCGATGTAAGCCCCTGCCGCCGATACCGCAAGCATAAAAAAAACAAATATCCGTGAACAAATATAAAAGGGCTTATAACGAGGATTTATAAATATCATACAGGCTACCGAAATGCACTCAAAAATTGAAGCCTGTAAAAGAAAGCCGGAAATAAAAACCGTTGAAATCGTACATTTATGTTCCGGCAAAAAGAATGAAAAAAGAAAACCCGAAAAAACCGGTACAACAACAAGCCAAAATACAGCTGTCAATATACTCGCAGCGCCAAGCATTACTTATCTCCTGCAAAATCCGACTCTTTTTCAACCTCGAGGCTGCGAGCCGATTTCAGCACATTAAGTCTGTTTTCAAAGGTTCTTCTGTGATTAAGAGCCATGCTGGAAAGAATTGCTCCGGTAAAAAAGGACTGGAGTGCGGCGATCATGGTAAATCCGCATACTATAAGAGTGGGAAACCTTGTAACAAGTCCCGTTTCCCAATATCCTAAAAAAACGGGCACAACAAAGACCAAGGATAAGATCGCAAGGGCAAGGGCAAGTAATGAAAAGAAGCCCATGGGCTTGTAATCTCTATATAATCTGAATATCGTGCCCAAAACCTTGAAACCGTCACTGAAGGTGTTGAGCTTGGATACCGAGCCGTCCGGACGATCTCTGTATTCTATAACGACATTTTCAATCTGCAAGTTATTATAGACGGAGTGTATGGTCATCTCCGTCTCGATCTCAAAACCCCTGGACAAAACCGGAAAGGTCTTTACAAATCCGTAGGAAAAGGCTCTGTAGCCCGTCATGATATCCTTGATCTTACAGTTGAAAAGCCTGTTAATGGAATGCATGACAAGCGAGTTTCCGAAATTGTGAAAGGGTCTTTTATTCTGAGTGTAATAGGTGGATGAAAGCCTGTCGCCTATAACCATGTCTGCATTTTTTTCAAGGACAAGCCTGACCATTTCAGGCGCCGCCTCCATGGGATAGGTGTCGTCGCCGTCCACCATAATATAACAGCGTGCGTCTATTTCTCTGAACATTCTGCGGATAACATTGCCCTTTCCCTGCATATACTCATTTCTGACAACGGCTCCCGCTCTCACTGCGATATCCGCCGTGGCATCCGTCGAATTGTTGTTATATACATAAATCACGGCATCCGGAAGAGCTTTCTTTGCATCCGAAATAACCTTTTCTATTGTCTTCTCTTCGTTATAACAGGGAATCAGAACGGCAATATTATCCATAATAATTTATTCTTTGTAAGACTCCAGCTTTTCATTAAGTGCAGCACAGACCTCGTCCGCATCTATTCCGTGGACCGCACACGCCTGCTCCAGGGTCTCCATCATGGATGCCGGGCAGAAAATACAGCCCATTCCCAGATCCATAAGAAACTGAGAAGCTATAGGGTGCTCATTGATGATATCTATTATCATCATATCGGTAGTTACTTCATCGGAAACTATCTCTCCGGTCTTTACTCCCATGCGGTGGGCTTCATCCAAATTCTCTTCTTCCGAACCGAATAATATATCTTTCAGTGCCATATAAAAACTCCTTTCAATGTCGTCCCTGACAACGATACATTCACAACCGTCAGAGTCATTCTAACCCTTTTTGGGTACTGTTGCAAATGCAATAGTTTTTTATAAGGTATTTTTTATAAAGCCTTAAGCACTTCACAAAGATATTCGTAAACATTTTTTGTTGAGGCTACCGACAGCCTCTCGGCAGGAGAATGTATGGCTTCCATATCTGGACCTATGGATACGCAGTCAAGACCCTCCGACTTTTCTATAAAAAAGCCGCACTCAACTCCGGCATGTATAGCCTCTACTACAGGCTTTTTGCCGTACATATTTTCATATACCAGCGAAAGAGTATCTCTAAGCGGTGAAACGGTGCTGTATTTCCAGCCCGGATATAAACCGGACGTATTAGCAGCAGCGCCGAAGGCTTCAGCTATCAGCTTCAATTTATCTATCAGGAAAAGCTTTGAGCTCTCTACTGACGAACGTACCGCATAGGACAGAGTAATAGTACCGTTTTCCTCATCGGTACGCAGTATACCGAGATTCAAAGAGGTTTCAACAAGTCCTTTCATTGTAGCGCTCATAGCCTGTACTCCGTTAGGCATTGAGCATAAAAGTCCAAGAGCTTTCCTGGCGGATGCCGCTTCAAAGCAGTCAAAGCTTCCCTTTTCCATAGCCGAAACCGAAAGCTTGAAGCCATCATCTTTTCCTTCAAGTTCAGATTTTATCTCCGATTCAATCTTAGCCGCCGCACTTGTAAAAGCTTCAAAATCGATTCCCTCCGGAAGCACGATATAAGCTTCCGAAACGGCTGCTATCGCATTGTCCGCCTCGCCTCCCTTTAAGCTTATCAGGGAAAAATCAAAGCCTTCTCCTGCCGTAAGCTGATATAAAATTCTGCCTATAAGGCAGTTTGCATTTCCTCTTTCGAGGTGAATAAGCGCTCCAGAATGTCCGCCCGAAAGTCCGTTTATTGAGAGTCTGCACCTTGTCCCCGTGACCTTTGTTTTTTCATAGGAAAGACGGGCGTTGAACCTTCCGCCGCCTGCACAGCCTGAAAGTATAACCCCTTCATCCTCGGAGTCGATATTGATAAGCTTCTTCGCATCTATATATTTGGGATCAAGACCGACGGCTCCGAACATACCCGTTTCCTCATCCGTCGTGATGAGAACGGTAAGCGGAGGATGCGGTATGTCCTTTGAGTCCAGTATCGCCATGCACATGGCAACCGCTATTCCGTCGTCCGCTCCAAGAGTGGTTTTATCGGCGGTGATCCATTCCCCGTCGGTAAGAAGCTTAATCGGAGTGGTGGTCATGTCTATTCCCGAGCCCTCTTCGCACACTGCCACCATGTCCATATGTCCCTGAAGAATTACTCTTTCATGATCCTCATAGCCTGCGGTTGCGGGAGCTTTTATAATTACATTCAGCAGCTCATCCTGAACAACCTCAAGATTTCTGTCCTTTGCAAATTTTACAAGAAAATCGCTTATCCCCTTTACATTGCCGCTTCCTCTGGGAACTGCACTTATATCTTCAAAAAACTTAAATACCGACTTCGGCTCAAGAGCGTCCAATACAGCCATATCATTCCTCCTTGCGAATATTTTTATATCTGAAAAATTTCATAACTATCTTATAATAAAACCTTTTATGTTATAAATCTTTTTTCGACAGTTTTTTAATAAAAACTGCGAAAAGTGCGCTTTGCAGGTTTTATTAGTCATCGCAGCATTTACCAAAATCCCGGGAAAGCCCGGACTTTTACTCATTACTCGCATAAATGCAGAAAAGACCCGCCGACAAGGCAGGTCCTTAAAAACATTTATCAATTAAGCAATTTTAGCTTTTGCAACCTCTGCAAGAGTCTTGAAGCCGTCCGGATCCGTAACGGCAAGATCGGCAAGCATCTTACGATTGATTTCCACGCCTGCAAGCTTAAGACCGTACATTAAGTTACTGTATGAAAGTCCGTTTATGCGTGCAGCCGCATTGATACGCGTGATCCAAAGAGCTCTCATATCGCGCTTACGCTGCTTACGTCCCGCAAATGATGTGCTGAGAGCGCGCATTACCGACTGCTTGGCAATTCTGTACTGTTTGCTGCGGGCTCCTCTGTAGCCCTTAGCAAGCTTCAATACTCTGTTATGTCTTTTCTTTGCGCCTATCGCGCCTTTAATTCTGGCCATTTCCTAACACCTCCCGATTAAATATAAGGCAGTATCTGCTTCATTGTCTTTTCATTTGTCTTATCTACAACGATATCCTTACGCAGACCGCGCTTTCTCTTTGTGGTCTTCTTAGCCAGAATGTGGCGTTTATTTGCCTTATTTCTAACAAGCTTACCTGTACCCGTCACCTTGAAACGCTTAGCGGCGGCTTTTTTTGTCTTCATTTTCTGCTGCATTGTGTTTCCTCCTCGCTTCCGGCCGATATAACCCCGGAGTGCATTTATATTATCTACCGGACTTGGGGGCAAGCTGCAACGTCATGCTGCGCCCCTCAACCTTGGGTGCTCTCTCTATTGTAGACACCTCCGACAAAGTCTCGGCAAAATCCGTAAGTATGTGCATGCTGGCGCCCATATGTGCCATCTCTCTTCCTCTGAACCTGAGGGTAACCTTTACCCTGTTGCCCTTTTCGAGAAATTTCTTAGCCGAATTTGTTTTGGTATTAAGATCATTTGTGTCGATATTGGGCGAAAGCCTTATCTCTTTTACCTCAACCGTGCGCTGTTTCTTTCTTGCTTCCTTGTCCTTGCGAAGCTGCTCATATTTAAATTTACCGAAATCAACAATCCGGCAAACAGGCGGATTGGCATTGGGAGCAATTTTTACAAGATCGGATCCCGCTTCTTCCGCCGCTTTAAGCGCTTCCTGAGCGGACATGACTCCAAGCTGCGAACCGTCTTCCGCGATAACGCGAACCTCCTTATCACGGATCTGTTCATTGATGAAATAATTATCCTTGCTGGCTATTGCTGTTTCCTCCTAATAAAAAACGAACGCATCCGCGTCCGTCTCTCACTGTCATTCAAAATAAGCATAGCACAAAATACCGCTGTTGCTTGATATGAACTCCCGTAAGCTTGAGCAACGGGGTGAGAGCAGGCGCTCTGCTTGATGTTAAGCACCGAAACATCATATCATCACATATTTTGAATGTCAAGAATTTATTATCAGCCCCAGACTATCCATATATACAGATATCCTGCAAGCACGGCTGCAAAGGTAAAGGGTATTCCTATTTTCATAAATTGAGAAAAAGAAACCTCATGACCTTCCTTTTTCAAAAGCCCGACCGCCGTTATATTCGCCGAAGCTCCGATAGGAGTTAAATTCCCGCCAAGCGTAGCCCCCGTAAGAAGTCCGAAATACAGCATATAAGGCTCCGTTCCGAGAGATGAGGTTACGGAGGCGAGCACGGGAAGCATGGTTGCCACATAGGGGATATTGTCCACAAAAGCCGAAATGATGACCGATCCCCAGACTATTATGGTGTAAAGCAAAAATATGTTATTTCCCCCCACCTTTACTATCCAGGCGGAAAAATTATCTATGATACCTACCTCTGAAATCCCCCCTATTACCACAAAAAGACCTATGAGCAAAAATAAGGTTTCAAAATCAAGATTTGATATTGCCGATTTTATTATATTCGCATTTTTAGTTTTAAAATAATCTACAACTATGGTGATAAGGGCAAGTATGCAGCAAATGCTTCCGTTAATAATATTGGGAGTATTCGGAATAAACGAGGCGGTTATTAGCGCTATTACCATAAAAACAAGCATAAATGTAGGTATAAAATCCTTTACATCCGTCTTTCCCGAGGTGCTGACCGGCTCAATATTATGTCTGAACAAAAACATCATTATGGGTACGGTGGCAAGAGCTCCCAGCTCCACCGCAAAGAAAATTCCGGGTCTCCCCCGCATCCAAAAGAAATTCATAAAATTCATATCGGCATAATCGCCTAGCATAATGGACGTGGTGTCGCCGACAAGGGTGGCTGCTCCCTGTAAATTGGATGACAGCGCTATGGACAAAATCATACCGACCGGATTTATATTAAGCTTTTTGCATATTGCAAGTCCGACGGGAGCCACTATCAGAACGGTTGCGACATTGTCTATAAAAGCCGATATCATTCCGGAAAACAAAGACATATATATCGTAACCCACATGACATTCTTTGATTTGTCAAGCAGCACGTCCGCAAGCAGATTCGGCATCCTCGACTCGATAAAATAATAAACTATAATCATGGTTCCGGAAATCATCATAAGAACGTTCCAGTTGATTATGGACGGCAGGTTTCTCAAAGGTATAACCCCCAGCACCAAATATATAAGAGCAACGCTCAAGGCATATAAGGGTCTGTGCCTGGGCTTCGTGATCATAAGCACATACATGAGTATAAAAAAAATCAGTACGGGGATTTTCATAAATTTTGTCTCCTTCGCAGGACGGACATCCTTGTCCGTCCTATACGCTCCTCGACAAAACCCGAAGTCCGTTTCGGCATTTTGTCTTCATTATTTTTTATGTTTACTTATCCGCTTTTATAAGCTCTTTTATTGCTTCAACGGCTATTTTTATAGGCATGTCCATATCGTGTGCTATGGGATTTTCAAGTCCTTTTTTTGCTCTTTCCTGATTGCCCATAACGAGAAATACGCTCCCCACTCTTACCCTTAAGTATGAACCTACTATAAAGAGCGCCGCAGACTCCATTTCGCTTGCAAGACAGCCCATTTTTATCCACGCATCCCATTTGTTTATAAGATCATATCCCATGGGCAGAAGCTCGGGATTATGCTGTCCGTAAAAGGCGTCCTTACTCTGGGTTACTCCTACATGATACTTGGCGTCAATCTTCTTTGCGGCTTCAATAAGGGCAAACAAAACCCCGGGATCGGCAACGGCGGGATACTCTATAGGCGCATACTCCTTTGTCGTTCCCTCCATTCTGACGGACGATGTGGAAATAACGGCGTCGCCTCCCATGACATCAAGCTGCATACCTCCGCAGGTTCCTACTCTTATAAAGGTATCGGCTCCGCACTTTACAAGCTCTTCCAAGGCTATCGAAGCCGACGGCCCTCCTATTCCGGTACTCGTCACGGAAACCTTCACTCCGTTAAGCTTACCTGTATAGGTGACATACTCCCTTGAATCGGCTATCAATTCGGCATCCTCCAAATATTCCGCTATTTTAGCGCATCTTTTCGGATCTCCCGGAAGAATTACATATCTTCCGACCTCACCTTTTGCCACCTGAATATGGTACTGTCTGTTGGGATCTTCCGAATATCTGTCCGCCTGGCTCATATTATAATCTCCTTGACTTTTAATCCGTTAATTTTACATTACCTTTTTATATAACATTTTTTATGATAGAATTCATCTGTTTGTTATATTTTATTTTTATGGATTTTTTATAAAATAATTTCCGGAAAAGCTTTCCTTAGCGGATTTGCTTAAAAATGTCAGGGCTTTATACCGGAATCAGGCTTTATCTAAATCCGGACAACCCGACTTTAATAATAAATAAACATATTTTTTAGCAGAAACGGCAATGAATAAAAAACAACTTTCAGAAACTGAATTAAGAAAGCAAAGAAAAGCCAGACGTTTGGCGATTTATAAAAAAAGAAAACGCGAAGTTTTTAAGGCAAAATTGAAGCTGTTTATAATTTTTATCGCAGCGGTTTTTCTTATTAAAGTAAAGCTTCTGAGCTCTCCCGGCGGCTCCGAAAAAGAAAATACCGCAAAACAGACCGACTCCGTTTCGGATAAGCTGCACGATCAAAGCAATATTGAAGAGGAGTCTCAGCATATCAAAACTCCCGATTATGAAAAGGATCTGGAAGCAGCCATAGACAACTACCGATATTCGGACGGTCTTGATCCGGACTATGAAATAAAAGGCAGCGCCGAGCTTTCTGAGGACGCAAAGCACTTCTTCAGGGGATATTCACCGGTACGCACGGAAAGCACCGTTACTCTTCCTTTGGAAATGTCCAAAAATACAGCCGCAGGCAACGACACTCTCCGGCAGGGCTCATCCAATATTTCGGAAGAGAGCGAAGCGGGCTCGAATGATGTTTTCTTAGACTCCGAGAGCGCCGTATTGATAGATCTGGACGAAGGAACCGTCCTCGTCGAAAGAAATGCGGACGTTGCCGTATATCCCGCTTCAATGACAAAGGTTTTGACCATGCTTGTTGCGGAGGAACAGATAAGTGACAGATCGGGTACATTTACAATCACGAGAGATATAACCGATCTGACTTTTTCGGAATCCCTAAGTGCGGTAAGCTGGGATGTCGGAGAAACCGTAACACTTGCCGATCTTGAATACGGAACCATTCTGCCCTCCGGGGCCGATGCGGCGATAGGAATGGCAAGATATTCCGTGGGAAGCGAGGATAAGCTCGTGGAGCTTATGAACAAAAGAGTAAAGGCAATGGGGCTTTCCGAGCATACCAAATTTACAAATGTCACCGGAATGTACGACGATAATCAAACGGTAGCTCTTATCGATATGGCTATGATAATGAAAGCCGCCGTATCAAACAAAAGACTTTTGGAGGTTATGAGGACGGGAGAATATACCACCTCAACTACCAAAGAGCATCCTAAGGGAGTATATTTTTTCAACCTTTTTTTGGACAGAACCCAAAATATCGAAATGCCGGGAACGGTTGTTGCAGCAAAAACCGGATACACGGTCGAGGCTCTTAACTGTGCCGTAAGCTATTATGTATCTGAAAGCGGAAAGCATTATGTATGTGCGACGGCACGGGGACACGGATCAAGAAGGGTAGTTACGGATCATGTAAACCTGTATAAAGAATATGCTAAATAATAATAATCTATGTTTACTCAAATAGAATCGTAATGACGAATTTGCCGGTAAACATCCTAACCGGATTTTGAATGATGAATTATGCGAAACAGCTATCTCAAATAGAGTCTTGCCAATGAATATGCCACATTTTCAAAGCTGTCATGTACGCAAAATATTATATACACAGCCAAAACGGCATATATATTTTTGAAAATACAATAGCAAACCGTAATCGCAAGCGCAGGAAGCGCTACCGGAAGTATACCGTGTATGGAGTCCGCATGGAGCGGAAGCAGCAGCAGTATTGAAAATATCGAAGATAAAACAGCCTCTCTTGCAGAAGACAGCTTAATAAGGGCAAATCTGAAAAACAAAGTCTCTCCGAGCGGCATTAGAATCATAAAGGTTAAGGCATAAAAAAATATGCTGCCTACATTATTTTTCCAGACTATATCTATAACGCCGTCATTATGCCAGCTTTTTTGTACCAGCAAAAGCACATATTTACGCATAAAAAAAGCTACCAGCGCAGCAAGTGCGGTAACGAAAAAATGAATTAAAAAATCTTTCCTTCTTTTTTTTCCTTTTCTTACAGGTTTACTGCAAAAAACCGGTGCAAAATAAACAATCAGAAAAAGATAAAAGCCCGCCATAAAATATATAACATTTCTGGGCGAAAGTCTTGAAGCCGATATTGTAACTATTTCAACCAAAATAGGAAGTATTAATCTGCGTGATAAAAAATATTTTCTTAAAGCTTCCAACATACCTTTTCCCTGAATGGGTAAATTTTTTAACAATGTTAAAACATTATGTCATTTTCTTTTCTTTTGTCAACAATAAAATACTACATATAAATAAAAAGATATAGCTTTTGAAAAACTGAATATATATCGTCATTCAAACGCTATATCTTTATAATCATGACTCGTTAAAATAATTACTTGTAATTGACTATCTGTCCGAATTCTTCTTTAAGCGAAGCTCCTCCCACAAGACCGCCGTCAATGTTGGGCTTTGCAAAAAGCTCCGCGGCATTTTTGCCGTTTACGGATCCGCCGTACTGAATACGTATCGCCTGAGCCGTACTATCGTCGTAGAGCTCCCTTATAAGATCTCTTATAGCCTTACATACTTCTTCCGCCTGATCGGACGTTGCCGTTTTTCCTGTTCCTATTGCCCATATCGGTTCATATGCTATTACAAGACCTTTTACCTGCTCCGAACTCACGCTTTGCAGAGCTATCTTTATCTGACACCTTATATGATCGATAGTAATACCCTGCTCTCTCTGAACAAGCGATTCTCCGCAGCATATAATGGGAATAAGCCCGTATTCAAGAGCCTTCAACACCTTTTTATTTATATCCTCGTCGCTTTCCTTAAAATACTCGCGTCTTTCGGAATGCCCGAGTATAACATACTTTACCCCTGCGTCCTTTAGCATTGCAGGAGAAATTTCGCCCGTATATGCTCCGCTGTCCTCAAAATACATATTTTCCGCACCTATGGAAACGGCGCTTCCCGCAGTCTCCGCTACCGCCGCTGCAATATCAATGGCGGGTACGCAATACACCACATCGACATCGTCACTTTGGACCAGAGGCTTAAGCTTATTGATAAGCTCCCTGGTCTGGGTAATTGTCATATTCATTTTCCAGTTTCCTGCAACTATTTTACGTCTGGACATAACAGCTCCTTTCTGTAGATCTTTGAACTATGGTTTATTTATCCTGTGCAGCTTCAACTCCCGGAAGCTTTTTGCCTTCCAAAAATTCCAGTGAAGCCCCTCCGCCGGTAGAAATGTGCGACATCTTATCCGCAAATCCGAGCTGATTTACGGCAGCGGCGGAATCCCCTCCTCCGATTATGGTAGTTGCATTCGTTTCTGAAAGCGCCTTTGCAACAGCCTTTGTTCCGGCTGCAAGCACGGGATTTTCAAAAACCCCCATGGGACCGTTCCATACAACGGTTTTAGCATTCTTTACGGCTTCGGAATACAGGACAATAGTTTTTTCGCCGATATCAAGTCCCATTTCATCCGAAGGTATCTTGTCCGAGTCAACCGTCTTTACGGCAATACCTGCGTCGTCAATGGGATCGGGAAAGCTCTTCGCAACAACCGTATCTGCAGGAAGAAGCAGCTTCTTTCCGAGCCTTTCCGCCTTTTCCAGCATCTCTTTACAATAATCAAGCTTGGAGTCGTCAACAAGGGAGCTTCCCACCTCATAACCCTTAGCCTTTAAAAATGTATATGCCATTCCTCCGCCGATGATGAGAGTATCGCATTTTTCAAGGAGATTGTTTATTACATTCAATTTGTCGGCAACCTTAGCCCCTCCCAGTATAGCCACAAAGGGTCTTACGGGATTTTCAACGGCATTTCCGAGAAACTCTATTTCCTTTTGCATAAGATAACCTACCGCACATGAGCCGCCTTTTTGCGTAACGAATTTGGTAACTCCTTCCACCGAGCAATGTGCCCTGTGAGATGAGCCGAAGGCGTCGCAGACATAATCATCGCAAAGATCGGCAAGCTCCCCGGAAAAAGCCTCTCCGTTCTTTGTTTCTTCGGCTCTGAAACGGGTATTTTGGAGAAGCATGACATCTCCGTCTTTCATAGCGTTTACGGCTTCAGTTACCTCGCTGCCCGTTACGGTATCGAGAGCTGTAAATTTAACTTCCTTTCCAAGCCTTTCACTGAGCCTTTTTGCGACGGGAGCAAGCGATTCCGCCTCATTAGGTCCGTTCTTTACCTTTCCGAGGTGAGAGCAGAGAATGACTCTGCCTCCATCGTTAACTATTTTTTCGATAGTCGGAATGGCGGCAGTTATTCTGGTATCATCGGTAATCTCTCCATTTTTAAGAGGCACATTAAAGTCACACCTGACAAGAACCCGCTTTCCCGCATAATTTACATCGTCAATTGTTTTTTTATTCAATCCCATTTATCTTATCCTCATTTCTTAAAGCAGATATTTTCACCAAGCGTACCGCACACGTCAGGGCGCCGATGAGCAGCCTGAGCGCAGCGTTTTTATAAAACGGAACAACTTCCTAAGCTTTCCTTTTTATAAAAAACAGCGGTCAGGTCCGATAGGACCGAACCGCTGTAAGTAGCTTCGAAATTTTATTCTTAAGTTCACTTATCCAAGTTCAGCAAAGTATTTGATAGTACGTACCATCTGGCTTGTGTATGAATTTTCATTGTCATACCACGAAACCACTTCAACCTGACACTTTCCGTCGGGAAGCTCCGATACCATTGTCTGTGTGGCGTCAAATAACGAACCGTATTTCATTCCGATAACATCCGAAGATACTATTTCGTCGGTTGTATAGCCGAAGGATTCGTTTCCTGCCGCCTTCATTGCCGCATTGATCTCCTCCTTGGTAACCTTTTTGTTTACAACCGCAAAAAGAAGCGTTGTTGAGCCTGTCGTTACGGGAACTCTCTGTGCGGCGCCTATAAGCTTTCCGTTAAGCTCGGGAATAACAAGACCGATAGCCTTTGCCGCTCCGGTTGAATTGGGAACGATATTTGCAGCGGCTGCGCGTGATCTTCTGAGATCTCCCTTTCTCTGAGGTCCGTCAAGAACCATCTGATCGCCGGTATAAGCATGAATCGTGCACATGATTCCCGACTCAATGGGAGCAAGGTCGTTAAGCGCTTTAGCCATGGGAGCAAGGCAGTTTGTAGTACATGATGCTGCGGAAATAATCTGATCGTCCTTTGTAAGAATGTTGTGGTTTACATTATAAACAACCGTCTTAAGATCATTTCCGGCGGGAGCGGAGATAACAACCTTCTTAGCGCCGGCGTTGATATGAGCCTGAGCCTTATCCTTTGCGGTATAGAAGCCTGAGCATTCAAGAACCACATCAACTCCGATCTGACCCCAAGGGCAGTTGTTTGCATCGGGCTCTTTATAGATCTTTATGGTCTGACCCTTTACCGTTATGGTACCGGCTTCATCATCTGCGGTTATATCACTTTCATGACCGAGCTCTATAAAGCGTCCCTGTGAAGTATCATATTTTAAAAGATGAGCAAGCATAGACGGACTTGTCAAATCGTTAATAGCAACAACATCATAGCCTTCCGCTTCGAACATCTGACGAAAAGCGAGGCGTCCAATTCTTCCAAAACCGTTAATTGCAACCTTTACATCTGCCATTTCAAATTTCCTCCTGTGGAAAAATAAGAATTTATGAACCGTTTTTGATAAAAACATCAAGTCAATACCAATTCGATGTTCTGAACTTAGCATCAGCTTAATTATTATATCGTTATAAAATACAATTTACAAGAAAGCGTTTGTAAAATTAAAATAACATATATTATATCCGCCACAAATAAACCTTTTTTAAAATAAAGATCTGATCTCTACCAGATAAAATTGGATTTAAGCTGTTCACCGTTGTCCACAAGTATATCCTGACCCGTCATGCTCTTATTGATATTGGTTAAAAAAAAGCACAGCTCCGCTATTTCTTCCGCCGACGCCCATTTATTAAGCAGAGTTTCATCAAGGCATGCCCGCATAAGCTCGGGATCCGATATAATATGCTCGTTAAGCTCCGTTAAAACTCCGCCGGCGGAAATGCTGTTGCAGGCTGCGGAATACTTTGCAAGCCTTAGAGCGGTGTTTTTCATATAGCTGACGACCCCGCCTTTACTTGCGGCGTATAAGGGAAATTCGCTTCCGCTGCTTGCGCTTGAAGACGCCATAAATACAACGGACTTTATGTTATCATGAAATGCGTATTTTTCCGTAACCGCAACAGTCCCCTTTAAATTTACGTCTATTACTCTTTCACCCTCCTGTATGCCCGCATTGTTTACCAGAATATCCACGTTACCGATATCCGGAAGCTCTCCGCATATATCAACAAGCATATGAGTGTAAGAGTCATATCCTTTTATACTGCTTTCCTTTATGTCAAAGCCTATAACCTCATTGCCTTCTTCAAGATATTTTATGGCGCAGGCTCTTCCTATTCCCCTGCTTGTTCCCGTTATAAGAACCTTCATTTTTTTGCCTCTGTTATATTGTTTAAATCCGTAATACCTGAATGCTTTAGAAAAGACCGCTTTATTTTTTCGCCTCTCCCCCGTTGATTAAATTCGCAGGAACAGCATTTAGAACGTATGACACGAGTATAAGGGAAATGAGCCTGTCCAGATAATCCGTTCCGAACTGAACCGCAAATACGCTTGTTACAAGCGGAAGCCCGAGCTTATTTAAGATTTGCACTATTATTGTGGAACCTGAGGATGTGACCCCTCCAAATACCGCAGCCGCAATAACGGAGCTAAGTACGGTTGAGGGGAGCGTAATAATGAATGCGCCCGCTATCAGTTTGGATTTTTTAAGAGGAAAAATTTTTGAGACAATACCCGCAGAGACTCCCAGCAGCATGCCGACCGGCATAAAATACAGAGCGTATATATCAACGCTAAACCCCATAACAAGACCGTAAACCAGGGCGGGAAGCGCCCCTATGAAAGGACCGTATATCGTTGCCGCCATAACCGTTCCCATGCTGTCAAGGTATATGGGCAGATGGAGCATAAGAGCTATATGACCGCCCAAAACATTGAGTACGACGGCAAGCGCCACTACACATATTTTGTGTATGCTTATCATATTTTGTGAAGTTGCAATATATCTGCCTCTCATTGCTTTTCAATCTCCGTACGTTATACAAGCTCCTTCAAAATCTCAAGCTCCTCAACGCTTTTTCCAAATATATAAGAAAAAAACAGTTCAAAAAATTTAAGGCTGTCCGTTTCGACAAGCACAACCGCATTAGGTCTTTTTTTGTAAAACTTCATGCTATCCACAACGCTTTGACCTATGCAGATACCGTCGGTTTCTATATCGACAAAGGCTTCAAAGCCGCTGCACAGATCTCTAAATACAAAATATGCGACTGCAAGAGGGTCGTTTATTACACAGCCTATTATATGCTCCCATTCCCAATGAAAATCAAAATAAAACCCGGTTATTTTTTCAATAAACTCACCGATTCTGCGGTCAAGTCTTTTCATGCAGCTCAAAAGATTCGGAGTTAAAACTATTTTCCTCGTGACATCAAGACCTGCCATATGAATTTTTTTATTAAGCGTATACATAAGATCGAATACGATTTTGGCGGCGTCCGGATCGCAAAAATAATTATATTCGGCGACCGGAGAACAGTTGCCGTGAGCCTTAAAGCAGCCTCCCATGGAAACAAGCTCGTCAATATTGGAAAACGCCTCATAAGAGGCTTTTGAAAGCTCGGCAAGATTGGTAAGCGGTCCGAGAGCAATCACGCTTATTTTGTCCGACAGCAGACTTCTCGTCATAAACTCGAGAGCCGTTTCTTTTTCTATTTCATAGGGCATATTTTCCGCTAAAAAGCTCTCACCCAACCCGTCGCTGCCGTGAGTGTCAAGGGCGTCTATATACGCTCTTTTTATCGGTTTGGAAGCGCCCATATAAACGGGAATATCCCGTCTTCCCATAAAATCCAGAATTTTTAAAGCATTTTTATATCCCGTTTCAACAGGACAATTGCCTGCCGTAACGGTGATGCCTATAACATCAAGCTTATCCTTCATGGAAAGCGCAAGCATAAGAGCAAGCGCATCATCTATACCGGGATCGCAGTCGATAATTACCTTTTTGATCATAGCCCAGCCCTACAAAAGACCGTCCATAACATGTACGGTTACCGTGTTGTTTTCTATATCTATGTCAAGGACACAGTCGGGTATGACGGGCAGATAGGCGAACTGTCCGTTGTCTTCTCTTTTCATTTCATAGACGTCATTTGCTCCCGTGCTTATAACGTCGGTAAGCTTTCCCAAAAGTTTTCCGTCCTCATCTTTTATATCCAGTCCTATGAGATCGGCAACATAATGCTCGCCCTCCTCAAGCGGAACGGCGTCTTTTCTGTCTATATAAAGAGATCTTCCCTTATATCTCTCAACGTCCTCTATTTTGTCAAGTCCTTTAAACTTGACAACCACGACTCTCCCCGCAACCCTTGACCTTTCAACCTCAAGCTTAAGTACAGAGCCTCTTTGCGTATCAAGGTAAAGTACAAGACCCCCGGTAAATCTGTCGGGATAATCGGTAAGAGGAAACACCTTGACCTCTCCCTTCAGCGCATGGGGAGATGCCACATTTCCGACCACAAAAAATCTTTTTCTGTCCTCAAGATCCTTAGAGGAAAGCTCGATTGCTTTTATTTCTTCCATAACATATTCCGCCTTTATTTCAGGTTCTGTCCGTCATTTCGCTTATATATTTTTCGTATAGATCCGGTCTCCATTTTTGAGTTCGCAAAACGGATTGCTCAAGCCTCCACTTGTCTACCTTTGAATGATCACCGGACAATAAAATCTCGGGAACTCTTCTCTGCCTTTGTCCGTCGACGGTCCATATCTCGGGTCTTGTATATTGCTGATACTCCAAAAGATTATTATCAAAGGACTCGGTACGTGCGGACTCGTCATTATTAAGAACTCCGGGAACAAGCCTCGATACGGCGTCCGCTATTATCATGGCGGGAAGCTCTCCTCCTGTCAAAACATAATCTCCCACAGAAATCCGCAGTACATCCATTTCATCAAGAACACGCTCGTCCACCCCTTCATAATGACCGCATAAGATAATTATATCCTTCTTTTCAGATAAGCTCCGGGCTATCTTCTGAGTAAACGGAACTCCCTGAGGAGTAACATAAACCGCAACGGTTTCCGATTCGGATTTTGACGTCTTTTCCAAAACCGCTTTATAGCAATCATAAATAGGCTGAGCCGCCATAAGCATACCGGCTCCGCCTCCGTAGGTATAGTCATCGACCTTGTGGTGCTTTTCATCAGCGGAATAATCTCTTATCTGATAGGTTTCAAGTCCCACAACTCCCTTGCTTAAAGCTCTTCCCATTATTGAATGTCTTATAGCATCAATCATCTCCGGAAAAAGAGTCATAATATGAAAGGTACAAACGGGCATAAGCTGTCCTCTTATTAACTATCGCAGTATTCTTAAAGATTTCGAGCAGGCTCGGTCACCTTCTCACTGCCAAAGTAAAAAATAGATGCCATCACTTAGACAGCATCCATCTGTAAATTTTATCTTATGTCCACGTCCGCTCTGATATTTTCTTTTGTGGACGCAGCCTTTACAACACTTCTGATCGCCTTTGCTATTCTGCCCTGACGACCTATGACTCTGCCCATATCGCTTTGAGCGACCTTCAAGGTAATCAGCACATTATCTTTGCCTTTTTCTTCGGTCACAACCACTTCATCCGGTTTTTCGACCAAAGCCCTGGCGATAACTTCTACAAGCTGTTTCATAATATTCACCAATTCATTCGTTTTACAAAATTTATTTGATTCCCGCCTGCTTCAAAAGCTTTTTAACGCTTTCGGTAGGCTGTGCGCCGTTTGCAATCCACTTTTTGGCAAGCTCGGCGTCAATCTTTACCGTTGAAGGATCCGTATTGGGATCATAGGTTCCGATCTGCTCGATGAATCTTCCGTCTGTCGGGAATTTCGAGTCCGATACTATAACCCTGTAAAAAGGAACCTTCTTTTTACCAATTCTGCTCAATCTGATTTTAACCATTTTGTCCTCATTTCCGTGTGTTTACACTTTTTAATGTATATTGTTTAAGTCTATTTATTTAGACATATAACACTTTTATCTTCTTCCCTTGGGAAAAGCTCCGTTAGGAATACCTCCGCCGAATCCCCTCATCATTCCGGAAAGTCCTCTTTTCCCTCCTCCGAACTGCTTCATAACCTTTGAAGCCTGCTCAAACTGCTTAATGAAGCGATTAACCTCCGAAATATCATTTCCGCTTCCTCTCGCTATGCGGGTCTTTCTTCTGGGATTCATAAGCTTGGGATTTTGTCTTTCCTCGGGAGTCATGGAAAGAACTATCGCTTCAAGCTTTGCAAGCTGCTTTTCATCAGGCAGCATACCCTCGTCCAGCCTGGGTCCCATACCGAGCATTCCCAGTATCGATCCGAATCCGCCCATCTTCCGCATCTGCTTCATGCTCTCAAGGTACATATCGAAATCCATTTTTCCTTTTCTGAGCTTTGCCTCCATTTCACGCTCTTTTTGCTCATCAAGTTCAAGATTGGCTTCAACAGCCTTATCTATAAGGGTAAGGACATCTCCCATGCCGAGTATCCTGCTTGTCATACGATCTGGATAAAACTGCTCAAGATCTGACAGCTTCTCTCCCATACCTACAAAAAGTATGGGCTTTCCGGTTACGGCTCTTGCCGATAAAGCGGCTCCGCCTCTGGTATCTCCGTCAAGCTTTGATAAAATAAGTCCCGTTATTCCGACTCTTTCATTAAAGGTGCTTGCCACATTGACAGCTTCCTGACCCGTCATCGCATCCACTACAAGAAGCGTCTGATATACCTCAACCGTATTTTTTATATCCACGAGCTCCTGCATCAGCGCCTCATCTATCTGGAGACGTCCGGCGGTATCCAAAATAACCACGTTCTTTCCGTTGTTTTTGGCATATTGAAGAGACTGCTTTGCTATTTCAACTGGAGACACCTCCGTGCCCATTTCAAACAGATCGACCTCCACCTTTTGTGCGTTTACCCTCAGCTGCTCTATGGCTGCGGGTCTGTATATGTCACAGGCGACAAGGAGAGGCGCTTTTCCCTTTGATCTTATCTTTGCCGCGATCTTCGCCGCGGAGGTGGTTTTACCCGAGCCTTGAAGTCCGCACATCATTATAACGGTTATACCCGAGCCTTTAAGCTCAAGCTCTTTGGTATCAGACCCCATAAGAGCGGTAAGCTCTTCATTTACTATCTTTATGACCTGCTGCCCGGGATTCAAGCCGTTCATTACTTCGGTACCGACAGCACGTTCTTCTATTTTTTTGACAAAATCCTTTACAACCTTAAAATTAACATCGGCTTCAAGCAGAGCCATCTTAACTTCCCTGCAGGCAAGCTTGACGTCCTCTTCCGAAAGACGCCCCTTTCCTCTAAGGTTTTTAAAAACATTTTGCAGTTTTGCCGTAAGTGACTCAAATGCCATATCTTCTCTTTCTTTTGCCGCCCGTGCGGCTTGCTTTATATTACATATTCAAAACTTTACGTATATTTGCTACTTCTTTTGTAATACGGGGTTTTATTTCTTTTGAAAAGCCTTCTTTTTGAAAACACTCTTCAATCGCAGCGCAGGATAAGCTGATTTCTTTAAATTTTTTAAGCATATGAAGCTTGGCTTCATAATCCTGCATGGTCTTAGTCGCTCTTTTTAAAAGCTCTGAAACACCCTGTCTGCTTATATTGAAGTCGGACGCTATTTCCGCAAGCGACATATCGTTATAGACGGACGCTTCGTATATTTCACGCTGGCGCTCGGTAAGCAGCTCGCCGTAAAAATCATATAAAAGCCCTTTATTTACTATTGTCTCCGTAAAATCACTCCCCGCTTTACCGATATACGTAAACTTTAAGGAACTTTAGAATAATATAACCATAATAAAAAGGTGTCAAGTATTTTTTCTTGACACCGTCAGCAGAATGTTGCATCACATATAATCCTATGCTTGACATTTTATTTTTGCAAATCTTATTAAATGGTATACTTAATCTAAAAGTAGAAAGCGGCAATAACGTGAAAAATAGAATAAAAGAACTTAGAAAAGAAAAAAGAATTACCCAAGCAAAACTTGTTGAAAATATAGGCATTTCAAGACAATATATAAGTTTACTTAAAAAAAACGAGATAGAACCGTCAATGAGAGTCGCAAATAAAATAGCAAGAGCATTGGATGCTTGTATCTATACAGTGTTTGATTTAGATGGAGAAAAAACTTATAAGTGTCCAAATTGTAGTTGCGGTTGATAATCACCTGTTCATATCAATGTTCAAAATAATGAAGAGAGGTGGAACTTTATGAATTATAGTAACCCTCAGAGGTATAAGAATGGTGATTGATTTTACTTATGAACATACTTTGAATGTGAATGTAAAACAACGGAAAGTATAGCTTAGGAGGAGCAAATGCATGGCAGTATACAAGAAGGTTTTAGTCATTTTACTTTGTGCTTTTATGGTTCCTGTCATGTTTTTATTGGGAGGATGTAGTAAAATATCTGTATCTGATGATAAAAAAACGGATGATAAAAAAGAGGATAACGAAATGGATGTGGAATTTCCTCTGGACGAAATAGGATACCCGCAAAACAATGTTGTAATAATTAACAATAAATCTTACCCTATTGAAATTGCGGATGATTCACATATAGATTCCATGGTGGATTCTGTAATTAGAATTAAAATGGAAGAAGAAAATGATATTGTTGAAGTCATTCTTCCACAATATCTTCCTATTGCCGGTTGGAGCATTGAGGAAAAAGAATATATAAATTTGATTTCATACAGTAGAATTGAGTTCCCAATAAAAGATGAGCATATGCTTGAAGGAATAACATCAGTAGTTCAAAAATTTCAATTACAGGTTGCAAAGGATCAAACTACGGAAATTCTACTGAAGTGGTCGAATGTGAATGAAATAGATAAGCTGTTCAGAGATAAGAAAGAGTATTATCTATTAAAAATAGTAGTGTCTTATTAGGGGGGATTTTATGAGAGTGTGAATCTATTTCTGTAAATAAGGTTTCCTGTGATAAATTCATGTCCGGATCGGATGAAAAATAGTTAGTTCCTTAAATCCGGTAGTTGATTTATATATACTTTAAGTATAAATACATGTCAAGAACAGGCGGCAGTACCGCCCGTTCTTTTTTTAATAGCTTACTCGGGAAGTCTGCCTTCGTACATGATTGACAACTCTCCATATATCTTTCCCCGGTTCCTTATCTGCATAGTCCATTTTTTGGTAGCCTCAAATGTAGCCAGGTATAGCGCTTTTAGCAGCGCCCGGTCGCTTGGAAATACGCTCCTTTGGCGATTGAGCTTACGGTAGGTTGAATTAAGGCTCTCTCTGACTACCGCGCACTTCGCCCCCGTCCGGCGTTTCGTTGTCCTCCTTACTCCCTTCACCACCGGGGAAGCGGAAAATGCCAAAGTTTTTAGGGCATGACGCAAAATATTTTTCTCACTACTACTACGGTACGGACACCCTCAACTTCCAAACGGGCGCAAAAAAAGCCGCAGGATTTTTGGAAAATCTCTGCGGCTCATGTTGCGGCGGTATTCGGTTTTCGTTCTCATAGTCAAAGGGGAGCGACAGCGTTTTAGGCTGTTGCTCCCCTTGATTGCCCGTCAGCGCGGACAGGCGCGGCTGTCAACGGCGGCGCATTTTGCGCCGTTCATCTTGACCGTTGACGACCACGACTGGCTGCGCTACGTTCACAATAATTTCACAAAGAAATATCCTCATTCCATTGAATTTTCCATGAGAATGTGCTATACTTAGTTTGCAGATGGTATGGGCTGTCTGACGCTTGATGAGATTGGAGGTAACATCATGTATCGTTTTTATGGCAAGCAGTTTGGTTTATGGCGAACACGATTTTGGTGCAGTCCCCAATTGTGGAGAGGACAAATCAAAAACATTCACATGGGCGCATAAGCTGGACTGATAGTAGTCTGCTTGTGCGCTTTTTATTTTAGCAAGAACAACTGTCGTTGCTATAAGGTTTTCGATCCGCTGTATATAAGAAGAGGATAAAATGAAAAAGTTGTTAAGACAATGGTTGCTATCGATACTTGTTGTCTCATTGGTTATACCATTCGGAACATCAGCGCACGCAATCGATACATTCTCGATTGATTTGACAGTCACGCAACGAGCAGAAGAACTAACGCCAATTATTGAAAAAGCGTTGAAAGGCGAATTTGAATCGGCAAGAGTAGGAGAAAGCAGTACATGGATTCTATTATACGATGTAGAGCTTACTCCATATGCGTTTTTTGTACCTCTATACAATCAAGCAGAAGAATTAGTTGGATACAGTGTTGTTAGTGATATAAACGGCATCAATGTCGTCTTGGCTACTTGCGAAGGGTCTGGGGCTTCCGATTATGCCTCATATGTCATAGAGGCTTCCAACGAGTGTAGCCGAGGTGATGTAATTGTATATGTATTTCCAGATGCTTTCTTTGTTGGAAGTGCCAACACATTTGACAAAATTAACTTATCTGGAAACAGAATTGAAGTAACAGACATGTCAGAATATGATGCAGAGACCACTTACTTGCTTGCAGAGAATGCTAACGAAATTTATACAGAACCACAAAGAGCCATAACATATGTATACGGTTCATTGGATAATTGGGATTATGGTGGATTTGTTCCCGTTTCAGTTACAGGTGGCGTATACTATGGAGGATATCAAGGTTGGCTAACAGACGAAGGAGTTTCATCTTTTTGGGCAGACCGCGCCTGTGGTCTAACAGCTGCGGCAAATGCCTTGCATTATATGTCGCAAAATGTTAGCGGGAAATCAGATCTCTATACTAAAAGCGGAATAACAAAAACGCAGTTCTCTGCATTTCAAAAACAACTTTATGATTATTGCCTGTCGCCTGCTATTTGGGGCATACCCAATTGGTCCACCCTTAAATCTAAAGTTGAAGAATGGGCAGATTATCGAAATGTATCACTGTCGGGAGTTGAGGATAACTCAACTTGGAATACAACAAATGTTAGGAATTATATTGCAACAGGTCTTAATGCGGAGCGTCCAGTTCTTTTGCAAACATGGAACTCGCCGATTGAAAATTTGTCGTGGCACTGGGTAACCGTCACACGTATATACTTAGACGGAACAGTGAAAATCCTGACTTCGAACTGGGCTGGCAAGGCAGAATATGACTTTGCAACATGGTGTAATAGCTCCAGTTTATACAAATCAGTATTATACTTTAATTGACGGTCGGGGTGCAATTATGGACTTCTTTTCTCGATATTCTCAGCAAGTTTCGATTGCTCTCGTTATTGCATTGATCCTACTGACTCTGATTGTAGTCGTTTGGATTATTCGCACTAAATTGAGTGGAAAGAAAGTAACATATCTTCAATATATTGTCACCATTGTACTAGGGATAATTGTTGTTGCTATTGTTGCGCTCACCTTTTTTTCAGGAAACAACCACCCAATATCAAACCCTATACCATTTGATTAGAACCACAGAACAAAACCACTGAAGCGAACAGATTTGACAATTTGTTCGCTTCAGTGGTTATTATTATGCTTCGGAATAGCGCGGGGCGGGCTGTCCTTGTGTGTTTTGTTTGTTGCCTGCTTCCTTATCGACTATGAGCATTGATTCCCGGTATGACGTAGGCTGCAAGCTTCCTGATCACACCGCTGTCTCTTACTGAATAGTGGATTGCATCTATATAAAGGACAGGGTGCAGTTCGCACAAGGGGCGGTTCTGCCATTCCTCAATCTGTGGCAGTATCTTATCGGTTACATCAGAAATAAAGCCCTCGGAAGCTTAGGAGCCGTAGATGTCCATAAGGGTGTCGGAGATCTGCCTTGTAGTCATTCCCTTCGCATACATTGAGATTATTTTACTGTCGATATCGGAAATGTCCTTTTGACGTTTTTTTACTATACGAGGTTCAAATGTGGATTTCCTATCCTGTGGAACATCAATTTTCATTGAGCCGTAGCTTGAGTTTAGAGTTTTTTGCTTATAGCCGTTACGGGCATCCTCTGAGTCTGAGCGTTCAGATTTCTCATAGCCTAAGTGATCATCCATTTCGACTTCCGGCATTTCTTTGCCGGTTCCTCCAAGCAGATCCTTTAGAGCTTCTTGAATATCCTGAGCGCTTTCAATATCGTACTCCTGCAAGAGCCCCCTTATGATCTGCCTTTTTCCTTCTGTCATCTGCACGTGGTGAACGGGCTTCTTTTCTTTCTTTGTCATCATAAAAGCCTCCTATGATATAGTTTATATCACAGGAGACCTTTAGTAATTGATATATTTACTTTTTACAGAAAAGGTTTCATACTCTCAAAAATTCCAATCGCCTTTTTTCGAGACTACCACACCTTTTTCATTAGTATATTTACATCAACCTCGCCCTTTATCCCGTTAACCTTGGCAAAGCCGTACTGCCAGATATTGAAATCATACGGATAATAAAGGGGTACCGAATACCAGGCAAACCAGCAGGGGTAATTTAAGATCTGAGTCGTATCCACCAAAAGGGTAAAGGTAGTCAGATTGCCGTAAAACATAGGCGTGTAGCCCTTTTCTTTTGCGGAATTCAAAAAATGAACCGCATTTTCCGTCATCTGCTCCTTGGACAAATTCCATATTCTGTTTTCTTCCGTTTCGGGCTGCTCCAAATCATAGACCAGAGGATATGTTATTTTATCCTTATACGGATCGATTATCTCATATAAAAAATTCAGCTCAACATCCACATCGGCTTTGTCAACGGCATGAGTCACCCAGTATACGCCGACGGATATGCCGTTTTCGGTTGCACCCTCAATATTTTGAACAAATTTTTCATCCGCATTAAAGGTCGCCTTTTCTCCCCAGCCCCTGTATCCGGCTCTTATAAAAGCAAACTTGACTCCGTCCGCCGCAACCGCCTTCCAGTCAATATCCCCCTGAAAAGAGGATACATCTATTCCGAATTCGGTAGTTAACCCCGTATCGCTTCCGACATAGCTCAATCTTTTGCTTTCTCCGAGACTAAAATCCGTGCTGTTATAATTGTTTTGAGGAAGCTCTCTGTTAATGTCGGTAAAAATATAGTTTCCTCGATACGCCAATAAAATGCTCTCCGGAAAAAGATCTCTTATAGTATCTAAAGGTCCTTTTTCTCCGCCGCTTAGGCTTCCCTTTATTTGATCCATGACCTCGGCTTTACCGCTCTCTTTTGCCTCTGTCGTCATCTGCTCCACTTTTTCGGGGACAAGCGCCGTTTCCAGCTTCGCCTCAAGTTCAGCGCTTCTTTTATCAGATTCAATGCTTTTTTGAAGTGCTTCGTCATATTTTATATATAAAAAAATGGCGGCGGAAATTGCAGCCACACAGATTAGCCCTAGTAAAAAGGGACCTATAAATCCGCCTTTATTTCGTCTTTTTCTATGCTTATTCTTTTTAGGCTTATTCCATATATACTCTTCTCCGTCGTCTTCCATTAAATCGACTTCATATATCTCATCGTTCTGCTCATTTTCATTTTTTATGCGGCGGGGGTTGGTGTTGGTGTTATTTTCCATAATATTTTCCTCCTCATACCGCTTACGTCCGTGTAAGCGGTAAGCACTTCGTCGTAAAATATAGAACATCCCTGTTCCTCATATTTTCCTCCTCGTACCGCTTACATCCATGCAAGCAATATACATTTCGTCGGTAAATATAGAACTTCCCTGTTCCTCATATTTTCCTCCTCGTACCGCTTACTTCCGTGCAAGCAATATACATTTCGTCGGTAAATATAGAACTTCCCTGTTCCTCATATTTTCCTCCTCGTACCGCTTACTTCCGTGCAAGCGATATGCATTTCGTCGGTAAATATAGAACTTCCGTGTTCCTCATATTTTTCTCCTCATACCGCTTACTTCCGTGCAAGCGATATACATTTCGCCGGTAAATATAGAACTTCCCTGTTCCTCATATTTTTCTCATCGTACCGCTTACTTCCGTGCAAGCGATCATAGGTCTATTCCTTTTTCTCAGTTGCTTCCGAGGGCTCTGTACGTCTTTCAAACAATGCTTCTATAAATTCTTCAGGGTGGAAACGCTCCAAATCATCTATCGCTTCCCCCACTCCTATATATTTCACCGGAATATTAAGCTCCGAAACTATGGCTATGGCTATTCCTCCCCTTGCCGTCCCGTCAAGCTTGGTAAGAACTATACCCGTAAGATCGGCTGTTTCTCCGAATTCTTTTGCCTGCGCAAGAGCATTTTGCCCCGTCGTTCCATCGAGAACTATAAAATTTTCTCTCTTCCAGTCGGACAGCTCCTTATCCAATATACGGTTCATTTTTTTCAGCTCTTCCATAAGATTCTTTTTGTTATGGAGCCTTCCCGCAGTATCCACTATCAGGATATCTATGTCCCTTGCCTTTGCAGCCGCCGCAGCGTCATAAAGCACGCTTGAAGGATCGGCGCCCTCACGTCCGGTAATAATGGGAACACCCGCTCTTTTTGTCCATTCCTCAAGCTGCTCCGCCGCCGCGGCTCTATATGTGTCGGCTGCCGCAACGAGAACTTTTTTCCCTTCTTTTTTGAAAACCGAGGAAAGCTTGCCGACGGAGGTGGTTTTTCCGACTCCGTTCACACCTATTACAAAGATAACCGTGCGGTGATTTAAAAATTCATACGCATCATCCGCCGTTTTCATCTGCGAAAGTATATCTTCCATGAGTATGCTTCTGCATGCGGAAGCCTCTCTTATATTCTGCTCCTTGACCTTAAGCCTCAGATTATCCATTATTTTTGAGGTCGCGGCAATGCCCACGTCCCCCATTATCAGGGTTTCTTCTATTTCCTCATAAAATTCATCGTCAATATTGGAATAGCCCTTAAATACATTATCAAGTCCCCTGATCATATTGTCTCGGGTTTTAGAAAGACCCTCTTTTAATTTTGAAAAAAAACCTGCCATCAGTCAGATAACTCCTTATCAATAAGATTAACCGATACGAGCGTCGATATCCCCTTTTCCTGCATGGTGATCCCGTACAGCCTGTCGGAAGCCTCCATAGTTCCGCGTCTGTGAGTAATAACAATGAATTGAGTATCCTTAAGCTTGTGCAGATATCCTGCGAACCTTATGACATTGCTTTCGTCAAGAGCCGCTTCTATCTCATCCAGGAGGCAAAAGGGCGAAGGCTTCAGCTTTTGGATAGCAAATAAGAGCGCTATTGCGGTAAGAGCCTTTTCTCCTCCGGAGAGCTGCATCATATTTTGAAGCTTTTTTCCCGGAGGCTGCGCTATTATGCGAATCCCGGCGTCAAGCACATCTTCACCCTCCATCAGTTCAAGCTCTCCCTTACCGCCTCCAAACATTTCTCTGAATACGAGATTGAAGGATTCCGCTATTCTTGCAAACTGCTCCGTAAACTGCTCTCTCATGGATCTGTCAAGCTCCGCTATAATGCCTTTAAGCTGTTCTTCCGCCTTGACTATATCCTCGTATTGAGCGTGCATAAACTCATATCTTTCCTTTACGCTCCTATACTCTTCAATGGCTCCGACATTGACATTGCCGAGCTTTTTAATGGCCTCCTTGAGAGCGCCTATACTCTTTTTCATGGAAGAAATGTCTTCAAGGCTGTCATCCTTCATCCGTTCGGCATCCGAAAGAGTGATTTCATATTCCTCCCACATGTAATTGATTTTATTCTCTATCGCATCCGAAAATCTTGTTTTCATTGCTTCCAAACGGGATACTTCCTTATTCATGCCCGTTATCTGCTCGGACATATCGTTTATCTGCTTGAAATACTCCTGCTGCTTTGTGCCGAGTTCATCTTTTTCAACGCGCTTTTTCGTCAAAAGACTCTTGGATTCATCGGTACTATCCGCACTTTCCTGTATAGTAAGCGTCACCTTTTCAACATCAGCCCTGAAAATTGCAAGATTAGCCGTATTGATTTCCAAAGAATTTTCAACCTCGCTCAAGCTGTCTCTTCTTTGTTTGAGCTCTTCATTTATCCGCTCTATATTTTCCTGTTCGAAGCTGCGTCTTTGCCTTATCTTTTCAGCTTCAAGAGAATTGGCATTAACCTTTTTTTGGGCTTCCTGCTCCATTTCCTGAAGCTCCTTGAGCTTCTTTTGAGCTTTTTCAACCTGAGCGTGTGCAGCTTCTTCCGCTTTTCTCGCCTCTTCAAGCTCTGAATCCACATCTTTGCGCTCATTATCTATGTTTATAAGCTGTAAATCAAGCTCTTCATTTTCTTTCTTTATGGAAACGGCGCTTATCTCGGCTTCTTTTTGCTTTTCTTCTTCTCTTTCAACACTTATGCGGGCTGTATTTTGCTCTATGATCCTTTGCTGAAGAACAAGTCTTGCCCTGTCGATTTCCATGCGGAGCTCGTTTCTTCTGGACTTTACATTTTTTATTTCTTCCTGAAAACCAAGCTGAAGCCTCTCAAATTCTTTTACCTGCACGTTTAAAGCGTCTATCTCTCTTCTCCTGCCGAGAAGGTTTGACTGATTTTTGAAAGCTCCTCCTGAAATCGAGCCTCCGGGAGCAAGAAGCTCACCCTGGAGCGTTACTATTCTGAGGCTGTGATTATACTTTCTGTTTATCGCAACGGCGTCGTCAATAGTTTCGGTAACTAATATTCTTCCGAGCAGAGATTTTGCAACATCCCCGTATTTGGGATCGGTAGTCACAAGTTCTGAGGCAACGCCTACTACTCCCCTTTCATTTAAGGCGGATTTAGGCTCAAAGTCACGGTTTCTTCCGAGGGATTCAAGAGGAAGAAAGGTTGCCCTTCCCTCCTTATTTTTCTTAAGTATCTCAATTATTTTTTTCGCCGTATCCGAGGTGTCAGTAACGATATTTTGTATACTTCCGCCGAGAGCAATCTCAATCGCCGTTTCGTACTCGGGCTTGGTGCGTATAAGGTCGGCAACCACACCCTCTATTCCGGATATTTCGCCTCTTCTTTCCATTACCTTCTTTACGCTCATTCCATAGCCCTCATATCTTTCAGCTATATTTACAAGCGCATCCAGCCTAGATTTTGCCAAATGATAATCCTGCTGAGCCTTCCTCAGCTTTTCATCAATTCCGGTAAGCTTTCCCTTTATCCCCGAAAGCTCTTCTTCCGCAGATTTTTGCGAAGCGTTAAGATCGGAAATTTCTTTTGTAACATCTTCAAATTTTTTCCTAAGAGCCGCTATCGATTCCTCCTGCAATTTGGAATCGCTTTTTACATTAAGAAGCTTTCCCGTAAGCTCGGATTTCCTGATCCTTACAGCCTCCGATCTGGTATCAAGCGCAGCCAGTCTGCTCCTTAACTGCGATCTGATCTCAAGATATGATAAGGCTTGTGCGTTCAGAGCTTCAATTTCAGAATTTATTTCATCTATACTGCGGCTTATGCTCTCATGCTCCGAAGCCGCTCCCGAATGCTCATCCTCAAAGCTTGAAAGCTCGGCATCAATCTTGTCTCTTGAGCTTATCCTTTGAGAAAGCTCTTCGGAAATTTCTTTTATTTCACTTTCAAGGCTCTCTTTTCGCACATTAAAATGCTCGCCGTTTGCAAGCGCGCTTCTTATCTGCTCGTTTAAGAGTGCAATTTGACCTTCAAGCTTTTCCTTCATCACGCTCGATTCGGTCATGCGCCTTGTCTCTTCGGAAATAAAATCGTCAAGCTCCTTTATTGCGGAGGATACTTCGTCGTACAGTCTTCTTGACTCTTCAAGATTATTCTCGGAATCCTCCAAGCCCTTTATCGCTATATCCAAATTTTCTTTTGTTTCCGCAAGATCCTTTCTTTGCTGAGTTGACTCCACAAGAAAAAGATTTGCGTCCAGTTTTTTTAATTCTTCCCTGTCCTTAAGATAAATTTTGGCGGTTTCAGACTGCTTCTCCAAAGGAATTATCTGCTTTTCAAGCTCCGACAAAATATCCGTAAGCCTTAAAAGATTGGCTTTTTCCGACTCCAGTTTGCGAATTGCGGCGTCTTTTCTTATCTTAAATTTGACTATACCTGCGGCTTCATCAAAAAGATTTCTCCTGTCCTCCGGCTTTGAACTTAAGATAAGGTCTATCTGTCCCTGACCTATTATGGAATAGCCCTCTTTACCTATACCCGTATCGTAAAAGAGCTCATTTATATCCTTGAGCCTGCAAAGAGCTCCGTTTATCCTGTACTCGGATTCACCGGATCTGTAAAGTCTTCTGGAAACGGTAACTTCATCAAAATCAATGGCAAGAGAATGATCCGAATTATCAAGGGTTATGGCAACATAAGCAAAGCCCAGAGGATTTCTCATCTGAGTCCCCGCAAAAATAACATCCTGCATGGACGATCCGCGAAGCTGCTTTGTCCTCTGCTCTCCGAGAACCCAGCGCACGGCGTCCGCCACGTTTGATTTTCCCGAACCGTTCGGACCCACTATGCCCGTAATGCCGTTATGGAAGTCCAGCTTTATTTTATTGGCAAACGACTTGAAACCTTGGATTTCAAGTGATTTCAGGTACATAAATCTTATCTCCTCGTACATCGGCATCCATGCCGATGTAAACATTCGTCGTTAAGATTAGGAACATCCTGTTCTATCTTATCCTGCTATATGTATAATCCGACATAAGTTTTCATGGATAAGATTTCTTATCCTCTTCATATATCAGCATCCATGCTGAGATAAACACTCGTCGTTAAGATTCAGAACATCCGTGTTCTATCTTATCCTGCTATATGTATAATCCGACATAAGTTTTCATGGATAAGATTTCTTATCCCCGCTCATACATCGGCATCCGTACCGATGTAAACACTCGTCGTTAAGATTCAGAACGTCCGTGTTCTATCTTATCCTGCTATATATAATCCGACATAAGTTTTCATGGATAAGATTTCTTATCCTCCTCATACATCGGCAGCCATGACGATATTTTACGGATTTTTTCCGAGTATGGAAAGAGCTTCTTTTGCGGCTTCCTGTTCCGAAAGTTTTTTTGACGAGCCTTCACCCCTGCCTATTTCTTTGCCGTTAAGAATTGCGGAGCTTTCAAATACCCTCGCATGTTCCGGACCTTTAGTGCTTATGAGTCTGTAATTGATCTTTTCACTGCCGCTTGACTGAACAAGTTCCTGCAATACGGTTTTATAATCGCAGCTTGCCGTTTCTTTGTCTTTTTTTAAAATAAAGTCATGGATAAATTTGGATGCACAGTCTATTCCGCCGTCGAGAAAAACCGCTCCTATAAGAGCTTCTATGGCGTCCGATATGATTGAAGCTCTGTTTCGTCCTCCGCCCTTTTCTTCGCCTTTTCCAAGAAGTACGGCGGATTTTATATCTATATCGTCGGCACGGGAAAAAAGTGCTTCTTCACGAACAAGAGAAGCGCGTTTTTTTGTCATATCTCCTTCCTTCATGTCCGGATACAAAAGGAAGAGATATTCACTTACCACCATTTCAAGTACGGCGTCACCCAAAAATTCAAGCCTTTCATAGTCTTTTATTATTTGAGCCTTATTTTTAGATGACATTTCATTTACATAGGAGCTGTGAGAAAGCGCCGTTCTGAGGTAAAGAGGATTTTTGAATTTATAGCCTATGCGTCTTTCAAGCGCCTCTTCCTCTTTCCTTTTTTCGACAATAACGGCGGAAATGTCTTTTTTATTCAACTTCTTGCAGCCTTTATAAGCTCTGCTGCACGACCGACCGTTGTAATCTTTTCGACCTCTTCCTGAGGAATCTGAATTTGAAATGCGTCCTCAAGATCCATTACGATCTGGAACACGTCAAGAGAATCCGCTCCGAGATCTTCCACAAAGGTAGTTTCTTCGGTTATTTCATTGGGATCCACATTCAATACGTTTGCTATTATCTCTTTTAATTTTGTTAATTCTTCCATTTTCAATCTCCCGATTTCATAATCTAAACTGATCTGTCTATAAACCGAATCATATGTCTTCGGTTAAACCTATTTTTGCCTGAAGCTTTTTGGTCATATCCGACTCATGAAACTGTGCGCATTGCTCACAGGCTTTTTGGAAGCTTTCGGCATTGCTTGAACCGTGAGCCTTTATAACCAGATGATTAAGTCCGAGCATAGGAGCTCCGCCGAGTTTATTTGTGTCGTAATCCGCAAGAGTCGCTTTCAGAACGGGCTTTACGATTGCTCCTCCTATCTTTCCTCTAAGCGACGACATCATTCCGTCTTTTAAAATTTTGGTCAGACTGGCTGCAACTCCCTCGTACATTTTCAATATCACATTTCCGACAAAAGCGTCGCAGACCACCACGTCGGCATGTCCCGCCGGAATGTCTCTGGCTTCAATATTTCCCACAAAATTTATGTCCGGACTGTTTTTAAGAAGCGGAAATGTTTCTTTTACAAGCTGATTCCCTTTTTCCTCTTCCGCTCCTATATTGACAAGAGCCACTCCGGGATTTTTGATCTTCATTATCTCTTCCATGTATACGGAACCGATCTTTGCAAACTGCATAAGCTGCTGAGGTCTTGCATCAACATTTGCGCCGCAGTCTATAAGAAGAGCCTTTCCCTTTTCCGTGGGAATAAGCGGAGCAAGCGGGGCACGCTGAATACCCTTTTGTCTCCCTATTATGGTCTGACCTCCGACAAGTATGGCTCCCGTTGAGCCTGCGGATACACAAGCGTCGCATTTACCCTCTTTTACAAGGTACATTGCCTTTACCAACGAGGAATCCTTTTTTTGTCTGATTGCAAGAACCGGAGATTCGCCCATCTCTATAATTTCATTCGCTTCTACAATCTCAACTCTTTCTTTGTCAAATGTAAGATCTTTAAGTACCTTATCAATTTCTTCTTTCTTTCCCGTAAGGCAGACACTAATACCGGAATTAGCATTTACTGCGGCAATCGCACCCTTAACTATCTCAAAAGGGGCATTATCTCCTCCCATAGCATCAATTGCTATTTTTACATTTCCGTTCATCCTGTTCACCTCTTTTCATATACGGACAAACTTGCAAAATCCGCATCATAACCCGTACATTTTACAGGAGCGGTATTCAAAAATCAAGGCTTCCATACTCTTAAAGAGAGCTGAAAGCCTTTAAATACACACTTTTCTTTACACGGAAAAAACGCCGCATAATGATACGACGTCATTCATATGGTCCTATAATACAGATTTATTCCTTAAAATTTTAAATCTCAGGCTTCCGTAGCAACTACAGACTTCTTATTATAATATCCACAGGACTTGCAAACTCTGTGAGGAGCGCAAAGAGCACCGCAATGGCTGCACTTGATAAGTGTGGGAGCTGTCATTTTCCAATTGGCTCTTCTCTTGTCTCTGTGTGACCTCGATGATTTATTCTTGGGGCAGATAGACATTGTAAATTTCCTCCTGTTTCAATAACTGCCTTTTACGGCAACGGACTACATTATACAAATAGCGTTTTAAGTTGTCAAGAAAAGAAAAACGGTATTATAATATTGAAAATATTCAAAGAAATTCCATGCCGAATACCGCCTCTATACAGGCTGATAAGAGTCATATGCTGCTTAAATACGAAATAAAAGAACAAAACAATACTAAATATATCAGCATAAGCGGAACAAGCTTTGCACAGACGCAGGTTCACATTCCCGCCGTCATAGATTCGCTGCCCGTATCAGCCATTTCCGCCAGGGCTTTTGCTGCTGTCGGAGGTATAAAGCTCATTACCATTCCTGACAGCGTAAAGGAGGTTCATCAATTCGCCTTTCAGTCCTGTGAGGATCTAAAAAAAGTAGAGCTGAGCGACAGTATACGCTATTTTAACGACACCGCATTCAGGCAATGCAGAGCCCTGGAGGAGATAGAAATTACTTTCAAGGAAAATAATAAGGCGATAATAAGCGATATCCTGGCTTCCATCGACAACAGGATTTTATTCAAGCTTATTTTTGAGGACGGTACAGCTTTTGTGCTTTTCCCCGATTATGATTACGTTTACAGCGAGAATACCATGGCGAGGCTTTTCAGTCTGGATATAGACGGCTGCGGAATGGCGTATCATGAATGCACAGGATTACACGGCATTCATTTCAGGGAATATGACAGACTTTTCGATAAAGCAAAGCACGAGGATGTGAAAGCCGCTCCCTTTATAGCTCTTTACAGACTTATGTATCCTTATGATATTTCACAAACCGCCAAAAACAGGTACGAGGAATATTTCAGAAACGAGTATTTTTCCGCCGAAGAAAAAACGCTTCCATATTTGATTGAAAGCATAATAAATACTGAAAAATATGATATGCTTGCTTTTTTGGTGAAAAACTCTCTTTTACCCGTTCATACGGCAAAAAGAGCTGTTGACTATTCCTCTGAAAATAAAAAAACAAAATTCAATGCTCTTTTGATGGATTACATTGCACAGGCAGCCGCTCAAAAGGCACAGGCGAAAACTTTCAGTCTGTAAAGGATGATATTATTTTGAGACAAAGAGAAAAGCTTGAACAAATGGGGAAAAAAATACTCAACATTTCCGTAACGGATATTTTAACCTCTCTTCCTTATTTAAATTCCGCCGTGCTGAGCCTTGATTTCTGTCTTGACCTTACCACAGCTTCCATAGGCTGTGACTCTGCATACATACGCTTTAATCCCAACTATCTCTTTGATGTTTTCAGGGACAGCCCCACGATAGTCAATAGAACCTATATGCATATGCTCATTCATTGTCTGTTCAGACATCTTTTCTCACCCAGGTGCTTTGAACATGAAGAACTGTGGGATCTTGCCAGCGATATTGCGGCGGAGCATCTTCTGGACGGCATAGACAGCCCCTGCATATATAAGCCCCTGACCGATATTCGGGAAGATATTTATTCGGAGCTTGAGATGGAAATAGGCGTTTTCACCGCCGAAAAAATCTACCAAAGGCTTTTGGAAGCCGATATGGAAGATTACGACCTTGAAAAATGGAGACGCACATTTAAAGCCGACGATCACTCTTTTTGGAGAAGAAAAAAAGAAGAGGATAATAAAAATAACGATCAACAAAATCATGAATTTCCGCCAATTCCGCTTGCCAATGTCGATATGAGACTGCTCAAAGAAAGTGAATGGGATAAAATAAGCAAGCGTGTGCAATCGGAAATAGATCTTTTAAGCGGAAGAGCGTCAAAGGAAAGCGGCAATTTTTCATGGCTGCTGTCATTATCCAATGACAACTACAAGGATTTCAGAGCATACCTCAAAAAATTCGCCGTTGTGCGTGAAGAAATTCGTATAGATCCCGACACCTTCGACTACGGATTATATAATTACGGTATGGAATTATACGGAAATATGCCGTTAATAGAAGAAAATGAATTAGCCGAAGTCAAAAAGGTAAGCGATCTGGTTATAGCGATAGATACCTCCGCCTCATGCAAGGAAAGGCTGGTCAAAAAATTTTTGGAGCAGAGCGCTTCAATTCTTTCCTCACAGGAGAGCTTTTTTAAAAAGACGAATCTTTATATTATAGAGTGTGATAATTTTATACAAAACGAGACCGTCATAACGGACCTGAAAAGTGTTTCCGAATATGCCAAAAGCTTTAAAGCTCACGGAGGATACGGCACGGATTTCAGACCGGTATTTAAAAGAGTTGATGAATTGATAGAAAAGGGTACGCTTAAAAACCTTAAGGGACTCATGTATTTTACGGACGGCTTCGGAGATTTCCCCACCCGTGCAACAAGCTACGAAACGTCATTTGTATTCCATAAGGACGCTCCTTTCAACGAAAAAGACGTACCGGTATGGGCTATAAAGCTTTACTTTTAAAAATATCTATATAAGATGATAAACAAAATGAAGAGGAAAATCCATGACAATACAGGAAGCCAAGCAGGAAATAATCAATACCGTAAAGGTTTACACCTCACGTGACGAGAATGACGTTCTTACCATTCCTATAGAAAGGCAGCGTCCCATTCTTATGATGGGACCTCCGGGAATAGGCAAAACCGCCATTATGGAGCAGATTGCACACGAATTAAATATAAACCTTGTTTCATATACCATAACCCACCACACAAGGCAAAGCACCATAGGTCTTCCCTTCATCACCAAAAAAATGTGGGGCGAAAAAGAGGTTTCCATAACCGAATATACCATGAGCGAGATTATAGCCGGTATATATGAAGCGATAGAAAATTCCGGTTTGGAAAACGGAATCCTGTTCCTGGACGAAATAAACTGTGTGTCCGAAACCTTAATCCCTACGATGCTTCAATTTTTACAATATAAAACCTTCGGAAGTCACAGGCTTCCGGAAGGCTTCATAATAGTTACGGCAGGCAATCCCCCCGAATATAATTCGTCGGTCAGAGATTTTGACATTGTAACCCTTGATCGTATAAGGAAAATAGATATTGATGTAGATTTCGGATCATTCAAAAGATACGCCCTTGGAAGCGGCTTGCACGGAAGCATACTTGCCTACCTTGAAATACGCAAGGATCATTTTTATTCGATAAAAACGGATTCCGAAGGAAAGCATTTTGTGACGGCAAGAGGCTGGGATGATCTCTCCCGCATACTTTTAGCAAGAGAAGCTCTGCAAATAGAAATAGACGAAAATCTTGTAATCCAATATTTACAGGACAAGGAAATCGCGGAAAGCTTTTCTTCATACTTTAAATTGTGGAACAAATATAAGGATCTGTACAGAATAGACTCTATTTTGGACGGGCATGCCCCCAAGTCCGAAGAAAAGGAGCTTATAAAGAAAGCCGCCTTTGATGAAAAGCTCAGCCTCATAATAATGCTTACGGAGGCTCTTTCAAAATATTTCCGTGAATATGACAAACAGCTTGAAATTCAGGGGGATTTGCACAGTTTACTTTTAGGTGCAAAAGAATCCTCCGATATACAAGGCTTCATCTCCGAAAAAATTTCCGAAATAAATGCGGATATTTCTCGAAGAAAGAGTATTCACCTTATCTCATCAAACGAAGAAAAGCTTCTAAAAAGAATTATTTTGGACTTAAAAAATCTTAATGATATACTTTTATCTCAAAATAACGACTTTGACTCCGCCAAAAGATGGTTCGCCAAAAAAGAGGAAAACAGACAGGCTGAAATCAACAATGTAAGCTCAAAGCTCACCAATGCATTTGTCTTCCTTGACGCCGCATTCGGACAGGGACAGGAAATAGTGCTGTTCCTTTCGGAGCTGTCAGCCTCTACAGCCGCCGTTAAATTCATAAACGACTGCGGAAATGAAGCCTACTATAAGTATAACAAGCTGCTGTTATTAAATGAGCAGAGACAGGACGTTCTTTCGGAACTTTCCGCCATGGAGCTTTGACAGCTTAATTGTCATTTCTTCTTTTTGGCATTCTTTTTAGCAAGGGCTGCAAGCTGTTGTTTCATTTTCTTTTCAATATTTTTCTTGCTGTCCTTGTTTTTTACACCGAATTTACTCATTAAAGCTCTCCTTTTTGACGGTTTTTTCAAGACACGGCTTAACGCTCAAAGTCTGTCGTATTATACAACAAAATAACATAATAAAGCTTGTTATACACAAAACCTTATTATGTTATTTATTTTTAATATACAGGATACAGGCTCTACTTTTTACTTAAGGCAGAGAAGAAGAGCCATTTTAAATTTACCGTCCGCCCTGACTGCGTGCATTCCTCCCTTTGCAAAGCGGAAGTTCTCTCCCGCCTTAATCTCATGATCCTTGCCTTCGTAATTGATGACAGCCTTTCCGTCAAGGGCAAATACTATCGCATCTCCGGGAGCCGCATGAGGTGAGAGGCTCTGCCCGTCATCAAATGCCATTACAACAAATTTCATGGCATCATTTGAAGCCACATCAAGATTTACAATGCTTCCGTCCCGATACGGAAGAAGCTCCGTCAATTTAAACACATCTCCTGCAATAAGCTTTTCGTTCATTTTAATTTCCTTTCCCGGAATTATTTCCGTATATACAAAGCCTTCTTTTGTTTTTGCGCCGCAGTACCTGCCGCCTTCCACTATTAAAACGTCGCCTTCCGATATGGGAAGCTCCTTTTCATCCCCTCTTTCTCCGAAAACAAAGCTTCCGCTTCCGAAGCATCCCACGTACAGCTGAACTCCGGGGTACGCCTCGGGGCTTATTTCAGTACGCCTTCCCAGAGAAAAATATGTAATCCTGTTTTCCGAATTGATTTTTGAAAAAGAAGATATCGTCAAATCATCCTGAGGAGCATGATCCTTTGCTATGGAAAAAACCTTTGTCATTTTCTACCTTCCCGTTTTCATAATAAAGCCAAACCGCTTTGCAGCGGTCAGATTTTTCCGTTTGCGTTTGCTACATAGCCCAAGTATTCGCTGTTATCGTTAAAGAAATCGAACATAATCTTAAACTGCTCTCTGTTCTCTCTCTTTTTGGCATTTCTCATAATCTTAAGCGCTCCGAACAGCCCCTCGTCACGTATCATCCCCTTAGGGCTCATAAGCGTCATGGAACCGTAATTCTGCTCCGTCTTAAATCCGTTACGCTCGATCAATTCCTTCCAGCCTTTAACGGTAAGAGGCTCCACATTCACATTAATCGCTCTGCTTAAACCCGCTCTTAACTCCTTTTGCTTTTCATCGTCATCACTTCTGAAACATACGTCATGAGTGAGCAATATGCCGCCTTTTTTAAGAACTCTTGAATATTCGCTTAAAGCCCTGTCCTTGTTTTTACCGACAAGCATGGTAAGCATCGCTTCGTTTATTACCACGTCAAAGCTTTCATCCTCAAAAGGAAGTGCAAAAGCATCTCCTGTATTTGCACTCAGTTTATCCTCAAGTCCGGCTTTTTTTATATTCGCCTTCGCTTTTGCAACGGCTTTTTCATCCTTGTCTATGCCCGTTATCTTACAGCCGTATCTCTGCGCAAGCATTATCATGGTAGTCCCCATATTGCAGGCGACCTCCAAAATGCGGGTATCGGAATTTATCTGCGCCTTATCTATAAGCCAATTCGTGGCGTCTTTTCCGCCGGGTCTTAATTTTGTCTTTCCGAGTCTTGCCAAAAATGAATGTCCCGCTTCTCTCTCCATCATATAGAGCCCTCCTGAATTAGATTTGTCTAACCGTTACTGAAACAGTATAGCATTTTTTAATAATTGTTGCAATTGCAACAATTATTATATTTTTATTATATACTTGCATTATGCGCCCGCCTTTGCTCCGGTATACAGCTCATAATATCTACCCTTTGAGGCAATCAGCTCATCATGCGTTCCACGCTCTATTATTCTTCCCCGCTCCATAACCATTATGCAGTCGGCATTTTTGACGGTTGATAATCTGTGAGCGATTACAAAGGTCGTTCTTCCGTTCATCAGAGCGTCCATGCCGTTTTGAACAAGCTTTTCCGTACGAGTATCAATTGAGGATGTGGCTTCATCCAGTATCAGAGCCGGCGGATCCGCAACCGCAGTTCTGGCTATGCTCAGAAGCTGCCTTTGTCCCTGTGAAAGCCTTGAAGCGTTTCCCTTCAAAACGGTATTATAGCCTTCGGGAAGTCTTTTTATAAAGCTGTGTGCATTCGCAAGCTTTGCAGCCTCTATGCATTCTTCATCGCTTGCGTCCAGCCTTCCGTAGCGTATATTGTCAATTACCGTTCCGGTAAAAAGATTGGTCTCCTGAAGAACCGTACCGAGAGATTTTCTAAGATCCTGTTTTTTTATCTTGTTTATATTTATTCCGTCATATCTGATTTTTCCGTCCCGAATATCATAAAAACGGTTTATAAGATTGGTTATGGTCGTTTTTCCTGCACCGGTAGAGCCCACAAGTGCTATTTTTTGTCCGGGCTTTGCAAAAAGACTTATGTCATGAAGCACCATATTATCGTCGTTATAGCCGAAATTTACCTTGTCCATAACAATTTCTCCGCGCTGCCTTATATATTCAGTCTCACCCGTTCCTTTATGAAAATGCTTCCATGCCCATATTCGGGTTCTTTCCTGAGACTCCGTATATGATCCGTCGGCATTTTCTTCAACATTTACAAGCTCCACATATCCTTCATCCTCTTCTATCTTTTCATCCATAAGCTTAAAGGTTCTCTCCGCACCCGCTGCAGCCATTACCACGGACGAAAGCTGCTGAGACGCCTGTGAAATTGTGTTGGTAAAGTTCTTATTAAGTCCGAGGAAGGCGATAACCGTTCCGACCGTCATCGCCCCGTTTCCTGCTGTCTGTTGAAGTGTCAACGGCTGATGTGGAATCGTCCAGTATCAATATCTTAGGTTTTTTAAGAAGCGCTCTCGCTATACAGAGCCTTTGCTTTTGACCGCCCGAAACATTGGCTCCGCCTCTTTCTATCCGGGTATCGTATTTATCCGGAAACCGCTCTATAAATTCGTCCGCAGCCGCATCCCTGCACGCCTGCACACATTCCTCCTTTGTAGCCTTGGGATTGCCCCAGCGAAGGTTTTCCAGAACGGTTCCGCTGAATACGATATTCTTTTGAAGCACTACTGCGACTTCATCCCTAAGCCTTGCCACGTCATATTTTCTTACGTCGACGCCGCCGACCTTTACTATTCCTTTTCTTACATCGTAAAGTCTGCTTATAAGATTTACCAAAGAGCTTTTTCCTGAACCCGTACCGCCTATGATTCCGACAGTTTCTCCTTCAGCTATGTGCAGATTTATATCGCTTAATGTATATTCGTCCGCATCCTTTTTGTATGAAAAGCTTACATTTTCAAAATCAACGCTTCCGTCCTTTACTTCAGTCACCGGATTTTCGGGACTTACTATATCTGGAGTCTCTTCAAGAACCGCCGCTATTCTCTTAATTGCCGCTAAGCTCATGAGTATCATTATGAGCACAAACGAAAACATCATAAGCGACATCAAAATGGACACGATATAGCTGAAAAGCGAGGTTATATCACCGGTCGTCATGGAGCCTTCAACTATAAAATGCGCTCCAAACCACGACACGGCGATTATGCAGCTGTATACTATCAGCATCATAACCGGATTATTGAGAACTATTATGCGCTCAGCCTTAACAAAAAGTCTGTACAGAGCTTCTGCGGATTCCGCAAACTTTCCTTTTTCGTATTCTTCTCTTGAAAAAGATTTCACAACGCGTATTGCCGAAATATTTTCCTGTACGGATGCGTTGAGGTCGTCATATTTATCAAAAACCCGGGTAAATAGCCTGTGCAGATTAATCGCTATTATAAATATGATTATTCCGAGTACAATTACCGCCAAAAGAAATATTAGGGCTATTCCGGAATTGACATAAAAGGACATGATCATTGACGATATAATCATAATCGGAGCTCTGACCGCCACTCGTATAATCATCATGAACGCCATTTGAAGATTGGTAATGTCCGTTGTCATTCTGGTGACAAGTCCCGCAGTGGAAAATTTATCTATATTGGAAAATGAATATGTCTGAACGGCTCTGTACTCCGCCTCTCTTACGTTGTGAGCAAGCCCCGCCGAAGCTTCGGATGCGAATTTGGCTGACAATATACCGAACAGCAGAGAAAGCATCGCCATAACAACCATAATTATCCCGTTTTTCCATACAGCATCCATATTGCCGGCACTGAGCCCCTCATCAATGATCCTTGCCGTTATAAACGGAAGAAGCACCTCCATTATCACCTCCAAAACGGTAAACAGAGGAGCCAGCATTGCCGCAGTTTCGCATATAATAATGTAACTACATAATATTTAAATTTATGCGTATTATAGCGATTTATAATTTTTAGTATTTATAATTCAAATATTTTGTGATAGTATTACTGAGTTAACTGAACGCCTTAAAATCGGCGTAAAACTATGTTCGTTCAAGGGGGAAATCGTAATGAACAGCTTAATTATTGTAAGTGCAGCGCTTGGACTCTGTGCGCTTCTTTTTGCGCTGGTGCTTGCTGCAAGAGTAAAGAGTCAGGACTCCGGTACGGAGAGAATGACGGAGATTGCCACTTATATTCATCAGGGAGCAAAAGCCTTCCTAATGGCTGAATATAAGATACTGGTTATCTTTGTTATTATTCTTTTCGTGCTTATAGGCTTGGGCATAAGCTGGATAACCGCCGTATGCTTCCTCGTAGGCGCAGCATTCTCAACCGTTGCTGGGTACATCGGCATGAATGTCGCTACGGCAGCTAATGTGAGAACCGCCGCAGCCGCAAAGGATAAGGGAATGAATGCAGCTCTTTCCGTAGCGTTTTCAGGCGGCGCCGTTATGGGCATGTGCGTGGTAGGTTTCGGTCTTCTTGGAGCAAGTCTTATATATTTAATTACGGGAAACAGCGAGGTTCTTTCAGGCTTCTCGCTCGGAGCTTCCACCATCGCTCTTTTTGCCAGGGTTGGCGGAGGTATATATACCAAGGCTGCCGACGTAGGCGCCGACCTTGTAGGTAAGGTTGAAGCGGGTATTCCGGAAGATGATCCGAGAAACCCCGCAGTTATAGCGGATAACGTAGGCGATAACGTAGGTGACGTTGCCGGTATGGGAGCCGACCTTTTCGAGTCATATGTAGGATCGGTCGTATCCGCCGTTACTCTCGGTCTTGTCGCTTACAGCTCGGGGGGAGCGATATTTCCTCTTCTTATAGCCGCTCTGGGTATTGCAGCTTCTATAATAGGATCATTTTTTGTTAAGGGTGATGAAAACTCAAGCCCTCATAAGGCTCTCAAGTTCGGAAGCTATGCTTCTTCGGTTCTTGTTGCAGCAGGTTCGCTTGCTCTCAGCTATAAATTCTTCGGAAACCTTAATGCGGGAATCGCCATCGTATTCGGTCTCGTTGTAGGTCTTCTTATAGGCTTTGTTACCGAAGTTTATACTTCATCGGATTACAAATTCGTTAAAAAGATTGCCGATCAGTCCGAAACGGGAGCAGCTACAACCGTTATTTCCGGTATAGCGGTAGGTATGCAGTCCACGGCTATACCCGTTCTTCTTATATCGGTAGGTATCATCGGAGCTTACCTTTCATTCGGTCTCTTCGGTATCGCTCTTGCAGCCGTAGGAATGCTTTCAACAACCGGAATCACAGTAGCTGTTGACGCCTACGGTCCTATCGCCGATAATGCGGGCGGTATTGCGGAAATGTCGGCCCTCGATCATAAGGTCAGAGAAATTACCGATAAGCTCGACTCTGTCGGAAATACGACGGCGGCTATGGGTAAAGGCTTCGCCATCGGTTCAGCGGCTCTTACCGCTCTTGCTCTTTTCGTTTCATATGCTCAGGCGGTAGGTCTTTTCGAACAGGGAATTAACGTACTTGATTACAGGGTAATCGTAGGTCTTTTCATAGGAGGTATGCTTCCTTTCCTCTTCTCGGCATTTACCATGGATTCGGTTTCAAAGGCTGCAAATAAAATGATTGAAGAGGTTCGCAGACAGTTCAGAGAGATCCCCGGTCTTCTTGAAGGAAGCGGAAAGCCCGATTATTCAAAGTGCGTTGAAATTTCCACGCACGCTTCTCTCAAGGAAATGCTGGTTCCCGGTATCATGGCTGTTGTCGCACCGATTCTCACGGGTATCGTGCTCGGACCCGAAGCGCTCGGCGGACTCCTTGCAGGCGCTCTTGTAACCGGCGTTATGCTTGCCATCTTCATGTCCAATTCAGGCGGTGCATGGGATAATGCCAAGAAGTATGTCGAGGAAGGAAATCACGGCGGAAAAGGCTCGGATACGCATAAGGCTACCGTTGTGGGCGATACCGTAGGCGATCCTTTCAAGGATACGTCGGGTCCCTCAATCAATATCCTCATCAAACTTATGACCGTTGTATCCCTTGTATTCGCTCCGCTCTTCCTGCAGATAGGCGGACTGCTTTAATCAGTTAAAAAGACTGTAGCCTATACGATATTACAGGGCATTAAATCTTTTATGCGGATAAACTCAACATGTAAAAACCCCTTTTCCGGATCTGTTCGGTAAAGGGGTTTTCTCAGTAATACGGCTTTTTTGTTTAAGAGAATATGTGAGTTATAGGACAAAACGTGTTGATGGCTAATCCCATTGATCATAGAATCTG
>CAUVOD010000012.1:0-49813 GCA_963553525.1 uncultured Lachnospiraceae bacterium | reverse complement strand
TTTATTTACAAGGCTTCGGAGGGGTTTTCATCAACACGTTTTGTCCTATAACTCCTGTTTTACTTTTATTTGTATCAGACATTGATAGAACGGCGGCTTTATTAGATGCAGCTTTAGACATTGCCAACATTGATAAAATACAAAATAAAATTATAATTAATAAATCAAGCAATTTAAATATAAATGAAATGTTAAAGTTATTAATACATGAAGACATAGAAATTTTCGAGATCAGAAGAAATGAAACCAGGTTAGAAGATTATTATTTACAGACAATAAACGAGTAGTTGTCTCTGTTTTACACGACAGTTATATAGTATATTATCCCCGCAAGTTTAACAAATTAGTTGCTCGTGTTTTGCACGACAACTATATTATATACCTCTTATATATGTACCTCACAAGTTTAACGAGTAGTTGCTCATGCTTTGCATGACAACTATTCGTTAAACTTGTCTTTTGCGAATAGTTACCTGTTCCAGTTGCCTATACTTTTCCCTACCCCTTCATCCTCTAACAGCCTCAAAATCATCCACAAACTGCTCAATAAGCTTAGCCGTGCCGTCTATTCCGAGTATTGCGGAATTTATTACCAGATCATAGCTTTCCGCATGTCCCCATTTATTTGACGAGTAATAATTATAATAATTTCTGCGCTGTTTATCCTTTTGACGCATCATGGACAGAGCCTTTTCATCCGTATTGATATCCGGATACCGCCTTTTCAGATTGGCAATCTTAAATTCCTCATCGGCTGCCACAAAGATATTCAATTTATTTTCAAATTCCGAAAGCGCATACTCTGCACACCTTCCCACGATAACACAGGGTCCCTCATTTGCAATTTTCTTTATGGTTTCAAACTGCGCCATAAATACCTTTTGATTCAGAGGTATATTTACCAGACTGGTCGTATTATATCTGAAGGCTGCAGGTTCCATTACCAAATTATACAGAAATGAGTTATTGGGCTTTTCGTCCTGATGTTCGATTATTTCCACATTTAATCCGCTTTCTTTGGCGGATCTTGTTATAAGCTCCTTGTCGTAGCACTTGATACCGTAATATTCTGCAACTTTATTTCCTATCTCATGTCCGCCGGATCCGAATTGTCTGCCTATTGTAATTATTGTTTTCATGGCTTTTAACCTCCTAAGTCGCAATTAAATTATATCATAACTTAGTTAAAATTTTATTAAAAAGGTTATTTTATCTTGATCCGCACACCTGCTTTTTCTATTTTTAACCGTCTGCCTTTTTGAGATACTTACCGGTTTTACAGAATATCCACACTCTTCATTTTATATTTCTGTATAAAAAATCCATTCAACTCAGCTTGCTCAAAAGCTCTTCAAAATATTCGGGAAGGGGAGCTTCGATAAAAATTCTTTCACCGCTTTTAGGATGAGTAAAGCCCAGGGTTCTCGCATGAAGGCATTGCCCCTGCAAATTTTCGAACTTACTCTTACGTTTTTGAGCATATACCTCATCGCCAAGCAGAGGATGCCCTATAGATGTCATATGTACCCTTATCTGATGAGTTCTGCCTGTTTCAAGTTTACAGGCGATATATGTAAACGAATTTTTAAAGAATCTTTCAATAACCTTATAATGCGTTACAGCCTCTTTTCCGTGCTGTAAATCGTTTTGAACCGCCATTTTTTTGCGATCGCTTCTGCTTCTGCCTATGGGAGCGTCAATTGTACCGCTGTCATCTTTAACAATTCCGTAAACGATAGCAGCATATTCCCTATCTATTGAATGTTCCTTTAATTGTTTAGCTATATGAAGGTGCGACTGATCATTTTTGCATATTAAAAGAGCACCTGTCGTATCTTTGTCAATTCTATGAACTATTCCCGGACGAAGCACACCGCCTATTCCCGAAAGCTCCTCTCCGCAATGAGCCAGGATCGCGTTTACAAGGGTGTCATCACTATGTCCCGCAGCCGGATGAACCACCATTCCCTTAGGCTTATTGACAACCAGAAGATCCTCATCTTCATACAAAATATCCAGAGGTATATCAACCGCAACGGCTTCGCAATCTTTAGGCTTTGGAATAACGACTCTGATATTGTCCCCCTCACAAACCTTATAAGCCTGCTTGGTAACAGCCTCGGAATCCTTACTGATATATCCCCCTTTTATATAATTTTTAAGAGCATTTCTGGAATAATCGGGGATAAGCAAAGAAAGAGCCTGATCCAGGCGTTCCCCTTCAAGCTCTTTTGATATTATAAAATTGTATATGTTCTTGTCGTTTAAATTTTCCAAATCTATTTTACTGCACTATCTCAGCGAAAACTCCGTTCTTATACTCCGCCTGTTAAACTTCTTATGTAGAACAGCCCTCTATCTTACGGCTGTAATCAAGCTTTTTTCTCAGGAGAAATCACGGCTTTTATGGATATATCATTCTCAGTTTTATCCGAACTCTCTTCGCTTACAGGCTTTTCGTAAGTTTCAACCTCATCCTCTGTTTTATCCGAGGGCGAAGCTTCAGTTTTATTGTTGTCACCGGTCATTTTTAGAAGCTCTGCAAGCTTCTTATCGGCGGACTCTTTTCTTGAAAATCTCAAAAAAGAAAATTCGTCATCACGATATATAAACAATGCCGATATTATGATTAAAGCCGTAGATATCGTAACATACATATCCGCTACATTAAAAACCGGGAAATCTATGAACGAAACATAAATAAAATCGACCACATATCCCAGCCTGATCCTGTCTATCAAATTACCTACCGCACCCGCAACAAGCAGTGATAATAATACGAATAGCAGGCTGTACGCTTTTACGGCGGGCATTCTGTAAAGCACATAAAATATCGCAATCAAAATAACTGCGGTTATTATCACAAAAAAAATCTGCCCGTTTTGAAGTATGCCGAACGCCGCTCCGTGATTTTCCAGATAAAAAAGCTCAAGCACCTTATCAATTAAGGGAATAGAAGGTTTTTCCTTTAAATATTTTACGGCAAGCGACTTTGAAAATTGATCCAATAAAACCAAAACAGCGGTTGCAAGTACCCAGACTGTAAGTACGGATTTTTTGTTAGACATTATTATTTCTCTTAAGCCTTTCGGCGGCACCTTTCTTTAACTTTTAAATTTTACCCTCAATTTAACTGTTTAAATTAACTATCCCTGCGGACTAAAAACTATCAAGTCTTCAATTTGATATTTAATTTGAATTCCTGCGTAAAAACGCATATGCGTAGGCTTTTTAATTTGCACATCAAAACTTAAGCTTAAAAAACCGGCTTTCAAAAATTCAGTTTCAAAATCTCATCCTCAAAATGTAACGAACTATACTATAAAATAAATATAAAAAAAAGTAAAATACTATACTGATAAATATTGCACGGCTTCAATCATTTCATCATCTCTTATACTGTCATCTATTACAGCTTCGCCTATTTCATTTAACAAAACAAACCTTATACGGTCTCCGTCTCTTTTTTTATCTGATCTGATTAAATCGACTATATACTCGGAGTCAAGCTCCACAGCGCAGCTTATCGGAAGGTTATATATATAAAACAGATTTTTTATAAAATCGAGCTTATCAGACGCTATCAAATTTCTTTTTAAGGACAGATACGCCGCAGCTACACTTCCCAGAGCAACACACTCTCCGTGTAAAAGCTTAAAATCAAGGGCTTTTTCTATGGCATGTCCTATGGTATGCCCAAAATTAAGAACAGCTCTTTCTCCCCTTTCCTCAGGATCCTTTTCTACGACAGCCTTTTTTATTTCACAGCTTGTCATAATTATACGACTTAAGGTTTCAAAGTCTCTGTTAAACACCTTATCTCTTACTGACACAAGATATTCAGCAAAGGACTCGTCTCTTATAAGTGCGTGCTTTATATTTTCAGCCATTCCGCTTGCAAGCTGCCTGTCCGGAAGATGATTTAAGGTCTGAGGATGAATATAAACGCCTGAAGGCATATGAAAGGCTCCGACAATATTTTTATGACCGTTAAAATTAACTCCTGTTTTTCCTCCGATCGCGGCGTCGGTTTGAGCAAGGAGAGTCGTGGGCACTTGAATATAGCGGATTCCCCGCATATAGGTTGCTGCGCAAAATCCCGTAACATCTCCCACCACTCCGCCTCCAAGCGCAATAAGCACATCCGACCTGTCAAAATGATGCTCCAGCAGCTTATCATATATGTAGTTTACGCTTTCAAGTGTTTTAGCCTCTTCGGACGGTGCAAGTTCAAGAAAACCGATTTCTGAAAAATATCTCGATATTTTTGCCCTGAGCGGCATTAAAAAATAAGGAGCCGTTTTTTCATCGGTTATAACCATTGCTTTTCTTCCTGAAAAAGAGTCAAGTTCCATATTTTCAAAAAGAAAACCGTCGTCGATAATTATATTATATACAGGCTCAGACATGTAATTAATCGGTATTTTATGCATAAAGCCTCCCTTGTTTTTTAGATAAAAAACAGTATTCCGCTATACAAATATCGTTATTGTGAAATTCGTCAAGGTCGTATCATTCCCGGTGCCTGTATAAACTATCGTTGTAACGACATTCGCCAAGATCTCAAATCCGGCACGCTCAAGCAGGCTCACTACTCTCATTGCTTACGTAAATAAAGGCAGAGGCAATACATACCTCCGCCAAAGTTATCCGTATAGGTAAAATACGATAGTCAAACAATCAATTGCCGAGTCCGCCGATTACGTCCTGGAAGTCTCCCGAGATATCAACATTGCCAGGGGTAATAATAAATATATATCTGGAAATTTTCTGCAAATTTCCTCTCATTGCATAGCAAGAACCCGATACAAAATCAACTATTCTCTGGGCAAGCTCAACGTCTATGCCTTCGAGATTAAGGACTACCGCCTTATTTTTGAGAAGCGTATCGGTCACCTCTCTGGTATCTTCCATTGATGTAGGTTTTATGGCGCAAATCTCCAGGTCCGCCTGCACAGCTCCACCTCTTTTCTGACGATTATTGGAGGGAAGCGAATGAATTGAACCGGATGCATTTCTTCCAGCCGACGCTTTAGGCATACGTTCCTCCGATCTTTCATATGCTGCATTCTGATTTTGCTGAATTCTGGAAGACTCCCTTCGAATAGGAGTTATTACCTCTTCCTCTTCTTCCTGCTCGTCATCATCATAATAATCTTCGTTATCATCAATGAAGTCATCGTCGTCTTCCCCGTTCAACTTCAACTTCTTCAAAAAACTGTCCATTGCACTCATTAAAATAAGCCTCACTAATCAATATTACTATCCACAATATCATTATCGGGTCTTTTGATATTTGTGTCAATGCTTTTTTGATAAAAAAATTACGTTTTTTTAATCATAAATAAGCTGATTTTCCGTAATTGCCGATGCGTCCAAAACTATATGGTCGTAAACGCTCAGCCCGTACATGGTATTTGACTGTACAATAGAGTATTCGTCGCCTTTGTATAAAACATTTATCTGTCTGAAATCCGCAAAGCCCTTATTGATATTATAGACGCCCGTAAGGCTTTTCTGCTCTCCGACAGTACAGATTTCACTGGAATCGGGTTTGTATAGAGTATCTCCCGCTTCAAGAACGGATAAATCTATATATGAATATCCCGCATCCGAATAATAAACGGTAGCCTCGGTAAAATCGACGCTTTCTTCACCGTTTTTGTTAAAAATCCTCTTCAAAACGCCCTGACTGCCGTTCTGTCCCATGGTAATAAATTCATCTTTTATTATATAAAAGCTTTTTTCGACTATCGAAGAATTGGGAATTTTGAGACCTCTTTGTTCGGTAAGGAGAAGCTCTATCCCCAGATACCTGTCGGCAGCATAGGTAAGAACGGAATTGTTAAAGGAAAGAACCACCAGACTGTCTCCCTCCGAAGTTGTAACCGAAGAAACCTTTGCCCAGGATTTATCCTGATTTTTTAAAAATTTGACCCGTATATAGTCCTCCGCAACCAACTCCTCCGCAGTTTCCTTGTCAACCGAGATGACCAGACTCCAGTTTTCGTCCTCAATAAGCTTATATACGGCTTCTCCCTCGCTTACAAGACCGCTGCTGTCTATTTGTGTTTTTTTATACCCGGCGCTTCCCTCTACTATTTTCTTTGAAAGAGAGTCAAGCGTGATGTTTTCAAATCCGTCGGTATTATAAACCACTATGCCCGTCTTGGAAGCTGTACAATATTCTATCGACTCAACCCTTGCGTCATTAACAGCCTTCATGCTTTCGAGAATTTTGGCATTTGTCATCTTCTGAGCGGAGCCTTGAAGTGCATTCTTAAATTCATAGACGGTGTTGAATAATTTCGGACTGAAATTCGATGAAAAGCCCACAATCTGAGTTCGCAGATTTGCAAGATCCTCGTTACTTAAGCTTATAGAACCGGCGCCTTCAGCCATCATCATTTCCTGAAGACCGCCGGCTGAATCCACAGTATACACAAGTCCGCCTACGCCTATACGTGAGCTTTCCGATGCAAAATAATTGACATATCCTGCGGTATTTGATTTAAAGACTTCTTCCTTACGTAAAGCAAAGGCGGAGTTATAAATTCGGTTTGTGGAAAGAGAGCCTTCCTTTACCTCATATCCTACTATATGCCTGCTTCTCAAATATGCAACAACGCAGATTATCACATAAATGAGAATGACCGTAAATATAATAAATCCCAAATTCAGATTAAGACCTGCGGGATATTTTGAGATCTTCTTTGATTTTTTGTCTGCCAAGTCTACGCCTTACAAAGAAACAGCAATTTCAGACTTAACTGCTTCGGGAATTTCACTTTCGTCCATTGATACGCTGATAATAAAATCCACATCGAACTTCTCACTTATAGCCTTGAGTCTTTCAATGGTCTTTGTTATATCCTCTCCATCCAGATATGCTATTTTCAGGAAACTGTCCAGATACATCTGCTGGAGATCATGATCCTGTGAGATTATTCCGCTGATAAATCCGATAAATTCATCAGTATCGGAAATAAGATATTCCGTAACGTCAATTAGGCGAACTTTATTGTTTAGTTCAAACATGTGCTTGGTACTTTTATCAAGGTAAACAACACTTCCCAGTACGTTATTTACTTCGTTGTTTACTTTGTCCAGTAAGCATTTGGTCTTACCTTTTCCCTTTTTACCAACAATCAACTGAACCATAAAAAATTCCTCCTAAACAGTTTTATTTTATAATATTATATATAAACCTTTGTCAAATTACAACTTCAATTCTCCACCACATTTTCCAAAAGTCCCGACATCTTTCTGTACAGAGTCGGGGTATCGGGTGCATGCATATATACCGCTATATAGGGATTGCCTAGATTATTTCTTACCAGCATTATAAGACATTGACCCGCAGCATAGGTGGAGCCCGTCTTTCCTCCTATCACGGTAACGCCGGACGGCGCACTTACATTAGTCCCCTCTCTTATAAACGCATCCGTTGAATTGACGGAAATTTCTCTTGTTTTTCCGTCTTTCTGGTTGATCTGTGTGGTGTATACGGGTATCCTGATTATCTGCTGAAATATCTCATACTTCATGGCTTCATTGAAAATCAGATACATATCGTATGCAGTCGTATACTGCTTTTCATCGGTGAGTCCGTGAGGATTTGCAAAATGAGTATTTGTCGCTCCCAGCTCTATAGCTTTCTTATTCATCAGATCAACAAAATTTTCCATGCTGCCCGAAATACCTTCCGCTATCATCATAGCAACATCGTTTGCGGAATATACCAGCAAAAAATGCAGAGCCTGATTAAGAGTCATGGACTCTCCCTCTCTCAAATTTATAAGCTGGGCGCCGTCAGATGTGATGTAACCGGATTTTGAAAAAGTAAGCAGCTGATCCAGGCTGCCGTTTTCAAGCGCCACCAAGGCTGTCATAACCTTGGTCATTGAAGCCGGATCCATCTTTTCATTTGCCCTATGGGAGCATAGGACCTTGTTTCGGGTAAGATCAAACAAGCCGGCACTCTCATCGGCTTCAAATTCGATATTCGGAACGGAAATTTCCTCATTTGTTACACATAAATTTTGGGAAAACAGATCCGCCACATCAGACCGCACTATGCGCTGAGTCCCGTTCATATCGTAATAACTGAACTCAAAATCCGTAGGCGAAGAACAGGCTGTTACAAAACAGATCAATATGAGTAATATAGATAAATATGATAATTTATTTGTACATTTCACGCCACTCTAAGTCTCCGCGATCAAGAGATTTCAATAAAAGCTCGGCAGTTGCAAGATTTGTTGCAACGGGGATATTATGCATATCACAAAGCCTCAAAAGATTGGCAAGATCCGGCTCATGCTTTTTTCTGGTAAGAGGATCTCTTAAAAATATAAGCAGATCCATTTCATTCTGCTCTATGGCGGCTGCAATCTGCTGTTCACCGCCAAGATGACCCGTCAAAAATTTATGCACATTAAGGTTGGTGACCTCCTGAATGAGCCTACCGGTAGTTCCCGTGGCATAAACATCATTACGTCCGAGAATATCACGATATGCGATACAGAAATTTTGCATCAGTTTTTTCTTGTCATCATGAGCAATAAGCGCAACATTCATTTTCAATACCTCTTTTTAGATACGGCTCCTACATTCAGCACAACCCCGACAGCGGCAAATACACATATCAATGATGTGAGTCCTGAAGAAACAAAGGGAAGCGGTATGCCGGTATTGGGTATGGAGCCCGTTGCAACCCCTATATTCATAAAGCCCTGCAAACCGATCCAAACAGCCACCGAGGCTGCGATGATCCTCCCCGCAATATCCTTGGCTTTAAATGATATAGCCAGGCACCGGATCGATATTACCAAAAGCAAAATTATAACCGCACAGCCTCCTATGAAGCCCATTTCCTCACCTATGACCGTAAAGATGAGGTCGGTCTGCGACTCCGATATATAGCCGGAGTTAAGAACCGATGTTATCTCCGAATTGTTGACGCCTTTTCCCGCCAACTGACCGGAACCTATCGCCATAAGCGAATTTATTGTCTGTAAAGCCTCGGCTGTGGAATAATCCTCAGGATGAAGCCAGGCACGTATTCTATTCTGCTGATACACTGAAAAAAACGGATGTTTTTCCCAGCTTACAGCCGAATAAACCATAAAAACAGCCGTCGGTATGGCGGTAATCACAACAGCCCATACAAGTCTTTTGTCGATACCCGCCACAAATACAACGGTGGCAAAAATAACGGCTATCACAATTGTAGTTGAAAGATCCGGCTGCTTATAAACCAGTCCCAAGGGAGGAAGCAGCAGAACAAAGCATAAAATAAATTTCCAATACGACTTTAATTTATCTTTATAGTTCATGATAAACTTAGAATAGAATAAAATCAACACAATTTTTGTTAATTCTGACGGCTGAAATGAAAAACTTCCCAGACTTATCCATCGACTTGCACCATGAGAAGAGCGTCCTATAACAAAAACCGCTACAAGTAAAACAATATTTAATATATAATAAAACCACCATCCCTTTATAAGAATATCATAATTAAAGAACAGCGCCAGCAGAAATAATATAAACGTACTGAATATCAAGCCCTGAATCTGCCTTCTTGTAAGTGATTCCTGAGCGCTGTTTATGGCTACAATACCGATTGACGAAAGAATGAGAACCGAAATCAGTAAAATATAGTCCAAATTCCTTAAATTCTCCACAAATTTGGGACGTTCTTTTTTTCTTAAAGTGTATCTGTCCATTTTTTACTTTTAAATCAGTCGTTAACGACTTCCGAACCTACCTTCTTAGCTTCATCCGAAACTATTTCGGATCGTATCGAAGGATTGAAATACCATTTTAAAATGTCGCTTCCTATCTGTGACGTGTATGCCGATGTATACCCGAACGCCACACGAACGGTTACCGTTATTTCAGCATTTTCTACCGGCGCAAAGCATATCAGGAGGGCATGGTCGCCTCTGTTTGACACCTCTTCCGCCGTTCCCGTTTTGCAGGCTGTATTTACTCCGACATCGTTATAAAAGCTTACATTTTGTGACGCCATATACATCCCGTTATGTATAGCGTCCCAATAGGATCCGCTCATATCAATCCGGTTTCGTACCTCGGCATTTCCTTCATATACAGTCTGACCTTCTCTGTCCGAAAGTCTGCTTATTAAGGTCAGATCGTAGCAGGTTCCCCGATTGGCGAGCGTTGTCACATATCTTGCAAGTCCTATGGTCGTATAACCCACGTTTCCCTGTCCTATGGCGGTTCTTACTACGTCCTTGCTTGAAACTACCGGATCGTTTTCGGCTATTTCAATTCCCGATTTTGATGTCAAACCGTATAAGTCGCAATAATGCTTAAGCTTTTCTATCCCCACGCTGTCGACAAAGCTTCCGTTTTGAACTCCGAGGTCATAGCCCACGTTAAAGAAAAATTCGTTGCAGGAATGCTTTATGGCAAAAGGCACAGACAGACTCCCATGTCCTCCCGGGTATATCCAACACCTTGGACTGGGAGTGATCTTGGTAAATTCACCGTCGCACACATAGGATGATGTGGTGGATATTACACCCTCACACAGCCCCGCCGTTGCGCTTAACGGCTTAAAGGTTGAGCCCGGAGCCGTTCTTTGCTGAGTCGCATAATTATAAAGAGGTCTTGAATTATCCATTATCAGACTCGCATAATATGAAGAGTTCTGTATTCTGTTATTATCATATCCGGGATATGATACAAGCGCCAAAACCTCTCCCGAATTCGGATCGGTAATCACAACGGAGCCCGAACACGGATCAAGAGCAAGCTGAGCGGGGGTTATTTCCAAACTGTCTATCTTTCGGATTATAAAGGTATACGGATCGTAGGCAAAATTTTGCCAGGCTTCAAGCTCTTCCTGAGTCAGAGAAACAATATTCTGCTCTATGAGCAGATTGCAGACATCTCTTCCGCTTATAACCTCGTCGTTAATCAGATACTTATATAATCTCCTTAAAAAATTCCTGTTGTTCTCAAGATTTTTTATACAATACTTGACCAGAGCGTCAAAAACAGTTTCCGTGTCCGCATATTTGTCTTCAATTTCAAGAAGCGTCACATTTACCCAATTTTGTTCGATTGCATATTTTAAAAATTCAGTCAGGGAAATAACCTCATCCTTTGTCCATGAGATATAGGTTTTATCTTCGGTATTTACAAGCTCCGAATCCAAAACCCCGTCCGTATAAAGCATATTGGTTATCATGGTCTGATAAACCTTATATTCTTTAGTCAGATTGTCATATGCGGTATGATCGTATCTAAGCTCGCTTTCAAGCTTTGAAAGGACGGCTTCAAGCTTTTTTTCAAAGTGCTTTTGAACCGCCATTTCGGTATCCTTGGCTTCATCCGAGGTAAAGCGGTTTATGTCTATAATATAATTATTGAAAAAAGCATAATAAACATCATATATCGGTATAACAAGATCCGAGGTTCTTTCAATATCGGGAAGAACCTTTATATTGGCTATTCTCTGAACCAATATACCGGCAAGCTTTTTTTCCAGAATATCATAAGCCGCCTTTTGCAGCTCCTTATCAAGAGTCAGATAAACATGATTTCCCGATAAAGGCTCGGTCCTGGTTCCTTCCGCAATGACCTTGCCCATATTGTCCACAAAAAGGGTTTCCGAGCCTTTTTCTCCCTGAAGAGCGGTTTCCATGGTCTGCTCTATACCCGCCTTGCCTACAATATCATTGGCTTTATATGCCGGATTTTCTGCGCTGAGTGAGGCAAGCTCGTCCTCCGAAACTATACCCGTATACCCCACAACGGGAGAAAAATATTTTGCATCCACATATCTGCGGGTTGTCGACTCGGCAATCGAAACCCCGGGCATTTCCAAAGCGTTTTCCTGAATATCGGCAACGGTCGAATCGCTGACGTTTTCCGCTATAACGGTTTCTATATATTTTTGAAAGCCCGTCAAATTCATTGCATAGCGTACGCTTATAACCTTCAAAAGTCTTTCCTGCGTATATCCGAGACCTATCAAAAAGGTTGAACTGTCCTTGGGATCGGCATAGTCTCCGACTCCGAAATATTCCGCAAGATAGTCTATGACTTCGGATGGAGTTTTTATCCTTTCCGAATATTCCAGCTCGTCTATTGTCTTTCTGCCGTAGACGTCGGCAAGAAAACGCATAAGCTGCTTTCCGCTTACGTTATATTTGTAATTCCCGTTTTCATCAAGCACTATTTTAAAATTGAGAACAAGCTGATCGCCGCTTTTTTCAAGAATATCAATCATTCGGTTCACGGACTTATTCAGATTTCTGTTATGACCGTATCCCGAATCGAATACATCCTCGATTATCACCGAGTATGTAAGCTCATTATAGGCTAAAATATTTCCGTTTCTGTCATATATATTTCCCCTTACACCCGCAAGTGTTCTCTCCTTTCTGATCATAAGCTGAAAGGAAGTGATGTAGTCATGACCGTGAATGAGCTGAAGGTTAAAAAGCCTCATAATGAGCAAAACGGCACATATTGTAATAAATGCCGCAATAATAAGTATTCTTGAATTAATAAGCTTTATAAAATTTTCTTTAAAATCCTCAAACAAATTTTCTCTCGTTTCTGCTGTCCAAATCTTCAAGCCGGGTATTTATTCTGAGTATGACCGGATAGATCAAAAGTGCGGCAATAGCCGTATATACGGCTTCACCAAGCATCACGTTGATAAAATAATAAATAATGCCGGTAGAACAGCCTTCAAAAATTCCATATATATATTTTATCCCTCTGTAAATCATTTCCGAAACGGCTATCATTCCCAAGGGCTGAAGCATATTTTCCGCATAAAAATTCTTCCTGAATTTTCCGCAAAAATATCCTATGAGCATATATATAAGCGCATTTATTCCTATTATGCTTTCAAAAAATACGTCACAAAGAAGACCTGCAAAAAAGCCGACAAACAAGCCGCTTGTACTTCCTCTCATAAGTGCTGCGGAAACAATTAATATCAGCACAAAATCGGGAACCGCTCCGTTTATCATCAATATGCCGGACAAAGAAGCCTGTGCCGCAAACAGTATTATAACAGCTATAAAGCCCAATAAAATTCTTCTTATAACATTCAGCATTTATTGACCGCCGGTCTTCTTGGTTTCCAGAATGACAAGTACAATTTCAAGATGCTCAAAATCCACTGCGGGCGCAAGATACCCCGATTTGGTCAGATTATTTGTATCGTCCACAATCTCGGTTATATAGCCTACGAGAAGTCCGGGCAGATATTTGTCGGAAACATTTGATGTAACTATTTTATCGCCGACGGTGACATTACCCGCCTCGTCCGACAATCTGGAAAAGCTTATTATGCCCTGCTGATAATATTCAAGTGAACCGTTCACAATCAGATTATCGGCGGTTGACAGCACCATTCCGCTCACTGAGGAATTATCGGCTATTATGGACATGACCCTTGACCAGTCTTTACCCGTTTCCACTATTCTTCCCACAAGACCGCTGCCTGCTATGACATTCATATCCTCGGTAAGACCGTCATCGCTTCCCTTATCAATAATAAAAGAGTCATACCAGCTTCCCGAGTCCTTTGCAATTATTCGGGCTGCAACCTTTGTATATTCCTCATACTGCTTATCAAGCTCATACAAGCCCCTGAGCTGTGACAATTCATACTTTTCCTGCTGTAAATTGGTTATTTCGGTGGTCAGCTTATCGAGCTGTTCCTTAAGTAACGCATTTTCTTCCTGAAGCTTTTCAATCGAATCGAGCCTTGACGCCTGATCCGTTATCCAATACGTGACCGAAGTAATCCCCTTTTGAAAGGGTACGACCAAAAATCCCCCCATAGTCCCGAATATACCTGAAAAGACCTTTGAATAGTAGGTCAGTATCATCAGTATTATGCAGATAAGGGTCATAAGCGCCAATATGATTTTTCCCGGCAGCTGCAAGCGCCTGTCTTCTCCCTTTACGGGAAGTTCAAAATTCATTATCTGTCAAGTTCCTCTATACCGTATGCGAGAGGTTTGTATTGATCATTCTTGATTATTCTGGAAAGCCCCAGAGCCACGCTTGAAACGGGATTTTCAGCCAAATTGACGTTAAGGCTCAATCCGTTTGAAAGCTTCTGCGCAAGATGAGCTATCTGTGAAGCTCCGCCGGTAAGATAAAGACCGTGCTTATATATATCCGCCGCAAGCTCGGGAGGAGTTTTTTCAAGTGTGGAGCGAATAGCGTCCAAAATCTGGTCGAAGTTTTCTTCAAGAGAAATATTTATCACATCGGCAGGAATTTCACGTTCAACAGGAAGCCCCGTAACGATATCTCTTCCGTAAACGAGAGCGTTTTTATCGGATTTTTGCAGGTCGTTCAAGGCTATCTTTACATTTTCTGCGGTTTTTTGACCTATTACGAGCGAATATTCTCTTTGAATCACACGTCTTATCGTATCGTCAAATTTTCTTCCGCCCACCTTTATAAGCTTACTGATGACTATTCCCCTGAGCGAAAGAATGGATACCTCCGTCGTATCGTAGCCCACATTTACCACAAGAACGCCCTGTGAATTCATGACATCCACATTAAGTCCGAGTCCGTCGGCTATGGCTTTTTCGACAACCATTATCTTTTTGGCTTTTAAGCCCGATTCTCGTATCAGATCATAAAAAGCCCTCTTTTCAACGTCGGTAACGTCGGTGGGACGGGAAATATAAACATCCACAGGCTTTAAATTTCCGTTCATCTGGTCACTTATAAAAAGCTTTACAAGCGCCTGCATATGATCAATATCGGCAATAACTCCGTTGGACAGCGGATAGCTGATTTTTATATTGCCGGGAGCCTTCTCATACATTTCATAGGCGGCATTTCCGTATGCAAAAATATTAGTCTTGTTCTGCACGGCTATCATATTCTTTTCTACAGTAACCGAATCGGTGGCTCTGTTGTATATCTTGATATTGCAGGTACCCAAATCAATAGCGAAGGTATTGACACTCAAAGTTATATTCCTCCTTAAAAAGATCAAAGCAAGCCTTGTTCATAAAAGCTCATATATTTGTTGTCTCCTATAATAATGTGATCGAAAAGCTTAAGCTCAAGAGCTTCTCCCAGCTTTACAACCGCTTTGGTAACATCAATATCCGCCTTGCTTGGAGACGGGTCGCCGGCGGGATGATTATGTATCAAAACAATATTTACAGCTCTTGCCCTCAGAGCCTGTATAAAAACCTCTCTGGGCGATAAAAGAGCTCTGTTTACGGTTCCTATACTGAGCACGCTTTCATCAATCATACAGCCCTTTGTATCAAGACTTAAAAGAATGACATGCTCCCTGTCATTATGCCTTAGCTGCTCCATATAATAATTTGCAATTGAAGAAGGCGTGTTAAATACATAGTCTTTGCTGTTCTGCTCCTTATGTATCCGCCTTGCTATCTCTGCACAGCACTTGAGACGTACAGCCTTTACCTCGCCTATGCCGTCAAGCTCCATAAGCTCGGAAAGCGTAAGCTTATGCAGTACGGACAAGCCCTTGGATCTGTTTGAATTCATATGCAGAATTTTTCTGCCTATATCGAGCGGTGACGAAGCTTTGCTTCCGGTTCTGAGCATTACAGCCAAAAGTTCTTCATCCGTAAGGGCTGCGGCTCCGCAATTGACGAATCTTTCATAGGGAAGCTCGGACTCGGTATAAAAATCTTCTCTAAGCAGCGCTGCAAGCGATTTTTTTGACATCTTATCCTCCTGTCGACTCTCCGAATAATGACGCAAAAGGGATATCAAAAAACTGTCAAAATATCATAGCATGATTTTATTTATAATTCAAAAATCTTCTTGTTTATCATGTTTTGGACCGTCATCATGTAGCCGAACTTTGCATGCTGCCATGTCATACCGCCCTGTGAAAACACGGCATAGGGTTCTCTGAGCGGTCCGTCTGCGGAAAGCTCTATGGAAGAGCCCGATACGAACGCTCCGGCTGCCATTATGATCTTTGACTCATAACCCGGAGCTCTTGAAGGCTCGGGGGTTACAAAGCTGTCAACTGCCGATGAATGCTGTATTCCTTCACAAAACGCCTGCAAAATTTCAGGCTTATGAAAAATAATAATTTGAATAATATCATGACGCTTCATATCGGATTTAGGAAGAGTTTCAAGCTCAAAACCCGTAAGCTCCTTGATTTTCTCATATAAGCCCGCCGCAAATACGGCGCCCTTTACTGCTGATGCGACAACGGTGGGTGCAAGGAAAAAGCCCTGATAAAATGAAGGAAGCACGCCGAGTGAAGCCCCGAGCTCTTTTCCGAGACCCGGAGAGCCCAATCTGCATGCCGCATTTTCTATAAGCTCGGATTTTCCCGCTATATATCCTCCTTCGGGCGCAAGACCGCCTCCCGGATTTTTGATAAGAGAGCCCACCACCATATCGGCTCCTACATCGCTCGGCTCAATGGTTTCCGTAAATTCGCCGTAACAGTTGTCCACCATGCAGTTTATGTCGGGACGCCTTTCCTTTATAAAGGCTATTATTTCCCCTATTTCTTTTACACTCAAGGTTCTTCTGATCGCATAACCCTTTGATCTTTGTATGGTTACAAGTCTTATACGCTTGTCCTTATCATCTTCCAGAACCTTTGAAATGCCATCATAATCTACCGACATATCCTCTTTAAAGTCCGTCTGAACATAGTCAACTCCATATTCCTTTAATGATCCTCTTGAGGGTCTTATCCCGATTATCTGCTCAAGAGTATCATAAGGCTTGCCGACAGGTGAAAAAAGTATATTCCCCGGTCTTAAATTACCGGAAAGCGCCACGTTAAGCGCATGTGTTCCGCTCGTGATTTGGGGTCTGACAAGTGCATCCTCTGTATGAAAGACATAGGAATATACCTTTTCAAGAGTATCTCTTCCCACGTCGTTGAAGCCGTAGCCTGTAGTACCTGTAAGCGAGGCTTCTCCTACATTGGCGTCCTGCATGGCTTTTATTACCTTAAGCTGGTTGTACTCTGCGATCTTGTCGGCTTCTTCAAACTGCTTTTTTAAATCCGCCTGCACCTCTTCCGCAAGGGAAATTATTTTTTCCGAAATACCGAATTTTTGATACATATCGTTCATCATATTTTCTCCGCAAATAATATTTTATAAAATAACGGTTGTTGTTTAAAATGATATATATGCCTTTACTTTCTTAAGCTTTTTTGTTTATAAGCTCAAGACTTTTATTTTTTATAACCTCAAAAATTTTATCCTCATCTCTGTCATAAACGCTTTTATCTATCCATATAACATTTTTTTCTCTTTTAAACCATGTAAGCTGCCTTTTGGCAAAATGCCTGGTGTTTCTTTTGATAAGATAAACAGCTTCGTCCAGATCATATACTCCGTCAAGATACGACAGTATTTCTCTATATCCTATCCCCTGCATTGAAGTCATATCCGCCGATACACCCTTGGCCTTAAGAGCTTTGACCTCGTCAACAAGACCTTTTTTTATCATCTCGTCGATTCGTTCACCAATTCTTTTATATAAAAATTCTCTTTCATCGGTCAGTACCATATATATATAATCATAGGGCGAGGTCTTGTTTCTTTGCTCTTTATTGTGCTCCGATATGCGTCTTCCCGTTTTTTCAAAAAACTCCAAGGCTCTTATTACTCTTTTGACATTGTTTACAGGTATAATGTCTGCAGATTCTTCATCTATCCGTCTTAGCTTTTCATGGAGCAGAAAGGCGGCTCTTTCCCCACCCTCCTCAAACTCTTTTTCATAAGCATATCTTGCAGATTTGTCAGCATCCGTTTCACTGAAATCTATATCATAAAGCACCGACTGTATGTAAAATCCCGTACCTCCTACTATAAGCGGAATATGCTTATTTCGGTAAATCTCATCCAGAGCTTTTTGGGAATATTTCTGGAACAGCACGACATCAAAGCTGTCGGTAGGCTCTAAAATGTCAATAAGATGATGACGCACTTCTCCTCTGTCTGCAGCCGATATTTTATCAGTTCCTATATCCATGCTTTTATATACCTGCATGGAATCTGCGGATATTATTTCAGCAGAAATTTCCTTTGCCAGCCTGATTGATAATCTGGATTTTCCGACAGCCGTAGGACCCGTAAGGACAATCAGCTTATTCATTCAGTTGACTATCCTTTTAAATCTTCTGTCTATATCATATTTGCTCATTGAAATAATTGTAGGTCTTCCATGCGGGCAATTATACGGATTATCAAGGGTTAAAAGCTCATCTATCAGGACTTCCATTTCCCTTGTGCTCATTCTGCTGTTTCCCTTTACGGACGCCTTGCACGCCTTGGTTGCGATATGTGACGTTATAAAGGCGGGATCGTTTATTTTTCTTCCGAGAGCTGCGCCTTCTTCGCATAGCTCGTCCAAAATCTCCATAAACATTTCTTTTTCACTATAACCGTACATCTCATACGGAACCGCTCTCATTGCATATGAGCTTTGCCCGAAATGATCCAGCTGAAAGCCTAGAGCTTCAAAGCCCTCTTTACAGCTTGTATATATATCTTCCTCTCTCGCCGTCATATCTATCATAACGGGAGGCTCCAAAAGCTGGCTTAAGGTATCGCTTTCATGAAATCTCTTCATCATACGCTCATAATTGACCTTTTCATGTGCCGCATGTTGATCCACCATATACATCTTATCTCTGAAAACAATGATCCAATAGGTGTCAAAAACCTGCCCCAAAATTTTATATTCCGGTCTGTTCTCATCCGTGAGCATCCTGACGTCGAACATATTAAGCTGCTCGGCTTTTTCAACAATAACCTGTCTGTCCCTTTTTATGATATGAGTGGGAGCCGTACCTCTTACTCTTTCGGTATCGTATATTTTTTCGGAAATCCCGTTTTCCGGATAAGGAACTTCATTAACCGCCGTCTCTTTAAGTTCATGAGCCCCGTTCATATAATCGTAAGCGGTACTTTCTTTTGCCTCGCCGTCGAACCATACGTCCGATTTATCCTCTTTAATATCCTCTTTACCGTAATTTAAGCCTTCTGAATTAAGCTCTCTCGCTGCGGATTTTAACTCATATCCAAAGCCCTGACGCAGCCTTTTCTCATTCTCAAAAGGTTCAGGAACATTTTTCATGCCTTCAACCCTGTGATCACTCTTATCGCTTTCGTAGAGAGCGTCGGGTATCATCTCATTTGAAAACAGCTTATTATGAATGGTATCTATTATAAAATCTGAAATAAATTCATTATCATGAAAACGGATTTCCATTTTTGAAGGATGCACATTAACATCTATAGTGTCTGCGGGAACTTCAAGCATCAATATGGAAAAAGGAAATTTATGCTGCATAAGATAGCCCTGATAGCCGTCTTCAAGAGCTTTTGAGAGCATTTTATCCTTTATATATCTTCCGTTAACAAAAAATATTTCAGAATTTCTGTTGGCTCTGTTTAAAATCGGCTTTCCCAGATAGCCCGTTATGCTTACTCCGCCTTTTTCCGCAAAAACCGGTATAATATTGCCTGATACGTCCTTGCCGTATATTCTGTATATGAGCTCCTTATAATCGCCCTTTCCGCTCGTGGCAAGATCATCCTTTTTGTCTCTTATGAAATGAAACGAAATATCGGGGAAGCCTATTGAAAAACGCTCCATAAGATCCGCTATATATGAAGCCTCCGTCTTGGGGCTCTTTAAAAATTTGCGTCTTGCGGGGGTATTATAAAAAAGATCCTTCACCACGCAGGTGGTTCCCTCCGGAGTTCCTATTTCATCAAACGAAACCTCTTTACCGCCATGTATAAGATAATGAATACCGGTGAGATTGTCTTTAGTCCTCGTAGTCATTTCAAATTTGGATACCGCCGCAATCGACGCAAGAGCTTCACCTCTAAAACCCAGAGTATTCAGGGAAAAAATATCATCTATCGTAGCTATCTTGCTTGTGGCGTGAGGAGCAAAGGCAATCCTGACCTGATCGGGAGAAATTCCGCAGCCGTTGTCCGTGACTCTTATCAGACTTGTTCCTCCGTCCCTTATTTCAACCGTTATGGCACTTGCTCCGGAATCTATGGCATTTTCAACCAGTTCCTTAACAACGGATGAGGGTCTTTCCACCACTTCTCCTGCGGCAATCATATCTATTGTAGCTTTATCAAGTTTATAGATTTTAGGCATGGTATTCTCCAGGTTTAAACAGCTTTATTTTTTACTTCGTTTTGAAGCTCATATAAGAAATTCAATGCGTCAACAGGCGTCATGGAATTTATATTCACTTCTCTGATTTTCCTTACGGTTTCATTTTCATAAGCCATATCCAAAAATGATAACTGTCTCTCCGTATCTTTTTCGGTATTCTTTGAGCCTAAGTCCTTATTTGCATATACCTTCACCTTATCATTTTCATTAGCCTCAAGCAGTCGGTTTATCTCCTTTGCCCTTTCGGTAACTTCTTCTGGAACTCCCGCTATCCTGGCTACCTGTATACCGTAGCTCTTATCGGCTCCTCCGCTTACTATTTTATGCAAAAAAACAACCGAAGACTCCGTTTCCTTGACCGTACTCCTTAGATTTTTTACTCCCTCAAGACTTCCTTCAAGCTCCGTAAGCTCATGATAATGAGTTGCAAAAAGAGTCCTTGCTCCAAGCCTCTTTTTATCGGACACATATTCGGCGACAGCCCATGCAATGCTCAAGCCGTCCGAGGTGGAGGTTCCTCTGCCGATTTCATCAAGTATTAGAAGAGACTTTTGGGTGGCGTTTCTTAAGATTTGAGCAACCTCGCTCATTTCAACCATAAAGGTGCTTCTTCCGCTTGCAAGATCATCCGACGCTCCGACTCTTGTAAATATTCTGTCTACAATACCTATATTTGCACTGCTTGCAGGAACGAAGCTGCCTATTTGGGCCATAAGCACTATAAGAGCGGTTTGTCTCATATAGGTTGACTTGCCCGCCATATTTGGACCTGTAATGATAAGACAATTATTTTCCTTCATATCAAGAAGAGTGTCGTTTGTAATAAAGCCCCCGGAAGCCTTGAGTATTTTTTCAACTACAGGATGTCTGCCGTCTTTTATTTCTATTATTCCGCCGTCCGAAATTTCCGGCTTCACATATCCCAAACTGTCCGCCGTATGTGCAAGAGATATCAAAGCATCAAGCCTTGACAAAGCCTTTGCGGTAGTCTGCACTCTTTTTATACAGTCTCCGATTCTGTCTCTAACATCACAGAAAACATCATATTCAAGAGTAAAAAGCCTTTCTCTCGAATTTAAAATAATATCCTCAAGTTCCTTTAATCTGACAGTAGTATATCTTTCGCAGTTGGTGAGCGTCTGTCTTCTTATAAAATCATCGGGAACCTTGTCGGTGTTTGATTTGGTGACTTCTATTACATATCCGAAATTTCCGACATATTTAAGCTTTAAATTTTTTATTCCCGTCCTGCTTTTTGCCTCCTCTTCAAAATCAAGAAGCCACTGCCTTCCGTTTCTTTCAGCAGTTCTTAAATTATCTATGTCTTCATTATAGCCCGATTTTATTACATTACCGTCTCTGGCTGAAAGAGGTGCATCAATATTTATTGACGCTTCTATCAGCAGGTTCAAATCGTCAAGAGGATCGATATTCTTATACAAGGATCTCATTTCTTCATCGGCTGATAGCTCCTTAAGCAAAGAAAGAACAGGCGGAATATTCTTTATGGAGCTTCCGAACTGCAATATTTCCTTGGGGCCTGCGCTGTGGTAAGAAATCCTCGCCATAAGCCTTTCAAGATCATATATTTCATTGAGACAGGCTCTTATCTCTTCTCTTACCATGAGCGAATTTAAAAGAGCCTCAACGGCATTTTGACGAAGCCTGATTTCAGATACCTCTATCAGCGGCTGCTCTATCCATTCTCTTAAGGCTCTGCCTCCCATAGCCGTGCAGGTCTTATCCAACACCCACAAAAGCGTCCCTTTTCTTGTTTTATCTCTCAGAGTTTCGGTAAGCTCCAAATTCCTTCTTGCCGTAGTATCTAAAAGCATGAATTTCCCCGGAAGATAGGGGTATATTCCGGTAAAGCTTGAAAGCTCGCTTTTTTGCAGTCTCTGCATATACTGCAGGAGAGCTCCGGCTGCCGATACTCCGGACACAAATTCATCTATGCCCAAAGCGTCAAGAGAGTTTACCTTAAAATGCTCCGTTAATGCGTTCTTTGATATATTAAAATCAAAAAGCTTTAATTCAACGGGAAAAACAGCCGCACCTACCTTATCCTTTATCAGGTAAATGTCTGCGCCGCTTATCATAAAGGCTTCATTTACTATGATTTCCGAAGGCTCGTACTTCATAAGCTCATCCATTGCCAGCCTTATATTTTCAACCTGTGTCAGCAAAAAATCTCCGGTTGAAATATCCGCAACGGCTATACCCGTTATATCAGGCTGATAATATATGCATATTATGTAGTTGTGCCTGTCGGCAGTCTTAACGTCCGTATTAAGATTAGTTCCCGGAGTTATTATTTTTATAACATCTCTTTTTACAATACCTTTAGCAAGCTTGGGATCTTCAAGCTGTTCACATATAGCAACCTTATAGCCCTTGTCGGTGAGCCTTGTAATATAGGTCTCCGCCGCATGGTACGGAACTCCGCACATGGCTGCTCTGGCTTCAAGTCCGCAAGCCTTGCCCGTCAATGTAAGCTCAAGCTCCTTCGATACGGTTATTGCATCCTCAAAAAACATTTCATAAAAATCTCCGAGTCTGTAAAATAAAATACAGTCCGGATAAGTCTGTCTTGTTTCTATATAATGACGCATCATGGGACTTAAGCTGTCCATATCCACTTCAGAAATTGAGGAATATCTTTCTCCCACCTTTATCTCCAAATTATCCTATATGAATTTCGTTTAATTTTTTTCTTATTCTTTTATAATCCGGCATATATCTCATAACAAGCCCCCAAAAATCCGCTCCGTGTCCCGCATATACCAGATGTGAAAGCTCATGTATTATCACATAATCTATACATACGGGATCGGCTTTTATCAGGTGCAGATTAAAGCAAAGCTTTCCCGTTCGGGTATTGCAGCTTCCCCACCTGCTTTTCATCTCCCTTACCTGAAAAGAGCTTGAATGCAGCTTCATAATCTCTTCCCAAAAGAAAATCCTTTCCTTCAAATATCTTATAAGCCTTATTTTCATCTGTTTCTTAAAAAAGGCTTCTTTATTTTCTCTGCTTGTTCCGATCGGAAAGGTGATTAAAATTTCTTTATCTCCTATTGCCAGATATTTCGTTTTATCAGTTACAGCTTTAAGAGTATATGACTTTCCTTTATATAAGAAGGTTTCACCGCTCACATAATTATATACGTTTTCGGGTGGTCTGCTTTCCGATTTTTCAAGATGTTTTGCAATCCAATCTCTATGCTTCCCGGCAAAATTCAGTATCATTTCATCCGTAAATGCAAAAGGTGCGCTGACAGCAACGCAACCTCCTGCTTTTACACGAAGATACATGTTTTTTATACGCTTTCTTTTTATCTCGACGCTTATATTTTCTCTGTCATTAAGCGTAATAATTTTTGTATTTTCTTCGACCATTCATTTTAATAAAAGCATACAATAGGTATACCGGGGTAGCTGTATTCATAGACAACGGCAACCGCTTCTATGGGTGTGTTTACACAGCCGTGAGAGCCGTTCGTTATATAGGTATCGCCGCCGTAATCATTTCGTCTCCAGATTGAATCATGTATCCCGTGTCCGCGATAGGTAAAGGGCATCCAATAGCTTACGGGAGTCCGGTAATCCTCTCCCACAAGAGTTGCGTTTCTGGATTTTCCGAGCAGAGGGAAAATACCCTCGGGAGTTCCCATTCCCCATGACATATTGCCTGTTACAACGGGAGTGTCAATGATAAGTCTGCCGTCAATATACATATACAAATGCTGAAGAGCCATATCAACTTCAATGTACGAGCTGCCTACGGTTTTTAAATTGGTATCCTTTGAGGTCGCTTTGTTCTCGTCATATACCTGTCTGCTTATATCCTTTGAATTTGCAAACGCTGATGCCAAAGCTTCAAATTCGGCATCCAAATCAACATCGGCTATCTGTTCGGGAATTCCGTTAAAATATACGATCCTTCCGCTTGTCGCCCTAAAGGTTATGACTCCTTCCTTAGCCTTGTAATTATATATGTCAAAAATATTTTTCAGGCTGTCGTACATTGCCTTTAGAGAAATCACAAGATTGCCGTTTTTATCCGTTATAAAGCCGTTCTCTATATTATATTTTTCGGGAAGGACGGATTTTCTACCTGCAATCAGAAAAGCCTTTTCATTATTTGATGTCTTCAAATAATGCTCATAGTTTGTGCTTGTAACAAGCCATTTTGCAGTATCGTCTCCATTCAGGGTGACAGTTTTATCACCGAAAATATAGACGGCTTCAAAGTTCGACAGCTTATCTATCTTTGCTTCCGTATCTTCAATAAAATCCGTTTGAAGCGGAAGCGGAGTCGCCGCAAAAACCGTAAACCTATTGTTTAAAAATATAGCTGCCGCAAAAACAAACGAAACAATAAACAGCTTTTTAAAACTCTTTTGCATATTGTTTTCCTCTGAAACTATAAGCCTATAAGCAACCGTACAAAAAGTAATTTTAGCATATTTTGTGGATAAAGACACTACCGATAACAAAATATCATGTCCTGTCTATTCTGTGCCCCGAATAATAAAAGCCGTGGCTTTTATCGAGATGAACATCCGTAAACGAGCCTATAAGCTCCTTTTCTCCCTTAAAATGTACAAGAGCATTTGTAGAAAGACGCCCCGTCAGCAGACTTTCATCATCTAGGTCCGTCCCCTCAACCAAAACTCTCATATCTCTTCCCTCAAATCTGAAGGTTCTTTCCCTTGCCTGCTCATGCACCGCTTTAAGAACCCTATCAAAGTTCCTTTGTATTTCACCCTTGTCCGCTTCCATAGGAAAATTTGCCGCCGGAGTACCGCTTCTTTTGCTGTAAATAAAAGTAAAGGCGTTGTCAAAGCCCGCCTTCTTTATAATATCGATAGTATCATCCACATCTCTATCGGTTTCGGTAGGAAAGCCTACAATTATATCGGTGGTAATCGAAATGTCAGGGTCCGCCTCATGTATCTTATCCACTATCCTCAAAAAATCCTTCCCCGTATGCTTTCTATTCATCATCTTGAGTATACGGTCGGAACCCGACTGCAAAGCAAGGTGTATGTGCCTTGCGGCTTTTTTTTCAGTACGCATCACCTCTATCAGCTCATCCGAAAAATCATGAGGGTTTGAAGACATATAACGGACTCTTTCTATACCGTCAACATCACAGACTCTTTGCAAAAGCTCGGGAAAAGAGATCTCTTTCTCAAGACCGAAACCGTATGAATTGACATTCTGCCCCAAAAGCATTATTTCTTTTACACCGTCATATGCAAGCCTTTTTACCTCGTCAATTATATCCTTGGACGCCCTTGACCTTTCTCTTCCTCTGACATAGGGGACTATGCAGAAGGTACAATAATTGTCACAGCCGTACATGATATTCACGCCGGATTTGAAAGGGTATTTCCTGACGGCGGGAAGATCCTCTGTAATCTCCTTAGCCTCATTCCATATATCAACCACCATTCTGTCGGACTCGTGCATGGTTACTATGAGATCCGCAAAGCGATGAATATTGAAGGTTCCGAAAATAATATCAACGAAGGCATAGCTTTTTCTCAGCTTTTCAACCGCAGCCTCCTCCTGCATCATACAGCCGCAGACGGCGACTCTTATGTGCGGTCGTTTTTTCTTAAAAGCACCTACCCTTCCCAGTCTTCCGTACAAGTGATTGTCGGCATTTTCTCTTACCGTACAGGTGTTGAAAAGGACAAAATCTGCAGCTTCCTCATCTTCTATAAGCTCATAGCCCATTTCAACCAATATGCCCGACATTTTCTCGGAATCTCTTGCATTCATCTGACAGCCGAAGGTAGTGATCGCACAGAAAAGAGGGCGTCCCAGTCTTTCGGACTCTCTCTTTACATACTCACGCCCTTTTTCCATGGCTATTTCGTGTCTTCTTTTTTCCGCTTCACTTGTTATTACAAGTCTGTTCATATAACGGCGACTTCTCCCTTTTCATCTATCACAAAGCCGGCGTAAATTTCCGCAATTTTTTCCAAAACCTCTTCAGACTTTTCCATCTCCGATATTACCGCATACTCGTATCTTCCGTGATAATTGTAGCCTCCCGTTGAAAGGTTGGGGCAGGGAAGTCCCTTAAAGGAGAGCTGGGCTCCGTCCGTGCCGCCTCTTATGGGATCTTCAACAGCCTCAACTCCTATGGACTTAAACGCCTCTCTTGCATTATCCACAAGATGCATATGAGGTCTTATTTTTTCAATCATATTATAATAGACGTCAGCCATTAAAAGCTCTACCGTTCCCCTGCCGTATTTTTCATTAAGAAAATCCGTGATCTTTTTCATCATCTCTTTTTTTTGTTCAAAGAGCTCTCTGTCATGGTCTCTTAAGATATAGTGCATAACCGCCTTTTCAACTGTTCCCCGCATTTGATTGAGATGGTAAAAGCCCTCTCTTTTTTCCGTATACATAGGGTTTTGAACCGCAGGAAGCATAGATTGGAATTCATAAGCAATTAAAGTTGCATTTATCATCTGATTTTTAGCTGACCCCGGGTGCACACTTCTTCCGTTTATAATAACCTGTGCTTCGGCTGCGTTGAAATTTTCATATTCGAGCTCGCCCAGCCTTCCTCCGTCAACCGTATATGCAAAATCCGCCCCGAACCTTTCTATATCAAAAAACTTCGGACCCTCTCCTATCTCTTCATCGGGAGTAAAGCCTATACGGATATCTCCGTGCCTGATAGTGTCATCCCTCATAAGTCTGGCAGCAAAAGTCATTATTTCGGCTACGCCCGCCTTATCATCCGCTCCGAGAAGGGTTGTTCCGTCTGTTACTATGATCCCATCCCCCACATGTCTCTTAAGATCGGGAAAATCTTTTGGGGAAAGAACCACGGGACCGTTTTCATTAAGAATGATATCTCCGCCGTCATAATTTTCTACTATACGGGGCTTTACATTCGTTCCTGTTACCTCGGGAGAGGTATCCATATGAGAAATAAAGCCTATCCTTACGCCTCTTTTTCCTTCCGGAATTATATCCTTATTATTTGCGGGAATTGTTCCGTATACATAGCAATGCTCTTTATCGTAAAAAACATCCTTTAATCCCAGTTCATTCAATTCATCATACAAAAGCTTTGCCAGCTCATGCTGCTTTGCCGTTGACGGCGAAAGTCCCGATGTTTCGGAAGACTGTGTGTCTATTTTTACATAGCGCAAAAATCTTTCAATCAGTTCACTCATTTTTTATCCTTTCTTGTCTCATCTCATGTGAATATTTTAATTTCCAACCTTTTTATAGAGATATTCACGCTTTTTCCTGCCTACAAATTCTATTACGTCCATATCTCTTAATACATTTACGAAAAAGCCTATCTTGGCTCTTCTTACGTGGAGATATTTGGCAAGCTCTTTTACGGTAAACGGCTCGCTTATTTCATCCGGAATCAATTTTTTGAAATCGTCCGCTCCTGCCAATAAAATATCGTCTACAAGTCCCAGGGGGTAACGGTCGATTCGGTGCGAACCTCTTTTTTTGTCTCTGCTCCAACCGTCCGCAAGCCGATATTCTTCCATATCTATGAGCAATAATCTGAGCGATAAATTGGGATGCGGCAGATATGCTTTGATGCGGTAAAACTCCTTAAAGGCTTCATATACGCTGCCGGTAATCGGAGATTTATTTTTGGCAATAAGCTCTCCCGTTTCGGGATTTATCCATATTATCAGCTTTTTATGAGAAAGGGGATATATCACGGTTACGGGATACTCCTCTAAAAATGCGTCCAATTTATGCCTTAAATAGCCCCAGCCTGCAGATTGAATTTCATAAATCCTTTCTCCGTCAAAAATATCGGCTACATATTTTCCGACTTTAATTTCCTTATACTCGTCCTTAACGGCTATATAATCCTTTACTACCGCATGTATGGTCTTTTCTCCAAGCTCGCCTATGGATTTTATCTCATGCTCCGCCGTGAGTATTCTCGCCGTACAATTCAAAAATCTTATTCTTTTTTCTTCTATTGACGAGCGTTTTTTTGAATTTATTTCCGAGCTCATTTTTTTGATATTGTTTTAAAAGCCCTGCATAATACCACGCTTCTTTCATTTACCTCAATAATATTTTGTGACAGCTCTTTTCCCTCTTCGTAAATGACATTTTTTTGTGAAGTATCGGAGATTATTTTCCAACGCATCCCCTTGGGAAGAGCGGGAGGTGCAAAGCTCATTTTATCCCAGTACATATTAAATACGGCATATAAGCAGCCGTCCTCATTTCCCCTGAGCATTACCGCTATTGAATGAGAGTTTCCGCTAAAATCCGGCTTCCACGCCGAGGTTCCGTGAAAGGATATATCGGGATAATTAAACGCCTTATCCGAGTTAAGACTGATATTTCCCGTATATTCCGTAAAAGAATTTCTTTCATCCGAAAGAAATTTAATATAGTCGTAAAGCTTCTTGAATTTATGTCTGTTGCTCCACAGCACCCATCCCGTTTCATTGTCCTGACAATAGGGATTGTTGTTTCCGCCCTGGGTATTTCCCGCCTCGTCCCCCGCATTTATAAGCGGAACGGCGGAACTCAGCATCACAAATGAAACGGCATTAAGCATTTGCTTCAATCTCAGATCATTTACCCTTTTCTTTTTGGATAAACCTTCTTCTCCACAGTTCCAGCTGACGTTATCAATACAGCCGTCCAGATTGTTTTCACCGTTGGCTTCATTTTGCTTATGTTCAAAGCTCATAAGATCAAGCAGAGTAAAGCCGGCGTAATTACTTATATAATTTACGGGAATTTCTCCACCCTTATTCGGATACATTGCGTTTATAAAGCCCGTTACGCTCAAATCGTCACTTTTTAAAAAGTGCCTTGCTGCCGTAAGGAAGCTGTCGTTGTAATTGTAATTTGAATACAGCTTTATGCCCCTTAAAAGCGGATCCTTTGCAAGGGTTTCCACGGAAATATTATCGCTTTTTATATGTACTCCGTCTATTTTATACTCATATACCCAGTAGCATATGCAGTCTAAAACCATATCTTCCCTGGTATCTTTTCCGAAAAAGAATTGAAGTATTATTTCAATCCCCGCCGAATGCAAGGCATTTACAAGCTCTTTAAGCTCCTTATCGCACTTATCCGAAGCGTAGGCATATGCCGATCTGGGGGCATAATAATATCCATCCTGAAAGCCCCATAAATTAACTCTTTGCTCTTCTTTACACGAAGAGGTTTTCTTTTCCCTTAAGACACTTTGTATTTCATGTACGGGCATAAGCTCCACTGCGGATACTCCCAGAGCTTTAAGATAGGGTATTTTCAGCATGACAGCCTTATATGTCCCCCTGTATTTCTCGGGAACACTTTTATCAAGCTTGGTAAAGGATCTTACATTCAGCAGATATATAAAAGGAGATTTGACCGCCACTGTTGTCTTTTTATCATCAAATACAAATTTTTCCGTATCTATACATGATCTTAAATCTTCCTCATTTACGTATTTGCCGAATTCCGACAGTCCCTTTATTTTTCTTGAATACGGATCGGGAAAATATTTTCCGTCCTCATAAAGCAAGTATGTATCCAAAGCTTTATTTACATTTTTTAAGCTCACGCAAAAGCAGGAGCCTACTCTGTACTCTTCATCAAAAAGAATGAGTCTGCCCTTATCCGTTTTATCCTTTGAATTAAAAAGACGGATGCCGCAGTTCTTTATTCCTTCAAAAAAAACGCTGATTTGAAGCACGCTGCCCGATCTGTAAACGCCAAACGGCTTATAAGAGTATCCTTTAGATATACTTATATTATCATTCATCTGTATTTGCTCCTGCGGGAGCATTATCCATTCCGTATAAAATACGCGCTATCTCCGAATTTTTATCAAGTAAAACGGTCTTTTCATTTCCGGTCATCGAAGCCTTGAGAGCGTCAAGCGCCCTTATAAAATTATAAAAATCAGCTTTATCCCTTGTATTATATGCCTCCTGCAAGGTTTTCATATATGTGGATTCACCCTCGGCTATGAGTATCGCCGCCTGCTTTTTGGCGTCGGCAAGGGTAATAGAAACCTCTCTGTCAGTCCTGTTCCTTATTATCTGGGCGTCGGATTCTCCCTTTGCCCTGTATGATGCCGCAATATTATTTCTTTCGGAAATCATACGCTCATAAACTGCCTCCTTATTGTCATCGGGCAGATCAAGTGCCTTTATTTCCGCCTGAATTATTGCTATTCCGTACTGACCTATATCGGAATTGGACTCCTCGGTAACAAGCTGTGTAAGCCTCTCACCCCTTGCGGATATAATATCATCCTGACTCATAGAAGAAATTATATTTTTGGTTGCATTATATACGGCGACGCTTGCCCTGTCCTCGGCGTTTGCAATAGAGCCGTTAAGCGACTTCATAAAAAGTATGGGGTCGGTTATCTCCCATATAATGTAGTTGTCGGCGATCATGCTTTTTTTATCCATGGTGATAACGTCCGACGGAGCTATATCATAGAGCTGTACGGACTTTGGAAGATAGATGACAGACTGAACAAAGGGAAGTCTGAATCCAAGACACGAATTGTTATTCACCTTTATTATTCTTCCGAACTGCGTAACCACGGCATACTGATTTTCTCTTACAGTATAAAAGCTTCCCACGGCTATAATCAAAAATGCTGTTACTAAAACCGCTGCGAATAGTTTGACTGTTTTTTTCATTTTGTATCCTCCGACGCATTATCCGAAACAAAGCTTTCCAAAGGAAGCATGGTTTGTGTGGAACCGTCCGTGATTATCATTTTTACTCCCGGCAGTATATCCTCTATTGCTTCATAATAAAGTCTTTGTCTTGTGATAAAAGGATATTTTGCATATTCCGCATACATCTGATTGAAACGCTCAACCTGCCCTTCCGCCTCCGCAATTCTTGCAGCCTTTTCAGCTTCCGCTTCCTGTGTTATCCGGTCGGCTTCGGCTTTTGCTGCCGGAATTTTTTCACTTCTGTACTGATTTGCGGTATTTACGGCGGTTTCTGCACTCTGCTTTGCGGTTTCAACAGCCTTAAAGGCTTCAATGACCTGATCTGTCGGAGGTTCAGCGTCCTGAACCGATACATTTACTACCTGCAAGCCTATTTTCAGTTCGTCAAGTCTTTCTGTTATGCTGTCTCTGACCTCAGCCTGTATCTTGCTTTTGGCTGTAGTTATGGCGTCGTCAACGGTATAATTGATAACGGTAGCCCGTATGGATGACTGCGTTACGTTATAAAGGATACCTTCCGGGTCGTGAGAAGCATACAAATATGCAACCGGATCGCTGACTCTGTATTCAAGATAAAAATCCATATCCACAAAATTGAAATCGCTGGTGATCATAAGCGCTTCGTGTGTGGAGACGGCTTCGAAATTCGATCCGGTATAGCCTATGGACATTCCATGGGTCGTCGTATCTACAAGATGGGCTCTTTGAAGGAAAGGAATTTTAAAATACAATCCTGCGCTTTTTACATCCAGTACCTTTCCGAACATGGTCACAACCGCCTGCTCCTGTTCTCTTACATCAAAATAACAGTTTGAACCTATCCCAAAACCTATAAACACGACGATAATCAGGGCGATTATACCCTTAGTCGTCTTGGGCTTAAGATGTTTACCGTTTTGAGGTTCATTCATTACATTCGGAGCGGAACCGAACAATTTTTTTAACAGACCGGACAGCATTTATCGCACCTCTCATTCCCGATATAAATATCAACACAAATATCCTATAATATAACATAAAAGTCTTATAAATGTTAAATTTGCTTTATAAATGACGATTTCATCATTTCTTCATTCCTTTCATCCTTTAAATGACAGGACATAAATAAATTTTTCTTTGCTCTGGTAATCGCAACATATAACAGTCGTCTCTCTTCCTCTATAGCAGACTCTTCTCTTGCAGTCTTGGGAGGTATAATACCCTCATTGAGGTAAGGGATAAATACCGTTTCAAATTCAAGTCCCTTTGAAGCGTGAATAGTCATGAGCTTTAATGGAAAATTGCCGCTATTTTTATTTATGCTTTGATTTTCGATAAATATTTCTTCCGCTTTTATTTCCTCATCAATAAATTTTACAAATTCGGCTATGCTTTTAAAAGTTTCCGCTTTTTTCTGAAAAATATCCATTTGCTCCCTTGCCCTTTCAAAAGCCTCATTATCCATCATGCCCTCGCAGAAGCTCTCGTAGGAAACGGCAGTCCTTATATATTTTATTGCAAGCTTAGGTCTTAAACCCGATATGATTTTCAGATCCTTAAAAAGGGTTTTTATTATTTTTATCATATAGGGCTTGACTCCATATATCTTAATAAGCTCATTTTCAGAAATAAAAGAGTCCTTGAGATCCCGCCTTAAAATGTATCGTGGAGGTTTATTCATTATTTTTATAAAATATTCCCTGTTATTATCGGCATTAAGAGACAGTGCCGATTTCAGATAAGCCGTTATGTCCTTTATGCAGGCTGAGGAATAAAATGATCCGGGTCTTTCCTTCATATAAAAGCTTATATTTGCGGAAGTAAATTTTTGAGCAGTTTCAAAAAGCAGCTCATTAGTCCTTAGCAGCACGCAGCAGTCTTCATTTGAACGGCTTTTTATGTAGGATATTATCTCCGACAGCTCTTCTGCTGAGGTTTCAAATTCCTTGACGTTTATTTTTTCACAAGGTTCGTCTGAAAAAGCTGCGGGATTCTTTTCGATTCGTTGTCTGTTTTGTGAAATAACCTTTGAAGCGGTTGATATAATTGATTTTGTCGATCTGTAATTTGTGTTTAAAATATATCTCGCCGAGTCTTCATATATTTTGTCAAAGTCTATAATCGCCTTTGGATCGGAGCCTCTGAACGAATAAATTGCCTGATCGTCATCACCTACCGCAAAGACATTTTTTTCGGGCTTTGCCAAAATGCTTATTATTTCAAGCTGAGACGAATTTACGTCCTGAAATTCATCTATCTGTATGTATTTAAAACGCTCGCTCCATAATTTAAGAATATTATTTTTTTCTCTGAACATGCCTATGCAATCCGGTATGATATCATCAAAATCAATATAAAAATACTCCTTTCGTATTTCCTCATATCTATTGAAAAGCCTGTCAAAATGCTCGTTATACGGTATAAGAAGCTTTTTGGATATATCAAGGTCCTTATTATGATTTTTGTAAACAGAAAATGCTTTAAGTAAAGCGGATACCGATTCATTTGTGTATTTTAAATTATATTCTTTTAAAACATGCTCCAGTATTCTGTCCGCGTCATATTTTTTCATGAATTTGTAGCTGATATCGGGATTTGATCTCAGCATAATATTATAAAAAACCGAATGGAAAGTTCCGAATACCGATCCCTGATATGAAGACTCCGTGAGCCTCAAAAATCTTCTCTGCATCTCAATGGCGGCGGATTTGGTAAAGGTGATTGTAAGAATTTCGGAAGGCTTTACGGCATATTCTTCAATAAGATTTTTTACTCTGTGCGTAATCACGGCGGTTTTTCCGCTGCCCGCTCCTGCAATAACCAGTGCGGGACCTGTAGTATGGCTCACAGCCGCGTTTTGGTCATTATTTAACTGCATGGATATTTAGACCTTTAAAAAAAATTTGAGTTTAAAAGAATTTTTTATAGATGAGAAATTTTTATAGATGACGGCAGAAACCGCATACGATACGATATCGCAGGTGTTTATAAAAACAGGATAATTTAAGACAAGAACATATTCTCTTGGATATTTTACATTGCAAATTGCTTGATATCTGAACTTGGAAACCTGTGGTAAATATAGATACAAAACCGAAGATTGAAGTGTGCAGAACACAAATATTGAATAAATACTTCACCGGGTTTAAATACGGTGAAGTATTTATTATAATATCATTATCCCAGAATTTCTATAGATTTTTTTATTCTCTTTATCGTTTCCTCTTTTCCGAGGATTTCCATGGCTTCGGTAGCTCCGCAGGGAGTCATGAGCTTTCCCGTTACCGCTATTCTTACGGGCCAAAGAACATAGCCGTTCTTGTATCCCTTTTCTTCAATAAAAGCCTTTATTGCGGCATACAGAGTATCATTTGAATAATCGTTTTGCTCCTCCAAAAGCGGCAAAATCTCATTAAGCACCTTTAAGGATGACTCCGTATCGGTTTTCATTTTCTTATGCGTATAAATGTTTATATCGTACTGCGGCATTTCATTGAAAAAATCCACCATTTCTTCAATGTCAAACCATGTTTCTATACGCGTTTTAACCATTGAACCTATTTTTTTCAAGATATTAATATCCGTAGAAAGCCCGGGAAGAGCCTTTTCAAGATAGGGCTTTGCCTGCTTAAAGAATGTATCTTCATCCATAGCCTTTAAATATTCACCGTTCATCCACTTTAGCTTGGTGAAATCAAAAACTGACGGGGATTTATTTATCCTCTTATAGTCGAAAATCTCCTTTAATTCATCAAGGCTCAATATTTCTCTTCCGTCCTCGGCGGACCAGCCCAAAAGAGCCACAAAATTCACTATCGTTTCCGGTAAAAATCCAAGATCTATAATATCCTCAAAGGATGAATGACCGCTTCTTTTGGACAATTTGTGATGCTCTTCGTCGGTTATGAGGGGACAATGTATATATTTGGGAACGTCCCAACCGAAAGCCGCATACAGTCTGTTGTATTTGGGAGTGGAAGAAATATATTCATTCCCTCGGACAACATGACTTATTTCCATCAAATGATCGTCAACCACATTTGCAAAATTATATGTGGGATAGCCGTCGGATTTGATCAATATCATATCGTCAAGCTCGCTGTTGTCTATTTCAACATCGCCGTAAAGCTCGTCATGAAAAGAGGTTTTTCCGTCGGTAGGATTATTCTGTCTTATTACAAAGGGCAGCCCGTCGTCAAGATTTTTCTCAACCTCTTCTTTTGACAAATGAAGGCAATGCTTGTCATAGGAGCTTATTTCCTTGCCGTCAACAAGCTGTACCAGATTTTTTAGTCTCTCCGGGGTACAAAAGCAGTAATAAGCTTCGCCCTTTCCGATAAGCTCTTTGGCGTATTCCATATAAATACCGCTTGCAACACGCTCGCTTTGTATATAAGGGCCGAAAGAACCTCCCACATCCGGACCTTCATCATGATCAAGACCGGCAAGCTTCAAGGTGCGGTAAATAATATCAACCGCACCTTCCATTTCTCTTTCCTGATCCGTGTCCTCTATTCTTAAAAGAAAATCTCCTCCCTCATGTCTGCTTATAAGATAGGCATAAAGAGCCGTTCTTAAATTCCCTACGTGCATTTTCCCCGTCGGAGACGGCGCATATCTGGTTCTGATCTTCACTTTATTTTTTACCCCTGTTAAATTCTGTCGCCCCTCTTTATATATCCCGGATAAGAAGGATCTCCTATAATTCTTTTCACCTTTTCTATCCTAGCATGCTTGTCAACCACCTGATTTTCAATCTGAACATTTTCACCTATTCTGGTATCTCCGAGGATTACGCAGTTTTTAACCGTTGCCCCTTTGGAAATCACACAGTTACGCCCTATTATTGAATTATGTACGGAGCCTTCAATCTGACAGCCGTTGGATATTATGGAATCGCTCACATCGGAGCTTTCCAGATATATGGTAGGCGCTGAGTCGTTGGTCTTGGTATATATGGGCCAATTGGGCTTAAAAAGATCATAGGCGGCATTCATATCTATAAGCCTCATATTTGCATTGTAATAATCATCAAAATCATTTATCGAAGCAAGATAACCCCTGTGGGCGTAGCCCTTTATGGAAAAGTTTCCGAGATTATCCGAAATTATATTATGAAGCGAATACAAAGAGCTTGTCTTCTTAGCCTTTTGAACAAGATCGATGAAAAGAGATTTTTTCATGATATAGGTGTCCATAAAAACATTTCTCTGTTTTGCCGCTCCGTTATTAAGCTCAAAGGATGTTACCTGCTTATCGGCGGTATTTACGGTAAGAACATAATTGCTTAAAAACTCTTCCCTTGCGGTATCGACCGAATGATACAGCATGGTTATATCCGCTCCCGATTCAATATGAGTATCCATGATAGCATCATAATTTGCCGTATATACCATATATGAGGGGGCGATTATCACATATTCCTGATGCATTTTTTCTATGACGTCAAGATTGTCGAGATAGCCCATAATACCGGTATTGTATATATTACCCGCAAATAAATTGTTCTTTGAAAAAAGAACATGCAGATGTCCCCTCTTGGAATTTATATTGTATTGAATTCCGTTTCCGAGGTGCTCCGTCAGCGGAAGAGGATTTGATCCGGTAAAAATTTTTATCTGATTTACACCGGAATTGCTCATATTGGATATCACAAAATCAATTATTCTATAACGACCTATAAAGGAAAATGCGGCAACGGGTCTGTGATCCTCAAGCCCCTCTACCTTGTACGGACGATCAAATACGTTAATTATACCGAATGCGGAGTTCATTATTTTACACCCCTTTCACCTTTTTTTGTATTTCCTGACGTCGATTTTTTGGTCGTCGTCCTGGCTTCCTTTTTTACGGCTTCCTGCTTTATGTCGGAGGCTATTAAAAGTATATTTTCACTGTCCGCCTTTCCCACCTTTGCACCGGGACAAATTTTTACACCGTCGGCTACAACGGTTCGTATAATGACCGCACCCTCACCTACCTCGACTCCCGGCATAAGCACGCTGTCCACTATTTTGGCGCCTCTTGCGACCCGTGCTCCCGTAAAAAGCACACTCCTTTCAATTCTGCCCTCAACAACGCAGCCCTGTGTGATAACGGCGGAGCTTATCTTGGCTTCCTTGCCTATATACTGAGGCAGAGTATATGAGTCCTCGGTATATATTTTCCAAGTGGGATCAAACATGGAAAGCTCGCTGTGAGGATTCAGAAGATCCATGTTGGCTTCCCAAAAAGAATCGACAGTTCCCACATCCTTCCAGTAACCGCTGAATTTATAAGCATGCAGTATCTTATTTTCATCAAGCATTTTGGGGATTATATCCTTGCCGAAATCATGGGATGAAAGATCATTTTTTTGATCCGATACCAGCATTCTTCTAAGAACCTTCCAATTAAAAATGTAAATGCCCATCGATGCCAAATTGGACTTGGGCTTTTCCGGCTTCTCCTCAAATTCAAGTATTCTGCCGGTTGCATCGGCGTTCATTATCCCGAAGCGGCTCGCCTCCTTCATAGGAACTTCGATAACCGCAATCGAGGCATCGGCATAAGAAGCCTTATGCTCCTCAAGCATTTTTTCATAATTCATTTTATATATGTGGTCACCTGACAAAATAAGCACAAAGTCCGGCTCGTACTGATCCACAAAATCTATATTCTGAGATATCGCATCCGCAGTTCCTCTGTAAACATTAAGATCCTCTCCCGCTTTTTCTCTGGGAGGCAAAACAAATATACCGCTGTCGCTTGCGTCAAGTCCCCATCTCGAGTCGGCGGTCACATAGCTGTTCAAAAAAACAGACTCATACTGCGTAAGAACTCCAACGATATTTATATTGGAATTGGCGCAGTTGCTCAAAGGAAAATCAATAATTCGATATTTGCCTCCGAATGAAACGGCAGGTTTCGCAATTTTGTTGGTAAGCTCATAAAGCCTGCTTCCTCTTCCGCCGGCAAGTATCATTGCTATCATGCTGTTTTGAGCCATAAAAACTCTCCTTATAAGGTTATATATTTGAGACAAATACAGAAAAACATCAGTGATATAAGCAGATATATCTATAAGATATTGTAGCAAAATCACATGTAAAATACCATGTGAAAATGTTAAATTTTTGATAATTTACGCACTTTTTACATAATAAAATTTATTTTGATTTATTAAAATTATTTTTCTATAAGCTCATCCTTCGACAAGTCAAAAACGGAATTTATCAATGTGGTTATTAAGTAAACGTCTTCTTTTTCGTCTATTCTGGCATAAAACATATGCTCAGCCCCGGAATAATTGCCTATTTCAATAAAATGCCTTTCTCCGTCAATCAGCTCTATACCTATGGTCATTTGAGGCTCGGTCAAGCCGTAATCGCTTAAATTTGAGGAACCGCTTATTATTCTGGATGTGATAACCCTTTCAATTGAGGAAAGCATAGCGGTTATTTTTTCGTTATTTACCCTGCTTCCGTCAGCCTTTAATATCCAGATATCGCTGTCTTTATCAGGTCTTTCCAAAGTATAATCATATTTTCCGCCATTAACCTCAAGCCTTATCGCCATTGAGGTATCCACCGTTAAAACCGCTTCCTTTTGTTCCCTTGAATTTTCTTTTGAGGTATTTATAAAAATCACGACAAATAATCCCAACAGTGACAGTAGAAACGCTGCTATAGAAATTGCAAGCTGTATTTTCTGCCTTTTAATCAAGTTTTCAAAACCTCCTTTCCTTTTTAATTAAAGTCTCTGACAAGCTGCGTTTTATCCGCAATTCAGCAGCTTTACTGCTTATTATCAGTGTTTCCTTCTTTTCAGAAAAATATAAATTCCGGATATCCAAACCAAAAGCACAAAGCCGAGCAGAACAGACGACCAGTATATGACTGCGGAAGCCCGTATATTCAGGCTTTCATAATAGTTCTTGGGAGGTATGGACACATAGGAGGCACCGCTTCCCCCAAGCAGATTTACGGTATTGGTAAAAAGTCTCAGATTCATGCCGTTTGATACCTTTGAATCGGCTTCTTTGGTAAATATTTGTGCCGATCCGAAAAATACCGCGGTAGAAGTATTTTTATTACCAACCGTTTTATCCGTCCTTAAAGCCAGTATCTGCGTTCCCGTAATATCACCGTTTTCATATTCATAATCCGATAGGCTGAAGTCCTTTTTAAGATAAGCCTTATCCGAACTTATAAGAAGCGGATGCTGAATAATTTCTTTACCCTTTGACTCGTATTCATAGCTTAGGCTAAGCGGAACGAATATACTGCCAAGCTTTGAATCTTTAATACCTTCGGTCAGTATATCAGGGCAGATCAAAGGAAATATATAAAAGGGAGCCGCGGAATCTCCGCTGTAATAATAACCGTCCTTATCGGTTTCTATAACCAGACCGTGAAGCCTTTTTACGTCATAAAATGAAAGCAGTTCCTCTATATTAGGAAGGTTTTCGGGCGAATTATAGTCCGATATCAAAAATAAATTCCCGCCTTTTTCAAGATATGAGCTTAAAACATCAAGCTCCTCCTTTGAAATATCCTTTGAGGCGCAATTCACAAAAACGAAAGCTGTATTATCCTCAATATTTTTCAGCTTCGTAAGATCGGAATTTTGTATTTCCAATCCCCTTCTTTTAAAGACCTCCAAAAAATCTTCCTCAAGTTCGACTTCGCCGTGTCCTGATGTCATCAAAACCTTTGTTTTGTTTTTCGATATGTCACTTACCAACTGAACGGCGTCTGTTATCCTGCCTTCAACGTCATAGCCCGTTACATATCTGCTCAGGTTAGAGGGATTGATAGCCGTCTTGACCATATCGTCATAACTCACCGCTTCGCTTTTTTGAGTAGTCTTATTTACCACTATCACGCTTTCCTTCGGAAGCTCCGTCTCGGTATAATCCGCATAAAATCGGGGATTTAAGACAGGATCGATATATTCAAGCCTTATTTTTTTTCCGAAGCTTTCATAATCCTCAAGCACTCTTTTTACATTTAAGTCCGGATTATCGTCATCGGCTGCCGCCAGATAATAAATGCTGATCTCATCATCTATTGATGAGATCAGCTCCTTGGTTTTGTCCGTAATCGAATACAGCTTTGTCTCGGTAACGTCCGTATAAATGATATTTTCCGGCAATAAGGAGACTGTTTTATTTACAACAATTACGGTCAAAAGGATAAATACTGAGGTTAATGCGGAATAAATTCCGGTTTTCCTACCCTCATTTTTAAAATTATAAAGCCTCTTTAAGAGTATTTGAGTACATATAAAAAGGAATAATATTGTCAGACTTATAAAATAAACAACAGAGCAGAGATCAAACACGCCGTTCATCATACGTGAAATCCTATCACCGAAATTAAATACCGCTGACAAAACTGTCCTTAAAGGGACCGGGGAAATACTTCCGTAGGCGTTTTTCATCATAACTCCAAGCATAAACACCAGAAGTGATATTATTCCGGATGCAAATTGATTTGAGGTCAGCGCCGAAATCAGCATTCCGAGAGAGCAGATCATCAACGCATACAGATAAAAGGCGGCTATACAGGTATAGCAATATAAAAGCTGCACCCTTCCGAACGGCAAAAGAATAAACGGAAGCAAGGATGCAATCAGGGAAGGTATGAAAAGAACTGCTGCAAAAGAAAAGAATTTACCTAGTACGACCTCTAAAGCCGATATCGGAGAGGTCAAAAAAAGCTGATCGGTCCGCTGCCTCTTTTCTTCGGCAAAGCTTCTCATGGTAAGAAAAGGAACGGTAAAGCTCAACGCAATTGACGCCGCGGCATTCATAGGGGCTGCCATATCCGATGAAGCCGCAATCAGATTGTTAAAGATAAAATACAAAAAAATAACCGATAAAATCGCTCCGACAGTAACAGGTGCAATAAGAGTGTAGGTCAATATCCGGAATTCTTTTTTAAACTGCGCATACATCAGGTATTATCCTCCGAAGGAGTTGAAACCGTTGCATTTAAAAACAGATCCTCAAGGCTTTGTTTTTTTCTGTATATTTCGCTCACGATTATACCGGCATTAAAAAGTTTTTTTGCTATCAACATATCCTGCTCAGGTATTGATAAAGCCTTTTTTACCGTCAATACCGCTCTTACAAGTTCAGAGCTTTCGCAGTATTCCCGCTCTATTGATTTTATTTCTTCAATATCCTCTAAAACGGATTTCAATTTTTCAAATGAACAGGCTGCGGATATGTATATTGCATTGTTATTCAAAAGCTCGTCCTCTATATCCTTACGTCCACCCTTTATCACAAGCTCTCCGCGAGAAATAATTATGAGTTCGTCACAGACCTCGCTTATTTCTGAAAGCACATGTGAGCTCAGCATTAACGCATGCTCCGATTTGAGCGACAAAATCAGATTTCTGACCTCTATTATCTGTTGCGGATCCATTCCCGCAGTCGGCTCGTCAAGGATAATGTTTTCAGGCATTCCAAGCAGAGCACAGGCGAGTCCCGTTCTTTGCTTATAGCCCTTGCTTAAGTTTCTGATCAGACGGTTTGAATAGCTCTCAAGTCCCGCAAGCTCAATGCTTTGCTTGATAAAATAATTTATTTTATCCCTTGGAATTTTTTTTATTGCGGAAGCATATTCCAAATATTCACTTACGGTCAGATCCGGGTACAAGGGAGGTATTTCAGGCAGATATCCGATATTTTTTTTGGCTTTTTCAGCCTCCGACAGAATATCGAAGCCGTTTACCGTCACGCTTCCGCTCGTAGGAGGCATATAGCCCGCCATGATATTCATGGTGGTGGATTTCCCTGCACCGTTAGGACCTAAAAAGCCGTATATTTTACCTTTTTCAAGCGTAAATGATAAGTCCTTTAAAGCCCTTCTTCCCATATATTCCTTTGAAATATGCGATATTTCAATCAAGTTTTTATCCTCAAAGAACTCCCGTAGACCCGAATCCGCCGCGATTTTTTTCATCAAGATGATCCACGATTTCAAACTCTATTGCGGGTTGATTTTTTACGATTCTGAACTGGCATATTCTTTCATTTTTGGATATGTGAGTATCCCGCATTGCAAGCGCAGGAAGCCTCCACCAGTCATCGTCCCCGGAATATGAAGAGTCTATCACCCCCATATGGTTGGTTTGAATTATTCCGAAATTTTTAAAGGTGGATGATCTCGGCACTATATGCGCCTCATAGCCCTTCGGAAGCCTCATGGCTACTCCGAGCGGAATAAGCTTCCATTCACCCTGCTTTAAGTCGATATCCTCGGAACATCTTAAATCGATCCAATCGGATTTTCCTTCTATGTAATCAAGACGTATCATTTCATCATCAATATATTTTATCTCTATTTTTTCCACCACTTTCTCCCTCGATGTTTCCTTTATGATTTTCTTGTTTATAGTAATATTTTTCAGATCTCCGCCGTCATCATGAAGCAGTTCCAAGCCGTCCGCAGCTTCGGTTGCAAGCTTATCGCACAGCTCGTTGAATTCGTTTCCGTCATGTCCCTTTACCCAGTTCCATTTTACGGTATGAATATCTATTGCTTCAAGCAGACGCTCCCAAAGCTCTCTGTTCTTTACAGGATCCTTTTTGCTGTTTTTCCAGCCGTTACTTTTCCAGCCCTCTATCCACTTTAAATTAAATGCGTCCGTCAAATATTTTGAATCGGAAAAAAAATCCACTTCACAGGGTCTGTTTAAATTCTCAAATGCGGCTATCGCTCCCATGAGCTCCATTCTGTTATTGGTGGTTTTGTCAAACCCGGCTGAAAGCTCCTTTTTATGCTCCATGCCCTCTTTGTCGGTATATATTATAACGGCTCCGTAGCCTCCCGGTCCTTCCGAATTGTTCCTTGCGGCTCCATCGGTATAAATTGTTACTTTCATCAAAAAAACGTCCTTTTGCATCAATCACAAAATCCTCAAAATAAAATTATTGATCGCTTGATTTTATCTCTTTATTTAAAAAGCTTCGTGTCAGCTTAAATTGGCAGGTCCGAAGCCCTCGGGCAGCAGCTCTTTCAGCTTATATACCTTATATTCCCCAAGTGATTTTGCAAGTAAAATTTCAAAATTTTCATACTCGCAAAATTCCATCATGACCTGTCTGCAAACACCGCAAGGAGCCGTAAACCCTTCGAGTCTGCCTCCCTTTCCTCCTACTACGCATATACGCCTAAAGCTTCTTTCACCGTCAAAAACCGCTCTGAAAAACGCCGTGCGTTCCGCACAATTACAGGGAGAATATGCAGCATTTTCTATATTGCAGCCCTGATACAGCTTACCGTCCTTCGTTTCAAGCGCCGCTCCCACCTTAAATCCCGAATACGGTACATACGCCCTGTCCATAGCCTCGATTGCACTCTTTATTATGACTTCATTTGAATTTGTTTTCGACATAAAAGCCTCTTTAAAATGCGGTCTGTATACTTGTTTATGAAATTTTTGCATAAGGTATATTATACACCATTACCCCGCAAATATATTTTAATATCATAGTAATTTTAATTGAAAATTTATCCATATAAATCGCTGCAAAAATATATCCCTTACAAACGGATAAGCGTAATAACAAACACTAACCTTGTGTAAGGGATATATAAATAAATCGGTTTTTAATTCCGGGATTTTATTTTCCTATTTCATCCGGCATATCCTCTCCCGCTTCAACAAGAGGAAGATACCAGTCTTCGTAGTGATAAGGGAAATTTTCTTTTTCGCTTACATCATCATCCCAAATTGTTCCCCAAGGACGGATATACATAGTATAATCAAATCCGTTTTCTCCATCTTCGTAAGAGCCCGTTATTTCAAGAAAATCATCAAGTCCGAAATCCTTTTTAATTGCAGCGGGATCCAGCTTCCACTCCCCCTTTTTCAATTCGGAAATGAAGAAAAATCCTTTCTCCGAATAAACCGTTCCGAGGGAGCCACCCTCATCGGGTTTTAAGCTGATATCTACCAGGCCGAGCCTGTCCTCTTCACTTGCATCCCTTCCGTTATCCTCGTCCCAAAAAAGAATTGTGCCTTTACCGTTCTCGTCAATGTTGATTTCGGCTCCGCAATCCCACCATTTTCCTTCGAGTCCTTCGCAATCTTCTCCTCTTGCGTTATCTATGATCCACCAGCCGTACCAGTCGCCGTTCCACCATTCGAGGGCTTCTTCTTCAGTCACCGAAGCCGTTCCTTCAGCTTTGGAATCATTACCTTTAGCTGTGCCGTTGGAAGCTGCTCTCTGCAAGGTTGAAGGATCAATTTCGATTGTTTCAACATATTTATCCATAAGATCGGAAAACTCAACCTTAACCTTTGTTGTAAAATCTATAAGCTTATAGGTTATATAAACCTCAAGCGACTCACCCGGCTGAACTTCGGTGCTGCAAGAGTCATCCCACATATCGTCAGAATCATCACTTAAAAATGTCGGAGCATATTCAAGCTCGCTGTCACCCTGTGTGAGCTTATAATATACCACCGATTCAAAGCTTTTAGCCTCTTTGCCGTTATTGGTATACTTTAAATTAACCGCTATAACGTCGCTCACATATTTATCACTTACAATTTGGCTTCCCAGATATTCAACACGATATTCCCCGATATCCATGACATTGGGATCAGCCTTGTCCTTTTTAGCCCCTTTCGTACAAGCCGCAAGCGAAAAAATTAATATCAATGACATTAATATCGATATCGCCCTCTTAAACTTCATTTTAATATCCCCCCATTATATTTGACTTGGCAGCTCAAAAATTATCTTCTTTTTAAGCCGCATTTCAGTTACTTCAGCATTTTAAAATATTTTTTTTAATTAAAAATCATCCTAAAGTGGTATAAATGCAATATTAAACATTAAGATTCCGACAAGCTCCGGCTTCCGTTATCACAGCATTAGCCAAGGCTTACGGCAAGCTCCGGCTCCTCCACGCTGCCCGTATAAATAAAAACAAAATCTGTCCGGGTACAACCCCCTGAACAACCATAAGCAACAGTTATTCTCAGTTTAATTTCGGGCAATGTGGCCAAGTACCGTATCCATATCCCTTATGCTGCATATTGCACCTATATGCTCCGTCGACAGACTTGCGGCGGCACAGGCAAAACCCGCTATATGCTTAAGCTCATCCAAGTCGAGCTCATCGGGCATTTTTTTTAAATTTAATACTTTACTCAATGCGGCTCCTCCGAATATATCTCCGGCGGCTGTAGTATCCTTTACATTAACCTCAGGTCCTTTCACATGGACCGAGCCGTTTTTATTTGCTGCATAACAGCCCTTCTCTCCAAGAGTAACAAACACAAGCTTAGCCGAATATTCTTCCAAAAGCTTTTTTGCCCCGTCAACCTCATTTAATCCGTAGAGAAAATCCACCTCGTTATCGCTTATCTTAACAATATCAGCCTGTAAAAGCGCCCAATCTATCCACTTTTTCGCTTCCTCCTCGTCCTTCCACAGAGGCTTCCTTAAATTAGGATCGCAGGAAATAAGAGCTCCGTGCCCCTTGGCATATTCCACCGCATGCATAGTGGCACATCTTGCAGGCTCCGCCGTTAATGAAAGAGTACCGAAATGAAACACCTTTGCAAGCCTTATCTGCTTTTTCGCCTCGTCATCAAGCGTAAGCTGGAGATCGGCTCCGGGCTTTCTCGCAAAGCTGAATTCTCTGTTTCCGCTTTCGTCAAGAGTAACAAAGGCAAGCGTTGTAAAAAATTCGGGAACAAGCTTAACAGCCGTTGTATCAATGTTTTGCCGATTTAAGGTTTTTATCAGCATCCTGCCGAATGCGTCGTCGCCTACGGAACCTATAAGAGCCGTTGAAATGCCGTATTTTGCAAGTGCGGACAAAAAATTCGCAGGAGCTCCCCCCGCATTGGCTTTTAATGTGGGATAGCCCTCTTCATCCACTTCATTCGTCATAAAATCAATAAGCAGTTCTCCCAGTGCAACTACATCAGCCATTATATACTCCCGTAAAAAATTATCTGGTTGAAATGAACGCCAATATCAGGAAAAATACTACAAGAGCAAGTATCAGTATTCCTAATGTCAACGCTCCGTTCCTACATGCCTTATAATTCTTGATATAACCTTTCTTTCTGAAAATAATTGCTGCTGCAATCCCGATAGGAAAGCAGAAAAATGATAACAGTGCATAAAGAAAGCTTCCTGTGTCAAGAGGCTTTAAGTTACGGGTAAGCTCCTCTTCAAAAGCCTTCTTTTTTGCAAGCTCCTCTACAATTGAGGTTTCTTCCGCAGCATCCTCACTTTCAACGGACTGATCATCGAAGCTTCGAACATTTATTGCCTTTATTTTTATCCCCTGCTCTCTTATTTTCCTATATTCTTCGATTTCTTTTTTATTTCCGTAAACCAGGTGATTGTTTCCGATATCGACCATCTGCGGCTTATCTTCCGAATAATCATGCACTGAAGGATCGTAGGTGTACAAAATCTTATTTTTTTCAAGCTGAGGATCGGGTATCGGAATAGCCGAAATAAGAGATCTCGTATAAGGATGGAGAGGATATTCAAAAAGCTCCTCGGTTTCCGCTATTTCAACAATATTACCCTTGTAAATAACCGCAATACGGTCGGAAATAAAACGCACTATCGAAAGATCATGCGCTATAAACAGATATGTAACGTCATGGTCAGTCTGGAATTTTTTGAGCAGATTCAGAACCTGAGCTCTTATAGAAACATCAAGCGCCGATATCGGCTCATCCGCAACAACAAGCTCCGGCTCCATGATAACGGCTCTTGCAACGCCTATCCGCTGTCTCTGACCTCCGGAAAACTCATGAGGATATCTTGTGAGATGCTCCGGCAACAGTCCCACTTCTTCAACTATTTTTTCAACCTTTCTTACACGGTCATTTTCGTTTTCATATAAATGAAAATTATACAGCCCCTCCGAAATTATGTAATCAACGGTGGCACGTTCATTTAACGAAGCCGCCGGATCCTGAAAAATCATCTGGATTTTTTTGATTACCTCTCTGTCAAGGTCGGAGGAAATCTTTCCCGAAATCTTTACGCCTTTATATTGTATCTCACCGGCTGCAAGAGGATTGACTCTGATTACGGCTCTTCCGATAGTTGTTTTTCCTGATCCCGACTCTCCGACAAGCGAGAACGTCTCTCCCTTATAAATATCAAAAGAAGCTTTTTTTACCGCGTGCACCTGATCTTCACCTTTTCCGAAGGTGATATCTATATCCTTTACGGAAAGCAGTATTTCTTTTCCGTTTTCGGCAATCGGTCCGTGTTCCGGAAAATTTGAGGTTGTATTGTTGTTCATCTCTTGTTCTTTCTTAAATCATAGGTTGTATTCTGCAACTAATTTTTCATGAAGATTTTGAATTATTTCCGGCTTTTCCACTTTTGGAGCTCTGGGATCAAGCAGCCATGTCCTCGCATAATGGGTGTCGCTAAGCTTAAACATGGGAGGAGCTTCTTCCAAATCGATAGCCATGGCATAGCTGCTGCGGGGAGCAAAGGCGTCGCCCTTTATTTTGTTATACAAAGAAGGCGGCGTCCCCGGAATTGAGAAAAGCTTTGAACCTTTCTTGTTAAGCTGCGGAAGCGATGACAGCAGAGCCCATGTATAGGGATGTCTGGGATCGTAAAAAATCTCCTCCGCCGTACCCACCTCAACAATCTGCCCCGCATATAACACGGCGACCCTCTCGGCTACATTGGCAACAACTCCCAGATCATGAGTAATATATACCGTCGTAAAGCCCAGCTTTTTCTGAAGATTTTTTATAAGTTCGATTATCTGCGCCTGTATAGTCACATCAAGTGCGGTAGTGGGCTCGTCACATATAAGGATTTTGGGCTGACAGGAAAGAGCTATCGCAATAACTATCCTCTGTCTCATACCGCCCGAATAGCTGAAGGGATAATCGTCAAATCTTTTCTCGGGTTCGGGTATTCCCACCTTTGCCATTATATCAAGAGCGCGTATCTTGGCCTGTGCCTGAGTACAGCGCTGGTGCTTCAATATAACGGTCATTATCTGCTTTCCTATAGTTATTACGGGATTAAGCGACGTCATGGGATCCTGGAATACCGTTGCTATTCTTCTTCCCCTGATGCGCTGCCAATCCTCTGCAAATTTGACCTGTGCGCAGTCAAAAATCGCAGTGCCGTGAATAACGGCATTTTTTTCGTCAAAAAACTCAAAGCGTACTCTGAAGCCTACCGGCTCGAAAAGATCGTTAAGGATTGCTTCGTCGCTAAGGTCTTCTCCCGTACACATCGCAATTTCAAAGGCTTTTTCAAGCTTTTTGAAATATCCGTTTTTTACCCTGCCCGGAAATCTTCCTATGGAAAGAACTATCTCATATGCAAGATTTTTATTACGCTCAATTACTGCATCGGAAAGCCCTTCGGGATTGGAGGGATTTTCCGCAGTTTCCATTTTTTTGTTTCTTAAGGCTGCAAGATCGTCAAGCTCTTTTTTATCATTCTCCTGCCTTTTTACATCCGCAGCGTAGTCCTTTGCCCTCTTGGAGGCGATATCATTTTTTTCCTTTTCGGTACTGTTTCTCTCCTCCGTAAGCCTTTTTATTTCTGCGGAAACCTTGTCGTATTCGTCACGCTGAGTTTTTTTATCAAGAGTCCAAAAATAATTGGTCTTATCAACAATATCGTCGGATAATGATTTTATGCGTGAGCTGTACTGAGCTTCCTCATCAAGCGAAAGCGACTTGGAGTGTTTTATTTCATCCTTTTTCTTCTGAATTGCAAGAAATTCCGCAGAACCGCGTTCAAGCTTTGATTTTTTATTCAGCATGACGCGGGCTTTTTCCAATAAGGACCTGTTGAAATCGTCGAGCTTGACCTCGGTTTTCGTTATCTCATCATCGGAAAAAATGATTCTGCCCTTTGAAACAAAACCGTTAGAGTCAAGCATGCCCGCAAACGTCTTGGTTAAAACGCTTTTTCCCGAACCCGATTCACCCACTATTGCAATGGACTCGTTCTCATAAATATCAAGCGAAACCCCTCTTATAGCGGTAAGAATCCTTCCTCTTACATTAAATTTAACTTCCACATCCTTTAAAGAAAGCAGAACTTTTTTTTCGTTTTCCGTCATCTTCGTTCTCCTCTCTTTACATATGCGATCTGGGATCGGAAGCGTCCGCAAGGTTCTGACCCAACAGATACAAAATAATGGTTATAGCGGCGGCTATCAGAACGGGCGGCCAAAATGACCACGGAAATGTCAAAAATGACGACTGAGCCTGCTGTATCATGCGTCCCAGAGACGGCACTGAGGCGCTCAATCCGACGCCGATAAAGCTTAAGAAAACCTCCATGGAAATATAACTGGGAAGCTCCGTTGCAAGAAGCGTAACAACGACCGACGTAAGGAACGGAAGAATATTTTTGGAAATAACTCTGGGAATAGGCGTTCCCAGACATCTTGAAGCAAGCGAATATTCTCTGTCACGAATAATTATGACCTGAGTTCTGAAGAAATAGGCTATCATAAGCCAGCCGGTTACGGTAAGCGAAAATACGAAGGGCCAAAAACCCGAGCCTATTACATAAACCAAAACTGATATAAGAAGTATATAAGGGACATTCGCCAATATGTTATAGATAACCAGCATTACATTATCCACTTTTTTGGAATAACCCCAAACCGCTCCTATAATAATGCCCAGCGTCATATTGATCGCCGCACAGATCACGGCAAGCAGTATACTGGTGCGGGCGGATGAAATAATACCGTACATAATGGAATTGCCCGTGGAGCCTGTTCCGAGTATCCATTTGAAGTCCGTGCCGAAATGTCTCATCGCCTTTGCAGGACTTATATTAAATGTCGTCGCATTAGTAAAGTTTTCCATCTGATCGTAATGACAGAACAGAGGACCTATAAAAGAAACCAAAATAATAAACAGGAATGCGA
>CAUVOD010000011.1:0-50189 GCA_963553525.1 uncultured Lachnospiraceae bacterium | reverse complement strand
TATTAAAGCTATGTTTTTTACCGATATATTTTCAAGCATTTACTTTCCTTAAATTCCAACATCTTAAAGTATAAACCAAAATGCAGCAAATTTCAAGTAGGCGTAAAAAAGTACAAATGACGAAGTGTAAATGCTTAAAATTGGGCTTCGGGATGTTCTTTATGGATATATTCCGACCATTCGTGATCGGCGCCGGCTATATGTTCAACAAGCCACCTGCCCAAAAAATCGTAAAATTTAAGACCCGTTTCGATATTTCCGGAAGCTAAAGGAATAATTGCTTCTCTTATCTTTTTTATAAACGATTTATGTATTTCTGCATGTTTTTTTAAATCGGGATAACCGTATTCATTCATTATTTTTTCTTCTTCTTCAAAATGATAATAGGTGTAATCGGATAAACTTTTTAGTATTTTACCTATTTTTAGTTTGTATTCTTCTTGAGGTAAGTCAAATAAATTTTTAAACTGTCCCATGATGGTTAAAAGTTTTTTATGATGTAAATCTATTGTATTATACCCTACGCTTAATGAGTCTTCCCATTCAAAATATCTAATTTCACTCATAAGACTATTTTAGCTAATTATCAAAAAAAGTCAAGGGAGGGAGCGTGTTATAGATATCATATTTAAAATTTTACTATTTATTCAATTTGTCTTAAACACTTAATATATTCTTTAATTTTCTCATTTAACTCATACTTATTTTTCTCTAAATCCGGATAGAAAGCAGTGACTCCATATCCTATCATACTATAAAGAGCAATAAATCGATAATCATTTGCAGTTTTCTTATTTCCGGAATTTTCAGCTTCTTCTATATTCTTTAGCTTACATATAGTTTCAAAAGTTTGCCTGCTCATTATTTTCTGAACAAATGACCAAGTTTTTTCTTCTGTGTCGTTACTGTTTTTAGGAGTTGACCAGACTCTTTTCATCTGTTCTATTCTAAAAGCCTTATCATTACTTCTCCCCTCTTCATTATAAATATATGCCTCTAAGCCCCAAATCCATAGTATGAAGTCCCATACATTGTAATTAATCTCCTTAGGGATTTCTATGTTGGTATATTCACAAACATTTAAAGAGTTTTCTCTATCACCTATAACATATAGCCAATATGCCAACTCACATAAGTTAGAAGCATCAGCACTGCTTGTAAATGAAGAGCTTTTGATTAATTTCTTGCAGAGGCTGATGATTTTGTTTTCACCATGCGCCGCAATAATTCTTTCAAATAACATATTTGTCTACGATCCTCCGTTATTGATAAAGATTATAATTTATTCATCAATTCCTTTGTAATTATTGCATCTGTTCCATAAAAAAATTCGTTTTTTTTCTATCTATGATGATACTTACATTTACAAGCTTATTTAGTTTCTTCTCATGTAAACCACAAAAAATGGGATTCCTAATTTTTATGGTCATCTTCAGACAATGAAACGGACGATTCTTCATTTTTATTTGTTCTATATCTTCAAGTTTAAATTTAAAATGTAATACACTCCGTCCTCTACTTCCATAAGTATAGTATTTAACAACATTGTTTTCATAAATTTCTAATTTCACTCCATTTATGAAGAGATAATATCCCATAAACCATACAAGGAGCGGAGCGACAATCAGCACAATTGCCATAATCATTTTATCTGAAAAATCAGTATGATAACTCATAAGATGATTCAGTATCCACATAACAATAAAAGATAATACTACCATGGATGAACAGCCTATCCTATTAAATTTAGACTTATGAGGATATGTCAAGATAAGTTTTGGTTCCTCTTGTAAAAATTCTAATTCCATATTTCCCCCCTGTCTCTCTTATCCTTTCCCTTTTGAAAATTAGCATTTTCATCTATTATCAAAGACTATCCTCATACCAGATTGTTTCATCTTCAAAACCATAGTATTTTTCATCTACTAACTTCAACATCTTACTTGCTCCTTTGCAGCTCACAAATATTATTTATAAGCTGTAAATCTATATCAAGCCCCTTTTTTATGTCCGCTTCGTCACTTACATCGGCTTCTCCGCAGATATCGACGCCTATGACCTTTCTTTTTGAAAATATGTGCTCTATCGCCGCATACAGCTCAGCCGATGAAGCGCTTCCCTGATCCCAGTTTGTATTTACCTCGGCTTCCTTAAGCACATCCTTATCTATCGATATATAAACGGGAAGTCCGGTATCAACTTTAAAATCCGCAATATCGGAAAAATATTCAATCTTACTGCATATATCCATATCCCTTTCTTTTTCCTCATCTTTCAGATATGTCAATTCTTCCTCAAACAGCCCTTTATCGGCTCCTGTTAAAACGACCTTTTTCAGCAGCTTGTTTTTCAAAAGAAGCTCTCTCACCCAGCCGCCGCAGGATAAAATATCTCCGTATGCGGGCTTTCTCATATCGGGATGATTGTCGAATAAAATCAGTTCATATTCTTCATTTATACAGGACGCCGTAAATAGAGACAGATAATGATGATTGCCGTTATCAAGAAGATGTATGCCCTTTTCGGATATTCCGTTCAGATTCATTCTCTTTTTTATCTCATGAGCGGCGATATCGTCGCAATAAGCCGAAGTCCCCTTGATATCGCTCATATCAAGGTATTTAATGTCTATATTATCAACTGCGGAAAACACGCTCTGCACGCTTCGCTTGTTTTCTTCGTTATCCGGGCATTCGCCAAAGTCCCCATCGAGCTTGCCCAAGCAGGATCTAGCAGGCCCGGTCTTATTCTCATTGCCAGCATAAATATAAAAAGGGCTTTCCGCAGAAGTAAGCTTCCGTGAAAAGTCCTTATATATTTTTGTGAAATCAAAAATTGCAAGCTCCAATTTTATCCCTTTAATGCACAGAGGCGCTTTATCGCATTCGCCGCTATTATAAGCTCTCCCGACTCCGTTATATAAGTCTCCTCGGGAGAGTCGTATATAAATCTTTTTGAATATTCTATTGCCGTTTTTCTGAACTCAAATATTACCTTGTCATCAGTATTCTTTACTCTCAGAGCCAGATAATATTCGTCACCCAGCTTATACAGCCTTGATCCTCTTATGGGGTAGCCGTTTACCACCAGGGAAAGTCTTACAGCCTCATCTATTGAGTCGAAACAGAGCATATACGAGTCGTATTTGGACATATTCTTTACGGTAGCGGTCACCTTGGCATTTTCATACTCCTCGGGAATGTATATGTTGTTAACCTTTTCCGTGATATCTGTCAAAAGTCTGCCAAGACTCTCAGCCTTTTCAGCCGATGACAGGCTCTTTATATAATCTATTTTTTCCTGATTTACCGTTTCAAGCATTGCGTTTGCAGATTTTTTTATTCTGTCCGCCGTTTTTTGAATATCCTCGTTGGACATTTTTACGACAAATATGCGCACGCCTCCGTCAGCCATCAGATTTTTGGACATAAGCATGACCTCCGTATCCGGATTAAAGCCGAGCTGCTGCCCCACCTCTTTGTTAAGCTGACTCATAAATGACTCGCTGATACTTGCTCCCGTCATAATGGACTCCGGAGTAAGTCCAAGCTCTCTAAGCTCGGAAGCGGCAATAGAGCACTCTACTGTGGACTCGTTCATTTTTACTATAATCATAACAGTGCTCCTTTCTTAGCTTACTTCTTATTTCGGAGTATTAACATGCTGCTTCACAATTATTATATAAAAACTTGTTAGCCACGTAAAGGTGTGAGTGCTAAACTTTCTATTAAGACTTTATTTATTTTGTGCTTTGACTTGCAGCCTGTAACAGCTTCGCCTTAAGCTGATCCTCAATCTGAACGAGTTCTTCCTCCGCAATTTTTCTTTTTTCCTTGCCTTCCGCCTGTATCTTCATAACTTCGTCAAGCGTCGATATAAGCTGCTCGTTCGTATGCTTAAGAGTATCCATATCTACAACACCGCGCTCCGCCTCCTTGGCATTTTCTATGGTGGCAAGCTTAAGCTTATCCGCATTTTTCTTTAAAAGCTCATTCGTCATATCCGACACTTCTTTTTGTGCCCTTGCAGCCTGTGCACTGTGCTCTATTCCGAGAGCTATTACCATCTGATTTTTCCAAAGAGGTATCGTATTTACTATTGTTGACTGTATTTTTTCAGCCATGGCGGTATCGGAGGACTGCATGAGTCTGATTTGAGGTCCCGTCTGCAAAGCAACGGTTCTTGTAAGCTCCAGGTCATGAAGCTTTTTTTCAAAACGGTCACATTGATCCGCAAGATCCTTGGCTTTTTGAGCATCCTCGGGAAGTCCCGATATTTTTGCTTTATTCTGAGCGTCTGTAAGCTCATTTTCACGTATGATTTCAAGCTTTTTCTTACCCGCAAGGACATACATCGTGAGTTCTTTAAAATATACCAGATTCATATCATACATCTTATCCAGTACATCAACATCCTTTAAAAGAGTGATCTGATGCTTTTCAAGCTCGTTGGTAATGGTATTAACATTGGTTTCTATCTTTGAATACTTGCTTTTTAAGCTGTTGACCTTGTTGGCGCTCTTGCTGAATATTTTTCCGAAAAAGCCCTGCGACTTGTCGTCCTCTATTTCAAAGTTTTTAAGCTCTACGACAAGACCGGTCACCATTTCCCCGACTTCACCCATATCCTTGGTTCTAACACTGTCGAGGGTTTTTTGCGAAAAATCCGCCAGCTTCTTCTGTGTTCCCGCTCCGTAATTTATAATGGCGGAGCTGTTCGTAATGTCTATCTGCGCCGCAAATTCATCTATCTGCTTCTTTTCCTCTTCGGTTAATTCGATGTTTTCCTTGATATGCTCCTCCAAGGTTTTCCGAGCGGAGAAATCCGCTTCACCTTTTACTGCGGCTTCCACCGTATAAGCTTTATTGTCCTCACCGAATTCGAGTACGGGTTTTGCTTGAATTCCATTTAATTCCGACATACATTCACCTCTTATATACGCTTTTTATTTATGCGGGCTATGAGCCAAAGTTCAAGACCTTGGCGAATGCCCGGGTCACGACAGTTTATATGATCAATGAGAAAGCGTCCGGGCTTGCTCAAGCCTACTCGATTGATATCTTAGCGACAGCCTACATAACGACAGTTCATATTTCAGTCGCTCAGTCCGTCCTGTGCCATCATGGTTTTCATTACCGAAATATCGGATGAAATATCAATCGACATATCTTCAAATAATGAGTCGAAAAGCTTTTCAAAGCCGTTTCCCACCATATCCAAAGACTCCGAAATCTGCTTTTTGGTTTCAATAATATTGCTTCCTATACCCGGCTTGGTATCAAGCTCCGCATAAGCTTTTAAAAGCTTAATGGTGGTGGGAAGATAATAGCTCATAAATTTTCTTAAGTCCGGTGCGCAGGACGGCTTGTTTTTTAATTCCTCAAAGGTTTTTGCCATAAGATTTTCAATTCTCGAAATTTTGCCGCTCATCTGCTCATCGGGAATTTTATCATTCAGAGTTCTGACCTCTTCCAAATATTGATTTCCCTGACTTAAAATCTGCCTGACCTGTTCTCCGTATACGCTTTCATTCAGCTTATTATTTTCCCTCTCCTCTTCCTCTTCTCTTAAAATACGGGCGTTTTCCGCCTCAATATAGTTTTCATATGCTCTATCCGTAAGTATAAGCGTAGTCCGCTTATTGTCAAATCTGGCTTTCGGAAGAGTTCCTTTTTCTCTTAAATACTCTATATCTTTAATTATGGTCTCCTTATTTTCCAGGGAAAGCCTGTCCAATTTTTTAAGCTCAATATACTCGGCGTCCCCTATAACATTTCCGTATCTGACATATCTTTTATACAGCCTGGAAAGATCGGTTCCCTTTTTACAAAGCAGAACATTTATTACAAGCCCCGCCGTAAATGCCAAGGTTCCGAAAAACATGCCCGCATTCAAGGTGATAAGCCCTATAATCAAAAATAAAACCGCAAAAGAGCCCGAAAATAAAGAGCCTAAAATTCCCCCTGCTATCCATCCCAATCCGTAAAATCTGTTAAGCAGCTTTCCCTGTCTGAAATACGGTGTAAGGGGATGTGCGTCATAAAAAAGATTGTTTTTTGTAAGGTAATTCTGTCTGTTTACATCGACATTACGACTTCTCGGCGCATAATCAGCCCTGTTTGAAGGAACTGTATCGCTTTTTGTCCATGTTCCTCTTCCGTTCCTAAAGCTTGTATTGTCATATTTTACTTTGTCGGTATAGTTATTTACGGTTCTTTCTATTTCTTTTGTGAAATTTCCCACGGTGCGGTTTATCCTACCGGAAAGTTCCGAATAATCTCCCCTTTCAACGGCGTCGGTAACCGCTCCAAGTATTTCACTTCCTGCATTTTGGATATCTTTTATGTCCATATTTTTGTGAAAATAACCTCTTCTAAAAATATCTGTTATCATATATATTATAAAAATTTTGAAAGTATATTGCAATACAGCAAAGACCGACGTATCCGCTACGCCGGTCTTTGAAAAGCTATGCTTTAAGTAATTTTATCTCTTATTGCTCTTTTTCCAAATTCCCATTTTTTCAGCTTCCGCAATAAGCTCGTCTCTGAAATCCGGATGCGCTATCGAAATAATGGACTCCGCTCTCTGCCATGTGCTTAATCCCTTTAAATTAACCATTCCGTATTCAGTAACAAGATAATGTATGGTAGTACGGGGATCGGAAACTATGGAGCCGTTTGTAAGCGTCGGACGAATGCGCGACTGAAGCGGCTTATCCTTGGGTTTAAATGATGACGACATGCAGATGAAGCTCTTTCCTCCCTTTGAAAGGTATGCGCCCATTACAAAGTCAAGCTGTCCGCCCGTTCCGCTTATCTGCTTCGTACCGGAGGACTCGGCATTTACCTGACCCGTAATATCAACGTCAACGGCATTATTTATGGATATGAAGTTGTCAAGCTGAGCAACCACGTAAGGATCATTGGTATAATCAACGGGAGCGCTCATACAGCCCGGATTATTATTAAGATGATCATACAGCTTTTTCGTACCTGCCGCAAAGGCATATACTTCACGCCCTTTATCAAAATTCTTTTTGGTATTCGTTATCTTTCCGGCATTATAAAGATCTACGAAGGCGTCAACATACATTTCAGTATGTACTCCGAGATCCTTGAGATCGGATTCGGCAATCATGGAACCCACGGCATTGGGCATTCCGCCTATTCCAAGCTGAAGGCAGGCTCCGTCGGGGATCTGTTCAACTATCATCTTGGCAACGGCTTTATCCACATCGCTTGCAGCGCCTCCGGAAGGAAGCTCCGCAACAGCCTCATTCTCACCCTCCACTATCATGTCCACCTGCGAAATGTGGAGCATATTGTCAAAACCGCCGAGACAAATCGGCTGATTCTTATTTACCTCGACTATAATGTGCTTTGCGGAATCACACATGGCTGCAAGATGAGATGCCTGAGGACCTAAATTAAAATATCCGTGCTCATCCATAGGAGCTACCTGAAGTATTGCAACATCGGGCTTGGGCATATTGGGATCACGATAGTAACGGGGAAGCTCCGCATAACGTATAGGCGAAAAATATCCGAAACCTTCGGCTATCGCTTTTCTCTCCACACCCGTCATATGCCATGAATTCCAGCTCATATGCTTAGGAGCGTCTTCTATATCAAAAATGGCAGGTCTTCTAAGCAAAACACCGCCGCGGAACTTTACATCATCAAGCCCCGGAAGCTTTAACGCAAGCGCCTTATCCACGGCAACAGGCGTTCCCGCACACCATCCGTAGTCAACCCAATCGCCCGATTTAACAACGGAAGCCGCCGCTTCCGCACTTACCAGCTTTGAAGCATAATCTTCTTTAAAACTCATTTTTACCTCCATCATACATATGGCTGTAAACGATACTTACAGCGTAACCGTAACCTACCTCTGTCGATTTTAGCATTTAGGGGTAGGCATTTCAATTACTACAAATAGCTGAAAAATATTAGAAACTTTTACGAAGTTTATTTTTAGCCCTTGTAAGGGCATTGTCCGTAGACTTACTGTCCTTTGACAGAATAGCTGCGATCTGGGTGGAAGTCATGCCCGTTATCCAAAGCTCAAAGGCTTTCCTTTCAAAGGGACTGAGTATTTTTTCTATTTTTTCCTGTATATGAACGGCATTTTCCCTGGATATAACCTCGTCTTCGGGAGTCATATTGGTATCTTCTATATCCGAAATCGGATCTTCAAACAGAGAAACATAATTATTTAAGGGTATGTTTTTCTTTCTGTTCATGCTCTCTATGGCGGTATACATCTGTCTGAGCACGCAAAGATCCGCAAAGGTTGCAAAGGAAGCGTCTCTTCCGAAATCATAATCCCTTATCGCCTTAAAAAGACCTATCATTCCCTCCTGTATCAGATCTTCACGCTCCGCACCGAGAATATACATGGAAGAAGCCTTTTTTCTGACAAGCTCTTTATACCTTTCCATAAGATACTCATTGAGCTCGCTTCTGCCCTCCCTTATATAACCTATAATTTCTTCATCGGTCTTTGCTTCAAGACCCTCCTGCAACCAAAATTTTTTCAATTAAAATTCCTTTGTCTGACAGCCTCGTATGCCAAAATCCCCGCCGCAACCGAAGCGTTTAAGGAGCCGATCTTTCCGAACATCGGTATCGAAGCCGTAAAATCGCAGTTTTTTTTGACAAGCGTACCGACTCCCGAGCCCTCATTGCCTATCACTATACCTATTGCACCCCTCATGTCTATATTGTACATGACTTCACCTTCCATATCGGCACAAACGAACCATAAGCCCCTGTTTTTAAGCTTTTTTATGGTTTCGGACATATTTGTAACCTTCACCACGGGTATGTGAAAAATTGCTCCCGCCGACGCTCTTTCAACGGTCTGACTTAAAGAAGCTGCTCTGTCCCTGGTGATTATTATCCCGTGGGCTCCGCTGACCTCCGCCGTGCGTATAATTGCTCCCAGATTATGCGGGTCTTCTATATTATCAAGTAAAAAAATAAACGGTTTTTCGTTCTTTTCTTCCGCCTTTAAAAATATATCTTCTATTTCCGAATATTCATACGAAGTCGATTTGCAGATGACTCCCTGATGTTTTCCCGTAACGGATAAATTATCAAGATACTCCTTATCCACATATCTGATCTGAATATTGCTTTTCTTTGCGGCTCTTCTAATGGTTTCAACGGGACCGTCATGATTGCCGTCAAGCACAAAGAGCCTTTCAATGTTATTTCCGGATCTTATAGCCTCCAATACGGCGTGTCTTCCTTCTATTATCGACGTCGAACCCTTTATATCCTCATTTCTTATTTCTTCACTCATTTTCATCACTCTCTTTGTCTGACAGTCCCGTATCTATAAGCAGCGCTATTCTGTCATCCTCTCCTTTCAGATAAAGATAACCCATAAGCGCTTCAAATCCGCTTGCCTTATGATAATCCGCTATACTTTGATTTTTTGCCGTGCTCCTTTGCTTAGCATTTTTGCCCCTGCGGTACACGGACTTTTCTTCCTCAGTCAACAGAACCGATATTTTTTCCATTATCTCAGCCTGAGCCTTGGCGTTAACCTTAGATACCTTTTCACTGTTTAATTTAGCAGCCCTGCGGTTTCCCTTTTCCAGAGTCCTCAGTCTTATTTGAAGCTCATAAACGGAGTCTCCTATAAAAGAAAGGGCTGTCGGAGAAAGCGTCTTCAAAACATTCTCTGATATGCGATCCGGCTTATTCAACATCATTTCCTTTGTATACATACCTCATAGGGCTTTGTTTATTACGGCTGCAACAGCTCTGAGTGCCTTGCCCCTATGACTTATTCTATCCTTTTCCTCAAGCGTAAGCTCCGCATTGCTCTTATTCGTTCCCTGCACATAAAAAATAGGATCATAGCCGAAGCCGTTTGAGCCTCTCGGCTCACAGCCTATATAACCTTCCAAGCTCTCCTCTACCGTTTCACAGCTTCCGTCCTCAAAAACCGCGGAAATGGCACAGATATATCTTGCAGTTCTTTTTTCCATAGGCACACCTTTAAGTCTCTCAAGTATAATGGCGTTTTTTTGAGTATATGGAGTATCTTTGCCGAGATATCTTGCCGAATATATTCCCGGCTCTTTATTCAAGGCGTCGATTTCAAGACCCGAATCGTCCGCAATAATCACGCTGTTCTTCAACATATTTTTTTTCAAAAGATGCTCATATACGGCTCTCGCCTTTATGAATGAATTTTCCGAAAAGCTCTTTCCGTTTTCTTCAATATCTATATCCGCACCTGCCTCTCTCATTGAAATCACTTCCACTCCGGATCCCAAAATTTCGCGAAACTCTACCAGCTTATCCTTATTGCCCGTTGCAGCTATTATTCTCATTTCACCTCCGACGCCCCGTCATTTACAATATCACGGATACTTGCGCTCACGGCTTTTGCAATATCAGCCAAACGCTTTTTACCGTCATTTGAAGCATCATTTACACAGTCTATTTTCAAAAATGCCGCCGTCGTTTTTATATTTTTTATTACTTCAAGCTGACCCGATACATGAAGATAGGCGATATCTGAAAGCTTATTTTCACCCTCAAGCAGAGATTTCAAGGAAAAAACTCCTCCCGCTGAAACCTCCTTGGTTTCATGTATTTTCTGCACGATATCGGCGGCAAAACTTAAATTTCCGTAACCGGATATATAATATTCATCATTAAAATAAGTCTCGGCTCTGGCAGTACCTACACCCTCAGGGAGCTGAATCGCCATATAATAATCTATTCCGGCTTTTTCTACAAAATCCCTTATTTTATCCGCAGAATAGCCTGTGCTTTCGCTGTTTAATACATAAACTCTTATATCTTCCGTATTAGACTCTATATCGGCTTTTATATTCTGAGCAAGCCTGCATACCGCATCCGTATTTTTTTTGGCATCCGCAGGATCGATAAGTAGCAGCTTTTTATATTTTTTCTTTGGTAAAACGGGTCTTATTAAGATATATTCATCTTCGATTTCCGTTTCATATTCATAAAAATCCTTAAAAATCAGCCTTACACATACCTCACCCGCCGCTTCAAAATAGTAGGTATCGGCTTTTTCAACAAATCCGTTCGAAAAAATTTCTTTTGCCGAACAGGGACTCTTTGCATCGGATTTTATATAAATATTAAAGGTTTTATCAAGATAGTTGTTTTCAAATCTAAGATCCTCATAATGAACATTTGCAGGCAGCAAAAAAACAACCGTATCTCTTATATCCGTTTTGCGGGATATGGATGTCGGTATTTCTTCTTCAGACAACAGCGGCAGCTCCGTTGCAGACTTCGAATTTGAAATCATATTTTTGTCGGCATAGGCTACATCAGCTATTTTTAAGCTTCTTCCCAGCATGAAGGCAAATAAGAGCAAAGAGCAGGAGCCTGTCAAAACCAGGATACATATTAAGCTTGTTTTTTTTATCTTACTTATTTCCATTTATAACGCTTAAACCAATCTACGATTTATCTGCTTAGATTTTTGGGCTTTGCTCCTCTGTATTCAAAAAAATAGGTTTTGATCATTCCGTTGTATAATTTGCGATTTTTATCGGCTTTTTTTCCGAATGCAGCCTCGGCATCTGCATACGACGTAATTACATACATTGACCAGTTATCAAGCTCTCTATACCTTTCGCCGAGAGTCTTATACAGCTTGTAAAGCTCTTCCTGCTCTCCTATCCTTTCACCGTAAGGAGGATTGGTAAGAATAAAGCCGTAAGGCTTTGAATGGCTCAAATCTCTCACATCTCTCTGCTGAAAATGTATGAGCTTGTCAACACCGGCACATTTTGCACAGTGCCTTGCCGCATCCAAAACCTTGGCATCTATGTCATAGCCCTGAAGATCAAGTGAAATATCGGTATTGATCAAGGCTCTCAGCTCTTCCTTAATGTCAGTCCATAGCTTTCGATCTATAATTTCCTCCCATTCCATCGCAGTAAAGGCTCTATTTAAACCCGGAGCTATGCATGCAGCCTTCATTGCGGCTTCTATAAGAAAAGTGCCGCTGCCGCAAAAGGGATCGATCAGTATTCTGTTCCTGCTCCATGGGGTAAGCCTCAGAAGCGAAGCTGCAAGATTTTCAGCTATCGGCGCCTGTATATCCATTCTGCGATAGCCCCTCTTATGAAGAGAATCTCCGCTTGTATCTATGGTAACCGTAACCTCATCTTTAAATATAAACACTCTTACGGGATATGAGGTACCGCTCTCTTCGTAAAAGCTCCTCTTGTAATGTCTGCTCATACCCTCGACCATGGCTTTTTTCATGACAGATTGAATATCCGACGGGGAAAAAAGCTTTGATTTTACACTTGAAGCCTTGGTCACCCAAAATTTTGCATTGACGGGCAGATATTCATGCCAGTCTATCGCTTTAGTTCCCTGAAAAAGCTCTTCAAACGTGTTTGCTCTGAATGAACCTACCTTAAGCAGTACTCTTTCCGCAGTCGCAAGACACATATTGGCTCTGACAAGGGTTTCTTCATTTCCCTCAAAGGAAACACGACCGTCCATAACTTCGGTAACGGTAATTCCCATGTCATTCAGTTCTCTTTTTAAAACACTTTCCAGACCGAAGCGGCAGGGAGCTATAAATTCAAATTTTCTCATATCTTCCATTCTCTGTATTTTGACAGACTTCTTAAACGGGGGCAAATCTTAAAAATATAAATTCTATGTTTTGCTCATAGTACGATTTTGTGGAAAATTTTTGTTTATTATTATAGAAAACCCCATTAAAGGGAAAATGCACAGAGCCGGACGGTTCTGTGCATTAGGGTTACGTGCGTGAAAGGATTCGAACCCTCGACCTTCTGGTCCGTAGCCAGACGCTCTATCCAGCTGAGCTACACACACATATACAGCTCACCTGTTTGTGAGCAACAGCAGTATTTTATTATGACTGTTTTTATTTGTCAAGACTCCATGAATTTACAAGATTATAACTGTTTCTCCCCGTCTTTTTGACTTCATACATGGCTGCATCGGCTTTTTCAAGGAAATCCTTTACGGTATATTCCTGATTAAAAGTTCCGAAATATGCTCCCTGTGTAATGGTTACAACATCTGAGATTTTTGAATAGCGATGCTCAATATTACAGCCTGCTATTCTTTCTTTTAATTTGATAATATACGACTCAACCTCTTCCACGGAAAAACCGTCGTATATTATGACAAATTCATCTCCGCCGTATCTGCATGCAAAAACATTTTCAACATTTGAAAACAACTGCTGAATTTCTCCCGAAACCGTCTCCAGACATTTATCGCCTACCGAATGACCGTAATTGTCATTATATTCTTTAAAATAATCTATATCCAATATCTCAACCGTCAGAGTTCTGGGATTAAGCTTTGTTTTACTTTGCAGGTACTTTGAATAGCTCTCATATGCAAATCTGTTAGGCATTCCTGTCAAGGGATCCGTTTCCGATTTTCTCTTTAAAATAACATTTTCTTTTAAAGAGTCCACCATTTTGTTAATGCTGTCGGAAATAAGACTCGTCTCATCCTTTGAGCTTACCTTCAAACGCTGCTCCGGTATATTGCCGCCTTCTATTTCTTTTATATATGACGTAATAACTGCTATTGAATTAAGCCATTTTTTCATGAAAAGGCTGATAATAAAAAGCCCCATAAGCACCATAATTATAATGACAAAAGAAATTCTCCGAGCATATACTCCCATCTGCGACTTAAGCTCTTCAATATTTCTGCCTACAACTATGGCACCCACCACCTCATCGTCGGCATTTTTCAAGGTTCTGTACAAGCAAAAAATTCTTCCGCCCGCAACTATGGCTTCTCCGAAATAAATACCGTTTCTATCAAGCTCATCGGACACGTTCTTGGTAATGTACGTGCCGACTATGGAGCTTCCGTCAGGACCCTTGGTGCTGCCGGCAACTCTTAAGTAGTGGCCTTCCTCATAGCCTTCGGCGACACCCGTACCCGGAACATACCCCAGCACCGCTTTATCATCCAGCATAAATACATATGCAAAAGTGCCTGTCTTATCCTTATGATCATAAAACGGTTCAAGATTAGCCTTCTCAGGAGTACCGTCTCCGATAAGAATATCGCCGTAGTATATTGAACCGTCTTTTACACTCCAAACGGCAGCCTTGTCCGGAGAAATTATATCTTCAACATAATTTATATCCGCCCTCAGCCTTTGGGAAATAAGATTTTCCTCCATCACAGCCACGGATGATGAAACTATGTAATTCACAAAGATAAGTAAGGTTAATGAAAATACCGCAAATGTGAAAACGATTTTGCTGAATATTGTATTTAATTTAAAAAAATTCTTCATAACTGGATATGCTTGATCTCAATGTTTTGATAATGACGGTTCATTATAGCATATCATAAAAAAATAGAAAACCTGATAAAATATTGATTATATGATTAGACTTTGATGAAAGCTTGAAAGGGTTCAAATCCCTTTTTACTCTGTGATATTTTTTATGCGGTTGATGGGATTTGAACCCACACGTTATGCAACACAGGAACCTAAATCCTGCGCGTCTGCCAATTCCGCCACAACCGCATATTCACATGATAAAACACGTTTCGCATTATAAAACAATTTTTATTAAAAGAAAAGTCTTTGAACGCATTAAGGTTTTAGGGCTTCAGCTTTTCCAGTACGATTCTTTTGTATTTCAAAAATTCTTCCGAAACCTCAAAGCCGCCACGGCTCTTTAAATCTTTATCTATTATTATTTCATCCGTTATGGTGGCGGGTTTTCCCTTTAATATATATATCCTGTCGGACAATAAGACGGCTTCGTCCACGTCATGAGTGATGAAAAGCGTAGACATATCTATTTTTTGCATTACGTCAAGATACCATGCGTGAATATTGCTCTTGGTGATTGCGTCAAGTGCGCTGAACGGTTCATCAAGGAGAGCGGCTCCGTTTGAGGCAAGATAGGTTCTCAGAAGCGCCGCCCTTTGTCTCATTCCTCCGGATAACTGAGACGGATAATTATATTGAGTGCCGTCAAGCCCGAATTCCTTAAAGTATCTATCAGCCTCCCGTCTTGCTTCTTTTTTGGATTTTCCTTTTAATACAAGAGGAAGGCTCACGTTATCTATGACTTTTTTATGAGGGAGCAAAAGATCCTTTTGAAGCATGTAGCTTATTTTTCCCGAAACAAAGCTGATATTCTCGTCATTTAAATATATTTTTCCGCTATCCGCCTTAATCAAGCCCGAAATAATATTAAAAAGAGTCGTCTTCCCCGCTCCGCTCACGCCAAGCAGGGATACGATCTCTCCCTTATTCAAATGTATATTTATGTCCTTTATGACGGTATCGGTACCGAACGACTTACTGATATTTTCAGTTTTTAAAAGCGGCATAATACACTCTTCCGTTGACATTTTTCAAGGCTATTATTCCGCAGGCAGATAATCATTGCTGAATCCCACGCCTGTTAAATCTTTTCCGCATAATCCGTTATCATACAGCCATTTATAAAAATTATTCCATCTGGTTTCATCGATTACGCCGAAGACCTCTCCTTCTTTGGCATAATTTGCAGATAAAAATTCCTGACTTGCATAAACCAGTTCCTTTGCTCCCTGCAAAGAACCCGTGCTGTCGCCTTCTATAAGCATATCCGCAGCTTCTTTTGGATTGTTCATTGCAAATTCATAGCCTTTTTGTGTGGCTCTTAAAAAAGCCTTTGCAGTCTCGGGATTTTCTTTCAGAAAGTCATTATTTCCGATAATTACGGGCGTATAATAATCAAATACGGGATCCACATCGGCAAATCCGAAATAATCGCAGTCCACTTTTTCAACCTTGGAATTTATATAGCCCCAACCCTCAAATACCCAAATTGCGTCCGTCTGACCTGCTGCAAGCGCCGCCGGCTCGTCCGTTATATCGTTGGGTATAAGCTTTACGCTGTCGAAGTTTCCTCCGTCGTCATTTACCACTTTTTTGAGCATAGCAAGCTCTATGGGCGAATTCCATGTGGAATAGGTTTTATTGCTCAGACCCGAGGGGCTGTCAATACCATCTCCCTTTCTCGAGATAATACCCGAGGTGTTATGCTGTATTATGGCTGAAACCGCCGTTATACCAAGCGGCTCGTCAAGAGCAAGGGATGCCGCCATGGTATCCTGAGCGTCTATAGCAAATTGTGCCTGTCCCGATGCACACATTAGCGCAGCACCGTTCTCCGGAGGCTGTACCACCTCGACTTCAAGCCCCTCTTCCTCATAATAGCCCTTTGCAATAGCCGCATATATACCGGTATGATTGGTATTCGGAGTCCAGTCAAGGCAAAAGGTTATCTTGGTTTTTTTCTTCGATTCGGCTTCTACGCTTTCGTGAGATTCGCTGCTTGCAGACATTTCAACCTCCGAATCCTCCCCCTTTTGTGCTTCCTGAGCCGTGCTTTGTGATGAAGCCCTACCCGAGCAGGCTGAAAGCGCCATGCAGGACAGGAGTGCCGCACAAAGCAGTTTTTCTTTAATCCTTTTCATTACATCCTCCTCATCTTTTAAATATTATTGTCATTTGCCGTATCCTGCCACGGTATTATTATTTTTCTGAGTATATTTACCAACAGTATAAGCAGCAGACTTACAATAACTATAAAAATAATGACCGCAAACATTCTGTCAAATGCGTAAGCCTTTCTGACCCTCGTCATATATACTCCGAGTCCGTTAAATCCCCCGAGCCACTCGGACACCACCGCTCCCACAACCGCATATGATGCGGATATTTTAAGCCCCGAAAAAAAGCCCGGTAGAGCCAGAGGAAATTTCAGATGATAAAAAATCTGAAAATTACTTGCTCCCATAGTCCTAAGCAGTCCTATCGCATCCTTATCTACAGCCTTATATCCGTCCAGAAGTCCTATGGAAATGGGAAAATAAGTTGTAAGAACCACGAGCGCTATCTTGGGAGCCATACCGAAGCCCATCCACAGCACAAGTATGGGGGCAACCGCTATGGTGGGTATTGTCTGAGTAATAACCATAACGGGATAAAGCGCCTGTTCTATAAGACTATATCTGTCCATAAGGGTTGCTGATATGAAAGCGAGAGTTATTCCTATTGCCAGTCCGTAAAAAGCCTCCTGTAAGGTGTATAAGGCATGAGCGGCAATAACGGGAAGCTCCAGTACCATGGCTCTTAAAACATCAATCGGAGACGGAAGCATATATCCCGGAACTATATTCAGCTCACAGATTAAAAACCAAAGAACAAATACCGCAAGCAGGGTTATTATGGATGGAAGCTTATTGCCTATGCTTTGTTGTCTTCTTCTCAATTGTAAGCACATCCCCTTCCGGCTTGTAGGCGATTTTTACATATACGCTCATTCCCTTGCAGCCCGCTCTTTCAGCCACATGCTGACATTCCTTTACTATATCCATAAGCTCATCGTAATCGCCCTCAATCGTTGTCTCAAAAGGTCCAACCTCGCAGTTAAGTCCTGTCGATTTTATATAGGCTATGACCTCATCGACAATTCTTATCACCTCATTTTCATCGATAGTCGTCGGTAAAACCTGAATTGCCACACTTGCATTCATAACAGTCCTCCTTTGCAAAAAATAAAGACACTTGCAGTATAAGCAAATGTCCCAATAACTGACGCAATCTCCCTACACTGGTACTAACCAACAGGTTTAAAGGGTCTAAACTAATGTTTACTCTCAGCTTATCAAAGCTCCCCTGATTCAAATATTTAATTGTGATTTATTTTTATAATACGAGGAAATTATATTTCAACAGCCAATGAAAGTCAATTTATTTTGCATGCTCTTTATCCTTGCAAACGTAAAGGCTTCAGCTTCGTATTCACTTATAAAGCTGAATTTGTATACCTTTCACCTCCTGCAAAAAAGCTCTTCCTTTCTTTTTATTATCTCATCAATACCCTTCATATATGAGAGAATATCTTTTGCATTCCCCGTCCTTGAAATCAAGCCTTTATTTTGAGCACATTGAGATACGCACTTTGTAACTGCACCCGCTCCGCAAGCCACAACGGAATGAACCTCTTCCATTCCTAGCATATTTGAAAGACCGTAGGCTCCCTCTCTTGCATAGCCCGTGTTTTCCATATTTCCGCTTATATTTTTTTGACGGTACAGATAATAGGGTCTTAGCTTCATACTCCTTGCGGCGGCTTCTATTATGTCCAACATTTCCGATGATTCATCCTCCAAAACATACTCATAGGAGCCTGTCTCTTCCGCACCTTTCCCGATATTAAACTCATTAAGATATTTAAGTCCCGCCCTGTATTTTTTTGCCGCAAGCTCCTCACTAATCTTCGCCTGCATGGCTGAACCTCTTTTCAGAGAAAGGCTGTGAACCGTCAGATCATCCGGCTTAAGCCGACAAAGCTCGTCAGCCGTATGCTCCACATCTCTTACTCCCTCTCCCGGAAGTCCTAAAATAATATCCATGTTGATATTGTCAAATCCCATCTCCCTTGCCCAAAAATACGCTCTTTCGGTTTCTTCAACGGTATGTCCTCTTCCTATTGCGTCAAGAGTTTCCTGCTTGAAGGTCTGGGGATTTACGCAGATTCTGTCCACTCCGTGAGCCCTTAAAACTCTGAGCTTATCTCTATCGTCAAGTATGGAATCGGGTCTTCCGGCTTCCACCGTAAACTCCTTTACATGGCTTAAATCAAAGATTTTTTCTATAAAGCAGAGAAGTCTGTCGGATTGAGCTGCACTTAGGGTGGTGGGAGTTCCTCCCCCAATATAGATCGTATCGAGCCTTACATCTTTCATGATTCTTGAACAGGCTGAAAGCTCTTTTTCAAGGCAGTCGAGATAATCGTCAACGATATTTTTAAATGAAGCCAGAGGATAGGCGGCGAACGAACAATAACCGCATCTGGTAGGGCAAAAAGGAATGCCCATATAAAGACTGTATCCCGATTTGTAATCGAAGGCTTCCAGTATGCTCCTCTCAAGACCCGCAATTTCTATGCTCAGATCCGCTTTTTTGTCGCTGACATTATATATGTTTTTTAGATAATTTTTTATCTCTTTTTCGTCATTGCTTTTTTCAAGCATGTTATACGCTATTTTTGTAGGACGTATTCCGGTAAGGGAACCCCAGGGAAGAGTCCTTCCGCTCAGCTTCACCAGCAATTTGTATAAAAGCGTCTTTAAAATATTTTTAGGAGTTGTAAAGGACTCTCTGCTGCCGTTCGTGGAAGCGTCCTTTTCAGAATTTATATCTGAAAGCGTATATTCGGATCGGTCGCTTAAAATCAGCTTTTCTCCGGAATAAATATCAATTTTTACCGTTCTTGCAGCTTCATCGAAGCTTACGTCTACGGTATATTTAATATTATCCGTTATGTTGTTGGAAGTTTTATTTTTATCGTTATATCGTATTTTATTATTCTTTTTTTCGACTTCTTTTTGATATACTACAACATCCTTTACTTCCTCTGCGGGAAAAAAGGACTTGAGTAAAGAATGGATATCATACAGATATCTTGGATTTGAACAGCTGTATAAAATCATGACTTATTGAAGGAAAGGGTTATTTTCTTTTTCAAAACCTATTGTGGTGTGACCCATGTGACCGGGGTAAACAACCGTATCGTCGGGCAGCACAAAAAGCCTTTCCTTTATGGATCTTACAAGAGTGGACATAGAGCCGGTGGGAAAATCGGTTCTTCCTACCGATTCCGCAAAAAGAGTATCTCCTGAAAACAGAACCTCAGCCTCCTCGAAGTAGAAGCTGCAGCCGCCTATCGTGTGTCCCGGCGTATACAGCACCTTGCAGCTCATTCCCGAAGACGAAAAGATTTCATTGTCCTTAAAAAAATAATCGGGATCGATAACCCAGTCCAGACCCACGCTCGCCGAGCCGTTAAGGTTAATATTCATGCAAAGCTCTTTTTCTTTTTCAAAGCAATATATCTTTGCGCCGCTGAGTTCTCTGAGCTCTTTCGCCCCGCCTATGTGGTCGAAATGTCCGTGGGTAAGCAAAATATTGTCTATTACAAGATCTCTTTCCGTAAGCGCTTCATATATGCGTCTTCCGTCAACGGGAGGGTCGAAAAATATACCGTGATGCTTTCCGTCATTTGTATCATAGGATTCTTTATAAAAAAAATATCCGTTGGTTGCCGCCATACCCATTGTAAGGCACAATACTCTGTAATCGTCCGTCATTAAATTTACCTCTCGCCAAATTTTAAGCTATAATCGTTTTGAATTTGCTCTTTCCACATCAATGACGCTCTCAACCGATCTTATTTTGCCTATAATGCTGTTCAGCTGATAAGCCGAGCCCACCTTAAAGGATACTTCCATAGTGACCAGACCCTGTCTGCTCATTCTGGAATTCATGCAGCTTAACGAAACTCCGTTTTCCATAAGCAGCTTTGAAATATCAACCAAAAGACCTTTTCTGTCATTTGCAAAAATCACAATATCGGCAACATACTGATCGCCGGAGGTGTTTGCTCCCTGCTCCCATTGAGCGTCAATGAGCCTTCCCTTATCCTCGGCGCTGATATTCAGTATATTGACACAGTCGCTTCTATGTATCGAAACTCCTCTGCCTCTTGTTACAAAGCCCACTATCCTGTCTCCCGGAAGAGGACTGCAGCATTTGGAAAAGCGTACTGCAACATCGTGTATCCCTTTTACGACAATGGCATTTCCGTGACCCGAAACCACGGGTGCGGATCCGGTAACCGCAACGGCGGCAAGAACCTCCTCATCCGTAATATCCTGCTTGGATTCTTTTTCATGAAGCTCAACAAGCCTCGATACTATCTGACCCTCTTTTAAGCCGCCGTGACCTATTGCGGCAAGCACGGCATCCCAGTCTCTGAAGCCGTATTTTTTTGAAATAATATTTCTGTATTCAGCCTTATTTACATCGCTTAGCTCTATACCCTTTGTCTTTGCATATGCTATAAGAGCTTCTTTTCCCTTGGCGATATTTTCTTCTTTAAATTCTTTTCTGAACCACTGGTTGATTTTATTGCGGGTGGACGTGGACTTGGCTATATTGAGCCAGTCTCTTGAAGGTCCCTTTGAGGACTGGTTGGTGATTACCTCTATCTGATCCCCGTTTTGAATGACATAGTCAAGGGGTACTATCTTTCCGTTAACCTTGGCTCCCACCATTTTATTACCGACGGCGGAATGAATATTATAAGCAAAGTCTATCGGCGTGGAACCGGCTGAAAGGTTTTTTACCTCTCCTGTAGGCGTAAAGCAGTAAACGTCGTCGGCAAACAGGTTTAAATCACTCTTTAAAAGATGCATAAACTCTCTGTTGTCGGACATATCCCGCTGCCATTCAAGAATTTGCCGAAGCCATGTTAATTTTTCCTCTTCCTGATCCTCCGCCTGCTTGCCGTCGGAGGCAACCTTGTATTTCCAATGCGCAGCCACACCGTATTCTGCGGCTTTATGCATATCATGGGTTCTTATCTGAACCTCAAAGGGTATGCCGTCGGGTCCGAACAGAGTGGTATGAAGCGACTGATACATGTTGGGCTTGGGCATGGCGATATAGTCCTTGAAACGCCCGGGAATAGGCTTATACATCTCATGAACTATTCCGAGAGCCGAGTAACAATCTTTAATATCGTTAACCATAATACGAACGGCAAAAAGATCATATATCTGATCAAGGGTCTTATTCTGGTTGCGCATTTTTTTATAAATGCTGAAATAATGCTTGACTCTCCCGTTTACCTCGCCCTCTATGCCGAACGCCTTAACCTGCTCGCTAAGCTGCTCTACTATGTCCTCTACATACTGCTCGCGCTGCTCTTTCTTTTCCTCAACCTGGCGCACCAGCTCCTCAAACGCTTCCGGCTCAAGATATTTTAAAGAAAGATCATCCAGCTCAACCTTAATTTTGGATATTCCGAGCCTCATAGCCAAAGGCGCATAGATATCTATGGTTTCCTGCGCTATACGTCTTTGCTTGTCTGGCCGCATATAAACGAGGGTCCTCATATTATGCAGCCTGTCCGCAAGCTTTATAATAATGACTCTTATATCCTTAGCCATAGCCAAAAACATGTGCCGCAAATTCTGTGCCTGTGTTTCAAGCTGAATAGGAGTCTTGTCCTTGACATCATAATCTCCGGGCTTTTGAAGACTTTGGAGCTTTGTAACCCCGTCCACCAAAAGAGCAACCTCGGAGCCGAACTGCTCCTCCAGCTCCTCATTGGTCATTACGGTATCTTCCACAACATCGTGCAAAAGACCGGCAGCTATGGTTTCCTGATCCATTTCAAGATCCGCAAGTATTATGGCAACACTGATGGGATGTGTGATATAAGGCTCACCGGATACCCTTTTTTGACCTTCATGAGCTTTTTTCGCAGCAATATAAGCCTTCTCAATAAGGGATATATCATCGGAAGGGTGATATCTGCGGACACGCTCTATAAGACTGTCATACAGCTCTTCAGGCGTTTTGCCGCTCTCTATGGCTTCTATTTTCCCATCATCAATACTTCCCATGACCTATTTGCCTTCGTATTTAATTGCCGAATCCAATCTGTAATTTTTTATCTTTTCTCTGCCCTTTAGACCTTCCAGCTCCATGAGAACCAAAACTCCGGCTACAACTCCTCCGAGTCCTTCCACAATCTTGATCATAGCCTCGGTCGTTCCCCCGGTGGCAATGAGATCATCCACCAAAAGAACTCTCTGACCTTTCTTTATTGCATCTACATGCATCTCAAGAACCGCTTTTCCGTATTCAAGATCATATTCCACGGAGACGGTTTCTCTGGGGAGCTTTCCTTTTTTGCGTATAAGCACAAAGGGCTTTCCGAGATTGTACGCTATAGGGGTTCCGAAAATAAAGCCTCTTGATTCCGCACCTACAACCACATCAAAATCAAGATCCTTGATTAGGGACTGCATGGTGTCGATGGCAAGCCTTAATCCTTCCGCATCCTGCATAACGCTGGTAATGTCTCTGAAAATTATTCCCTTTTCCGGAAAATCCGGTATGCTGCACACGTAATCCTTCAGTTCTTTAGCCATCTTATAGACCTCATAATTTATATTTTTGTATCATTCTCAGCGTAGCTTCGCACGCTTTTTATTGCCACAAAATCCAATACCAGTACAAACAGTATAAATAAAAGCTTTAATCTGCCCGCATAGGTAGACACGCTGAAATCATAAAAGCCGTGTATTAAAACCGGAATAAATACTCCGAGCAAAAGATAAGCGATCTTTCTAAGATCCATATTCCACCTTCCGCAGCTCTTTGCAAGAGCGTAATTATGTCCCATAAAAATCCCGCATATACAATGTATCGGTATTGCGGTCAAAGCCCTTATGGGCACAATTCCTATTCCGAGGTTCAAAACGTACATTATATTTTCTGCAGCTGCAAAGCCCAGCGAAACGAAAACGGCATATACTACAGCGTCAAATCTGTAATTGAAATTTTTATTGTTCCATGTCGCAAGATACAGGACAAGAAACTTGAGCCCCTCCTCGGCTATAGCAATTATAATAAAATTTTCTATATATAAATAAACAAAATCATAACTGTCGGGAACAAATATCGACAGCAGCCCCGTAAAAACCGTCTCTATAAAAGCGGCGGGCACAACCATGGCTCCTCCCAGCAAAGACAGCTTCACTAAAAGTGAAGGCGGCTCACTCTCTATTTTATCCTGCTTATATATGATAAACATCAATACAAGCGCCGGTATAAGCGCCATAAAAACGGCTATTCTGAAGTATATTGATAAAAAATTAAACATAAAAGAAATTATATCACAAAGATAAAAAAGAAGATAATAAAATACTGCTATTTACAGCTTTTATCATAGATAATTTTAAGACCCTTAAGCAGCAGATTTTCATCATGAATAATTTTATTTTTACATCTCGGAACAATCACACCCGACATGCCGCCTGTTGCAATAATTGTGGGATCACCGTCTATCTCCCGCTTTATAAGATCTATTATTCCGTCTATGGATGCCGCATTTCCGTATAAAAGTCCGCTCCTCATGCAGTCTACGGTATTTTTTCCTATTATGCTTTTAGGCTCTTCGATGCTGATTCCTCCAAGCTTTGACGCTCTTGCCGTTAAAGCGTCCAGAGAGATCTTAACTCCCGGAAGTATCATCCCGCCTATAAAACGCTTATCCCTATCCACCACGGAAAATGTAGTGGCAGTTCCCATGTCTATAATTATCATGGGCGGCTCATATTTTGATATTGCGCAAACTGCGTCGGCTACCCTGTCCGAGCCTATTTCCGTCGGATTGTCAAGGTCTATAACAAGTCCCGTATTGCTGTTTGAGCCGACTATTACGGGGTCTTTTTTTATTATCTTTTTTACCGACAGCTTCATCACATTTGTGATTTCGGGAACTACGGATGAAATAATACTTCCGTCAAATGCGTCAGCTTTAATATCACAGATATCAAGAATATTTTTTATATCAATCGCAAGCTCAAGCTCGGTTTTTGTACGATTTGTGGAAAATCTTTCTATAAAGAGTATCTCATCACCCTTTATTATTCCTATCACAATATTTGAATTGCCTATATCTACCGCAAGTATCATATTTTCTCTTCCACATATGTATTTATACAATTTTTTTATATATAAGCCCAGGTATATTCGCAGCAATAAGCCTCACTGATCTTTGCATGAAACTATAGTTACCCGGGTATTTGCCAATGCCTCAATAATCGAGTAAACTTTGGCTTGCTCAAGCAAGATCACGTAAGCTTAAGTCTTCTTCTAATTGCTTGAGTAAACTGTCTTTACCCTGACATCCGCCAGGATCCCCATCGAACTTGCTCAAGCAAGATCACGTAAGCTTAGGTCTTCTTCTAATTGCTTTAGTAAATTGTCGTTACCCTGACATCCGCCAAGGTCGAGCTTGCTAAAGCAAGCTCCGGCAGGCTTGGACTCTTTATCATTGTCTGTGTAAATAATAATTGAATAAGATATTTTTTATATGGTATTTTTACATTTATTTTCTCTGTTCCGGCAATAAAAGCTTAGCCTTATACAGAGCCATAGCTATTATTCCGGTAAAAAGCGTGGAACATATCATTTCACTGACAGCATTAACTCCTACAAGACCGCAGAAAAAAATGATTATGTTTCTTCCGCCCGTCATTCCTTTGATATATTCGGTGTTTCCGAATAAAACCGCCAAAAGCGTCATAAAAAACAAGGTGTTTAAGAACGCTGAAAAAAATCCCGTTACAAAGCTTGAAACGGATACCTTTTTAGATATTTGGCGTAAAAAGATGAAAATATATCCAAGCAAAAAACCGTTGATAAAGCGGGGCACAAATGTCTGAATAAAGGCAAAAAACGGATTGATTGCAAAAAGCGCCGAACCCATCATGCTTATACCGCCTATACCTATACATTGCAAAAAACTGGTTAAGCCGAATACTCCTCCCGCAACAGCTCCGCCTATCGGACCTACCGCTATGGCTGCTATGGCTACCGGGATTACGTTTAAGGTGACTGCCAGAGGTCCGATGTTGAAATACCCGAGCGGGGTATATGCCATTATCAGAAGAATGGCGCTCATCAGTCCCAAGATGGTTAACTGTACTGAACTTAATTTTGTTTTCATTTTTCCTCCTGTTATCATTCCTTCTTAGGGATACAATACAGATTTTGTTTATATAAAAAATATCTTATTCCTCAGTTAATGCCCTTAATCATCTTCATAATCTGATCAAGAATTTTAAGCGACGCCTCTTCCTTGGTCATAAGATCGAGAGAAATCTCTTCATCCTCGGTAATTAAGGTGATCACATTGGTATCTCCCTTAAAGCCCGCTCCTTTTGTCCTTACGGAATTGGCTGCTATCATATCAAGATTTTTCTTTTTAAGCTTTGCTCTTGAATTTTCTATAACGTTTTGGGTCTCCATTGAAAAACCGCACAAAAACTGACCTTTTTTCTTGCTTTCACCGAGATATTTCAAAATATCGTCCGTCTTTTCAAGCTCTATTGTCATCCTGCTATCGGCTTTTTTTATTTTTTCCCCGGCGACACTTGAAGGTCTGTAATCCGCAACCGCTGCGACTTTGATGATTATGTCCATATCCGAGCTGTTTTGCACCACGGCGTTATACATATCTTTGGCTGAAACCGCAGGTATCACCCTCATAAACGGCGGATAAGCTATGGCACAGCTTCCGCTTATCAGCGTGACTTCCGCTCCCCTGAGCATTGCCGACTTGGCAACCGCATAGCCCATTTTTCCGGATGAATGATTTGTTATATAGCGCACAGGATCTATCGCTTCAATGGTGGGTCCCGCAGTAACCAATACCCTAAGCCCCTTCATATCTTTTTCAAAGGCGGCTTCCCTAAGTATGTACTGTATCAAATCCTCGGGTTCGGGCATTTTGCCCGCTCCTATGTCCCCACAGGCAAGGTGACCGCTTGCGGGGTCTATGATTTCATACCCGTATTTTTCCAATATCTTCAAATTGTCCTGAACTACGGGATTTTCAAACATATTTGTATTCATTGCCGGAGATACGAATTTTTTGCATTTACATGCCATAAGCGTAGTAGTGAGCATATCATCCGCTATTCCGTGAGCCAGCTTACCTATTACATTGGCGGTAGCCGGAGCCAGCATGACCACGTCAGCCCTTTTAGCCAAAGAAACGTGCTCCACGTCAAACTGAAAATTCCTGTCAAAGGTATCTATAAGACATTTATTTCCCGTCAGGGTCTCAAAGGTAATCGGATTGATGAAATTTGCAGCGTTCTTTGTCATGAGAGCATGAACATCCGCATGCAGCTTTACAAGAGCGGACGCAAGACTTGCAATTTTGTATGCCGCAATGCTCCCCGACACTCCCAGTACAACCGTTTTATTTTTTAACATATTCTTTTCCGCAGCAGCTCAAATAAATGTATTCAGCAAAATAAATTTCGCATAAAGTATATCACAGTATGCTTAAGATTAAAGTGTTATATGGCTAAATTATATACAAATTCAGTCATGAAAATTTTATACCGCATTTTTAACGGGCTTCACCTTTTGTTTTAGAAATATATTTTTATTTATTCGGGTAATTAGAAGTAGATTTAAACTTGCTCAATTGAGATCTTGATGAATATCGAGACAGCAAAACTGACCTCCTTCCGTTAGATTTTCGGTGATATATGCCTCTTTTCCTGATTGTTGTCCGGTAAAGGGGCATATATAATCGGTCTGACTTTTGGAGGTCAGTTCAAAATCGACGTTTTTAGTAAAAATATCTGTTATTTACCCGGAAGCTTCCTGATCGGAATTAAGCTCCTTTACAATATCATTTATATTTTTTTTATAAGAATGTTTGTTATTTACTTGGAAGCCTCCTGATCCCTTCTTCTTATGTTTTTATATCCGAGTACAAGCAAAGGAATGATCAAAAAGATCCAGTTGAATATTCCCAGATATCTGTAAGCCTCCTTTACTATCCACATAAGTCCCATGGTTGAAACCAGATAGCAGACTATCAGGCAGAACACGCTTATTATGGATTTTTTTACCAAAGGAGATTTTGAGTTTTTCATTACATAAGGATCTATTCTCTGTATCATTCCGAATATAAAGCCCACGGCTGTCGTTATAAGAGCCAAAAACAGCAATAAGGGATAGAGAACCGCAAGTGCCGGAATTTCAAGCTGATTTACAATATAAATAGTCGGGAGCGTTCTTGCTTTTTCATCAAGGTAAATATCGGGCATTCCCGAGAATATAAGCAGGCAAATTCCGACCAGCATTATAATATTGAGTATAGCACCGAGAGTCATGGCTCCCTTGGCTTCTTCCTTGGTTACTCCGCCCTTAAAAGTGGATGTTATTCCTCCTATTGCGCTTATCTGAAATCCCGCATAGGTCAGCGCCCAAAGCAGAGAATTTCCTACATTTCCCGGAACGGTATCCTTACTGTCATAAATACTCCATTTGGAGGACTCGGGATTGACATAGCCTTCGGACATAAGCTTAGCTATTTGAGGCGCAAATTTTATGAGTCCCGCTATAAGAACTATGGACACTATGATCACCATTGCCGTAGTCATTGCCATAGCATTTTTTCTGACCACCTTTTCTCCGAATATGCATATTAGGGTAACTATGACGATCATTATAATGGAGCCTGCAATAACGGGAAGATGAAGATATTGATTTGCAAGCAGTCCCCCCGTAGCGATAGTGGCGGCGGTAGCGGCAATGGTGGTGATTACAATACTTATATCCATCGCAAAGGTCAGCCACGAAGCCTTTCCGTATGCTTCTTTTGACCAGCTCTCATAGCTCCACTTATCGGTCTGTCTGGCTGTTTCCAAACCTACATAATAGGTAAAGGCTATGATCGTAAAAGTCAGTATCGGCATGAACACTCCGAACCACCCGTGATTTGCAAAATATTGAAGTTCCTGCGTCCCCGACGCAAAGCCCGCTCCGCAGTGGGTGGAAAACCAAACCGTAGCAACACCGACGCTTACAGGCGTTAAAAATTTTTTCTTTGTAGAATTGTCCATGACTACACTCCTCCTCATAAAATTTTTATATGCCGTATGTAACTCATAAAAAATAAAACTTATAAATTTTAATTTTAATAATATTATTAAGAGTTTATTTTTTATTTATATAATTGTAGCTCCGCAAATTTTAAATTTATATGTGATTTATTGCTAAAAATTCGCAAAAAAACAAAGTCCTTATGTGAAGATTTCACATAAGGACTTTGTTTACTTTATCGTCATAATTGAGTTTAAATTACTCAATGATCGTTGCAACTCTTCCCGATCCTACGGTACGTCCGCCTTTGATATCCTATGATCGAAAAATTTTCATATCCAAAATATAGCAGCTACTGATAAACACTTGGGTGTTGACTTATGATAACTAATGAGTTATCGTTTGATTATGAAAGGATTTTTTCATGTTTGAAATATATTTCTATAAAGATAAAAACGGCAACTCGGAAATAATTGATTATCTTGACGAGTTGAAATTCAAATCACAAACCGATAAAGACGCTAAAATTAACAGAGAAAAAATACTTACATATTTGAAAGCGCTCTCCGAATATGGAACTCGTATAGGAAAGCCCTTTGTAAAGCACATTGACGGAAGCATATGGGAACTCCGCCCTTTAAAAAACCGTATTTTCTTCTTTTACTGGAAAGATAATAACTTTGTTTTATTGCACCATTATATAAAAAAATCTCAAAAGACACCTTCTAAAGAAATTGATAAAGCCCGCAATAATTTAAAAGATTTTTTGAAAAGGAAGGAAAAAAATAATGAATAAAATCAATACTTTTGCAGAATATATGGCGGATGAAACTCGCGTTACACCGGAAGAAAATAGAAAAATTGAATTTGAGGTTGAACTTATCGGAAAGTTGATTGAAGCCAGAGAAAAAAAGGGATATTCCCAAAGGAAGCTTGCTGAACTGAGCGGTGTTAAGCAGCCCGCCATTGCCAGAATGGAAAGCCTTAAATCCATACCTCAAATTGATACATTATTTAAAATTCTTGCTCCTCTCGGATATACATTGTCAATTACACCTATAGAGGAAAGCGTTACAAAGTAACATATTCAAAAAGGCTTCCGGAGTTTTCCGGAAGCCTTTTTATATTGTATTTACGGGTAATCCGGTTTAGATTACTCGATGATCGTTGCAACTCTTCCCGATCCTACGGTACGTCCGCCTTCACGGATAGCAAAGGTAAGACCCTGCTCCATAGCGATGGGGTGGATGAGCTCGATAGTCATGGTAACGTGGTCGCCGGGCATGCACATTTCCGTTCCTGCAGGAAGTTCGCAAACACCTGTAACGTCGGTTGTACGGAAGTAGAACTGAGGGCGGTAGTTGTTAAAGAAAGGTGTATGACGTCCGCCTTCGTCCTTGGTCAATACGTAAACCTCAGCAGTAAACTTCTTGTGGCAGGTAACAGTTCCGGGCTTTGCAAGAACCTGTCCTCTTTCAATTCCTTCACGATCAACACCGCGGAGAAGAAGACCTACGTTGTCTCCTGCTTCAGCATAATCAAGCGTCTTACGGAACATTTCGATACCGGTAACAACGGTCTTTCCTGTCTCTTCCTTGATACCGACGATTTCAACTTCATCACCCGTATTAAGCTGTCCTCTTTCTACACGACCTGTTGCAACGGTTCCGCGACCTGTGATTGTGAAAACGTCCTCAACAGGCATAAGGAAGGGCTTATCCTTGTCACGATCAGGTGTAGGGATATAGCTGTCAACTGCAGCCATAAGTTCCATGATCTTATCTCCCCACTGTCCCTTGGGATCTTCAAGAGCCTTAAGACCCGATCCGCGTATAACGGGGATATCATCTCCGGGGAACTCATACTCGTTAAGAAGCTCTCTTACTTCCATTTCAACAAGGTCAAGAAGCTCTTCATCGTCAACCATATCGCACTTGTTAAGGAATACAACGATGTAAGGAACACCAACCTGACGTGAAAGAAGAACGTGCTCTCTCGTCTGAGCCATAACACCGTCCGTTGCTGCAACGATGAGGATAGCACCGTCCATCTGAGCGGCACCGGTGATCATGTTTTTAACATAGTCGGCGTGTCCGGGGCAGTCAACGTGTGCATAGTGTCTGTTTTCCGTCTCATATTCAATGTGAGCCGTAGAAATTGTTATTCCACGCTCTCTCTCTTCCGGAGCCTTGTCGATCTGATCGAAAGGTACGGCGGGATCAAGACCAAGACGATCAGCAAGAACAGCCGTGATAGCTGCGGTAGTTGTTGTCTTACCATGGTCAACGTGACCGATGGTTCCAATGTTAACGTGTGGCTTTGTTCTGTCAAATTTAGCCTTTGCCATTTTGTGATTTCCTCCTTAAAATAAACAATTCACAATTTATTATCGTCATCAGCCGATCAGTAGTGATTATATTAGATTGATCGCTACTTTTCAAGCAAAAAAACATCATTAGGCTTTGTTGTTAAGTATCTTTTCCTGTACATTCTTGGGAACGGGCTCATACTTATCAAAGAACATTGAGTAGTTGCCGCGTCCCTGAGTCTTTGAACGAAGGTCGGTAGCGTATCCGAACATTTCCGAAAGCGGTACGAAAGCTCTTACGATCTTTCCCGAACCCATATCATCCATGCCTTCAACACGTCCTCTTCTGGAATTGATGTCGCCTATAACATCACCCATATACTCTTCGGGCATCGTTACTTCAACCTTCATAATAGGCTCAAGAAGTGTAGGTGCAGCCTTGCTCATAGCGTCCTTGAATGCCATTGATCCTGCGATGTGGAAAGCCATTTCCGAAGAGTCGACTTCATGGTAGCTTCCGTCATATACAATCGCATGAATGCCTACAACCGGATATCCGCCGAGAGAGCCTGCCTTCATGGCTTCTTCGATACCGTCCGAAATAGGCTGTATAAATTCCTTGGGGATTGCTCCGCCGACAACCTGAGACTCATATTTATAGAGTTCTTCGGAGTTGGCGTCCATAGGTATGAAGCGAACCTTACAATGTCCGTACTGTCCGTGTCCGCCTGTCTGTCTCGCATACTTGGCTTCCGCTTCAACCTCTTTGGTAAAGGCTTCTCTATATGCAACCTGAGGTGCACCGACGTTGGCTTCAACCTTAAATTCCCTAAGCAGTCTGTCTACGATGATCTCAAGATGAAGCTCACCCATACCTGCTATTATGGTCTGTCCGGTCTCCTCATCGGTATGCGTTTTAAAGGTCGGATCCTCCTCTGCAAGCTTTGCGAGAGCTTCTCCGAGCTTCTGCTGACCCGCCTTTGTCTTGGGCTCGATTGCGAGCTCGATAACCGGCTCCGGAAATTCCATTGATTCAAGGATAACGGGATGTCTCTCGTCACAGATCGTATCTCCGGTCGTCGTCATCTTGAACCCGACAGCCGCAGCTATATCACCCGAGAAAACCTCGTCAAGCTCGGCTCTCTTATTGGCATGCATCTGCAGGATACGTCCTACGCGTTCCTTTTTGCCCTTTGTAGCGTTAAGCACATATGAACCCGATCTGCATGTTCCGGAGTATACTCTGAAGAATGCGAGCTTTCCTACGAACGGATCAGCCATAATCTTGAACGCAAGAGCCGAGAAAGGCTCCTTGTCGGATGAATGACGCTCGATTTCATTTCCGTCCATATCCGTTCCCTTAATGGCGGGAATATCGGTAGGAGCGGGAAGGTATTCGAGAACCGCATCAAGAAGCTTCTGAACTCCCTTATTGCGGTAAGCCGTTCCGTTACATACGGGAACTGCCGTACATTCAATGGTTCCCTTTCTGAGAGCCGCCTTAAGTTCTTCGACTGAAGGAACTTCATCATTCAAAAATCTTTCCATGAGATCTTCATCAAGCTCACAGATCTTTTCAACCATCTCATCACGGTGAAGCTGAGCTTCATCCGCAAGATCGGCGGGAATATCAAGAACCTCTACATTGTCTCCCTTGTCTCCGCGATAGAAGTACGCTTTCATTTCCATAAGGTCTATAAGACCTTCGTAGTTATCCTCCGCACCGATAGGTATATTTATCGGAATGGGATTCTTGCGAAGACGATCACGTATCATTTCAACGTCTTTAAAGAAATTTGCGCCGACAATGTCCATCTTATTGATGAAAGCAATACGGGGAACACTGTAAATATCCGCCTGTCTCCATACGTTTTCAGACTGAGGCTCAACACCGTTCTTTGCGTCGAAAACGCCGACCGCACCGTCGAGAACGCGAAGAGATCTCTCAACCTCAACCGTAAAGTCGACGTGCCCGGGAGTATCAATAATATTTATTCTGTGCTCTTCGGCGCCGGGCTTTGCCTTACCCGCTTCCTGAACCGTCCAATGACAGGTCGTTGCAGCTGAGGTGATGGTGATTCCTCTCTCCTGCTCCTGCTCCATCCAGTCCATTGTCGCTGTTCCTTCATGCGTATCGCCGATCTTATAATTAACACCCGTATAATACAGAATACGTTCTGATAATGTGGTTTTTCCGGCATCAATATGAGCTATGATACCAATATTTCTGGTTCTCTCCAGAGAGTATTCTCTTTCCAATTTTTTACCTCCCTTTTAGAACCTGTAATGCGAAAATGCCTTATTGGCATCAGCCATTCTGTGCATTTCTTCTTTACGTTTAACCGCAGCTCCCGTGTTGTTGTATGCGTCCATGATTTCTCCCGCAAGACGGTCAACCATAGTTTTTTCCGAACGCTTACGCGAGAAAAATGTAAGCCAGCGAAGCGCCAGAGCCTGTCTGCGGTCCGGTCTGACTTCTATAGGGACCTGATATGTGGCTCCGCCAACACGTCTTGCCTTAACTTCAAGCGAAGGCATGATATTGTTCATTGCCTGTTCAAACACTTCAAGTGCGGGCTTGCCCATCTTTTCCTCGGACTTTGCAAAAGCACCGTAAACTATCTTCTGTGCTATGCCTTTTTTTCCGTCAAGCATTACGGAATTGATGAGCTTCGTTACTACTTTGTTTTGATATAACGGATCTGCCAAAACCTCTCTCTTGGCTATATGACCTTTTCTAGGCACGTTTCTTCCTCCTTTAACTGAGTATAAAAACTCGGGTACTCACACCGTATCAAACGGCGTGTACGTGCGGAAACAGATATTACTTTTATAGACTATAAGAAAGTATAAAGAATGTTTCCACAATATTTTGTTTGCCGCATCTTAGCCGCTCTTATTACTTGGCAGCCTTGGGACGCTTTGCTCCGTACTTGGAGCGTGCCTGTTTACGGTTCGCAACTCCTGCGGTATCGAGTGTTCCGCGGATTATGTGGTAACGTGTACCGGGAAGATCTTTTACTCTTCCACCGCGAATAAGAACTACGCTGTGCTCCTGGAGATTATGTCCTTCTCCCGGAATGTAGCTCGTTACTTCGATGCCGTTCGACAAACGAACCCTGGCGATTTTACGCAGAGCTGAGTTAGGCTTCTTGGGTGTAGCGGTCTTGACCGCAGTGCATACGCCTCTCTTCTGAGGTGATGCGGAGTCCGTTGCACGCTTGTGAAGCGAATTAAATCCCTTCTGCAAAGCAGGTGCCGTAGACTTCTTTACCGAAGACTGACGCTCCTTACGAACCAGTTGGTTAAATGTGGGCATTCCTTTACCTCCTTGAAAAATTTATTATCGGAAAAACCTATCCGCAGATAATCTGCGGATAGGATAACCTTATGTATTATATATATCATTTCAAACCGTGTCAACGTAAATATCCGTTATTCGGCGATTTTGATTACCGCTTCCTCTTTTTCCATCTTCTCTTCCTCTTTATCAAGAAGAGGGTTCTTGAAATCCGTGTTTATCGAGGTGTTGCGGTAACGCTTCATGCCCGTTCCTGCGGGAATGAGCTTACCGATGATAACATTCTCCTTAAGACCTACAAGAGAGTCCACCTTTCCCTTTACGGCAGCGTCCGTAAGAACCTTCGTGGTTTCCTGGAAGGATGCGGCTGAAAGGAATGAGCCGGTTGCAAGAGCGGCCTTTGTGATTCCGAGAACAATCCTTACCCCGCTTGCCGGAGTCTTTCCTTCCTCAAGCAGTCTCTTATTGGTATCCTCAAATTCAAGTACATCCACAAGTGTATCGGGAAGATAGTCGGTATCTCCGCTCTCTTCTACACGAACCTTCTTCATCATCTGACGAACGATAACCTCGATATGCTTATCGCAGATATCAACACCCTGAAGTCTGTAAACACGCTGTACCTCTTTTATAAGATAGTCTCTTACCGCTTCAATTCCCTTGATTTTAAGGAGATCATGCGGGTTGATGGATCCGTCGGTAATTCCGTCGCCGGCTTCAATTATATCGCCGTCTTCAACTATAAGCTTCGAACCGTAAGGTATGAGATAGGTTCTGGAATCTCCGTTTACATCATCCGTGATAATAACCTCGCGCTTCTTCTTATTGTCGCCGAACTGAACCTTTCCGGGAATTTCGGAAATAATTGCAAGTCCCTTGGGCTTACGTGCCTCAAAAAGCTCTTCAACACGCGGAAGACCTGATGTGATATCTCCTCCGGCAACACCTCCGGTATGGAAGGTACGCATGGTAAGCTGTGTACCGGGCTCACCTATCGACTGAGCTGCAATGATTCCTACGGATTCACCGACCTGAACGGCTTCTCCTGTCGCCATGTTCGATCCGTAGCACTTGGCGCATATTCCGAGATGCGAACGGCAGCTTACAATTGAACGTATTTTTACCCGGGAAGCCGGATTAGGTACAACGACCGTCTCTCCCTTATTATCCTTCTTTTCAATCATGATGCTGTCTATATACGCATCGGCTCTGAACGGGGTAATTATATGATTTTTCTTTACAAGTACATTACCGTCCTTATCCTTGATATCCTCAGCGGCGTAACGTCCTACCAGACGATCTCTCAAAGGCTCTATGACCTCGTTTCCGCTCATAAAGGCATATACGTCGATTCCGGGAATTTCATCCTCGCCCTCGCAGCAGTCGATTTCTCTGATAATAAGCTCCTGAGAAACGTCTACCATTCGACGGGTAAGGTAACCCGAGTCGGCAGTTCTCAAAGCGGTATCCGACAGACCCTTACGGGCACCGTGAGCGGAAATAAAATATTCCAAAACATCGAGTCCTTCACGGAAATTCGACTTGATAGGAAGCTCAATAGTACGTCCGGTAGTATCAGCCATAAGTCCGCGCATACCCGCAAGCTGTTTAATCTGCTGGTTTGAACCGCGGGCTCCCGAATCCGCCATCATAAAGATGTTGTTATACTTATCAAGTCCGGTAAGAAGCGCCTCGGTAAGCTTTTTATCCGCAGCCTCCCATACTTTTACAACTTCATCATGTCTTTCCGCATCGGTAGTCATACCCATCTGGAAGTATTCACCGATCTGATCAACCTTATCCTGCGCCTCCGACAAAATCTGCTGCTTTGCGTCCGGAACGGTCATATCGGAAATGGAAACCGTCATTGCGGCGATTGTCGAGTAATGGTAGCCGAGAGACTTGATCTCATCAAGAACCTCCGCCGTACCGAAAGTACCGTGTACATTTATAAGCTTCTGTATTATTGCTTTAAGCTTTTTGCTGTTGACCATGAAATCGATCTCAAGCTTAAGCATGTTTTCCGGAACCGATCTGTCAACGTATCCCAGATCCTGAGGAATAACCTCGTTGAACATGAAGCGTCCGAGTGTGGAGCTTACGACTCCCGTTATTTCCTCTCCGTCGGCATTTTTCCTGGTGACACGCACATTTATGCGGGTCTGGAAGGTGATCTGCTTGTTTTCACAGGCAAGAATAGCCTCATCAATTCCCTTGAAGAAGCGTCCTTCTCCGACAGCCCCTTCTCTTTCCTGTGTGAGATAATACACTCCCAAAACCATGTCCTGAGTGGGCGCCGTAACCGGAGCTCCGTCGGAGGGCTTAAGAAGGTTGTTGGGAGAAAGCATAAGGAATCTGCACTCCGCCTGCGCCTCCATGGACAGCGGGAGATGTACAGCCATCTGATCTCCGTCAAAGTCAGCATTGAAAGGCGTACATACAAGCGGGTGAAGCTTGATAGCCTTACCCTCTACAAGTACGGGCTCAAATGCCTGAATACCGAGCCTGTGAAGCGTAGGGGCACGGTTAAGCATAACGGGATGCTCCTTAATAACATCCTCAAGCACATCCCAAACCTCGGTTTTCAAGCTTTCAACAAGCTTTTTGGCATGTTTTATATTTTGAGAAATTCCTCGGCTCACAAGCTCTTTCATTACGAAGGGCTTGAAAAGCTCTATCGCCATTTCTTTAGGCAGACCGCATTGATAAATCTTAAGCTCGGGGCCTACCACGATAACGCTTCGTCCCGAATAGTCAACACGCTTTCCGAGGAGGTTCTGACGGAAGCGTCCACCCTTACCCTTAAGCATATCGGAAAGAGACTTAAGAGCTCTGTTTCCGGGGCCCGTAACGGCTCTGCCGCGTCTTCCGTTGTCTATAAGAGAGTCAACCGCCTCCTGGAGCATTCTTTTTTCATTACGGACAATTATATCCGGGGCTCCGAGATCAAGAAGTCTCTTCAAACGGTTATTGCGGTTAATTATTCTTCTGTAAAGATCGTTCAAATCACTGGTTGCGAAGCGTCCTCCGTCAAGCTGAACCATAGGACGCAGATCGGGAGGAATTACCGGGATCGTGTCCATTATCATCCATGTGGGATCATTTCCCGAGTCACGGAAGGACTCAACGGCTCCAAGCCTCTTTATAACCCTCGCCCTCTTTTGACCCGTTGACGTTTCCATTTCATTGCGGAGCTTCTCCCGCTCTTTATCAAGGTCTATCGCCTGAAGAAGCTCTTTTACAGCCTCTGCTCCCATTCCGGCTCTGAATTTAAGTCCCCATTGATCATAGGCGTCCTGATATTCTTTTTCCGAAAGAACCTGCCCGTATTCAAGGGTCGTATCTCCGGCATCAAGAACTACATATGAAGCAAAGTAGAGAACTCTTTCAAGCACTCGAGGGGAAAGGTCGAGAAGAAGTCCCATGCGGCTGGGGCTGCCCTTGAAATACCATATATGTGACACGGGAGCTGCAAGCTCAATATGCCCCATACGCTCTCTGCGAACGCTTGATTTGGTAACTTCAACTCCGCAGCGATCGCACACCACTCCCTTATAGCGGACTCTCTTATACTTTCCGCAATGACATTCCCAGTCCTTGGTGGGTCCGAAAATTCTTTCACAGAAAAGACCGTCTCTTTCAGGCTTTAAGGTACGATAGTTAATCGTTTCGGGCCTCGTAACCTCTCCGTGCGACCATTCTCTGATCTTATCGGGTGAAGCAAGACCTATTTTGATCTTATCAAAGGTCATGGGCACATATCCGTTTGAACCCTGCTCTTCATTTATCTTGTTTTTTATCATGGTGGAATCAGCCATCATATCCTCCATTCTTTCTTAGAATTCATCATCGAAAGCATCTTCAGAAACAAGAGCTTCTTCCGCGCCGTCAAATTCTTCATTTACGATTTCGCCTTTTTCTTCGTCCGCACGCTGCAGAGTATAACCGCCGGAGGCAAATGCTTCTTCTCCCTGCCTTGCTCCGCCTTCAAGCTCCGTTCTGTATTCAGAGTCGGCGTAATCCACCGTTTCCTTTATTTCAACCTCGGAGTTGTCGTCACGAAGAACCCTTACGTCGAGACCGAGCGACTGGAGCTCCTTAAGAAGAACCTTAAAGGATTCCGGAACTCCCGGTTCAGGTATGTTATCGCCCTTTATGATAGCCTCATAAGTCTTTACACGTCCTACTACGTCATCCGACTTGACTGTAAGGATTTCCTGCAAGGTATAGGCTGCACCGTATGCCTCAAGAGCCCAAACCTCCATTTCTCCGAAACGCTGTCCGCCGAACTGCGCCTTTCCTCCGAGAGGCTGCTGGGTAACAAGCGAGTAGGGACCTGTTGAACGTGCATGTATCTTATCGTCTACAAGGTGATGAAGCTTAAGATAGTGCATATATCCTACGGTTGTAGGACTGTCAAAGGCTTCTCCCGTACGTCCGTCCCTAAGCTGAACCTTGCCGTCCGGAGTAATGGGAACTCCCTTCCAAAGCTCGCGGTTGTCGAGATGGGTTCCGAGATATTCAAGCACCTCGGGTGTGAGAATCGACTTATATTTCTTTTCAAACTCATCCCACTCCATATTTACATAATCATTTGCAAGACAAAGCGTATCCTGAATATCCTCTTCATTTGCACCGTCAAAAATAGGAGTTGCAACATTGAAGCCCAGAGCCTTCGCCGCAAGCGAAAGATGGATTTCGAGAACCTGTCCTATGTTCATACGCGAAGGAACGCCGAGGGGATTCAGCACTATATCAAGAGGTCTTCCGTTAGGAAGATAAGGCATATCCTCTATAGGAAGTACGCGTGAAACAACACCCTTGTTTCCGTGACGTCCCGCCATCTTGTCACCAACCGAAATTTTTCTCTTCTGAGCGATATAAATACGAACAGCCTTGCTTACTCCGGGAGCAAGCTCATCGCCGTTTTCTCTTTTAAATACCTTTGCGTCGACTACTATACCGTATTCGCCGTGAGGAACCTTAAGCGAGGTATCCCTTACCTCCCTCGCCTTTTCACCGAATATCGCACGAAGAAGTCTCTCTTCCGCCGTAAGCTCGGTCTCACCCTTAGGAGTAACTTTTCCCACGAGAATATCTCCGGCACGAACCTCGGCGCCTACACGGATAACTCCGTTAAAGTCAAGATCTTTGAGCGCGTCCTCACCTACGCCCGGCACGTCTCTCGTTATTTCTTCGGGTCCGAGCTTGGTTTCACGTGCTTCGGTCTCATATTCCTCAATATGGATGGATGTAAAAACATCATCTCTTACAAGTCTTTCCGAAAGAAGAACCGCATCCTCATAGTTGTAGCCCTCCCATGTAATAAATCCGATAAGAGGATTTTTTCCGAGTCCGATTTCACCGTTGGCGGTGGAAGCGCCGTCGGCAATCGCCTGTCCCTCTTTTACATGATCTCCTACAAATACTATGGGTCTTTGGTTATAGCAGTTCGACTGGTTGGATCTCTGGAACTTAAGCAGCTCATACTCAGACTTTGTTCCGTCGTCATTTTTTACCTTGATAGAACCCGCATCTACAAATTCGACCTTACCGGATTTTTCTGCAATAACGCAGACTCCCGAGTCAACAGCCGCCTTGCTTTCAACGCCCGTTCCCACAACGGGAGCTTCCGTCGTGAGAAGCGGAACCGCCTGCCTCTGCATGTTGGATCCCATAAGAGCACGGTTGGAATCGTCATTCTCAAGGAAGGGTATGAGCGCCGTCGCAACTGAGAAAACCATCCTGGGAGAAACGTCCATATATTCAAACAGCGTCTTGGGATATTCACTTATCTCTTCTTTGTATCTGCCGGATGCCGTGTTGTTGATAAAACAGCCGTTTTCATCAAGAGGAGTATTTGCCTGTGCGACATGATAGATGTCCTCCTCATCGGCGGTAAGGTAGTTTACTTCATCCGTTACCTTGGGATTTTCGGGATCCGTGCGATCTATTCTGCGATACGGAGCTTCCACAAAGCCGTACTCGTTTATGCGGGCATAGCTAGCAAGAGAGTTGATAAGACCGATATTGGGACCTTCAGGCGTCTCGATAGGACACATGCGTCCGTAGTGTGTATAGTGAACGTCACGAACCTCGAAGCCTGCGCGGTCTCTGGAAAGACCTCCGGGACCCAGAGCCGAAAGACGTCTCTTGTGAGTGATCTCCGCAAGAGGATTATTCTGATCCATGAACTGTGAAAGCTGTGACGAACCGAAGAATTCCTTTACGGCTGCCTGTACGGGCTTGATATTTATAAGGGTTCTTGCGGAAACGCTCTCGGAATCGTGTGTGGTCATTCTCTCCCTTACCACTCTTTCCATACGTGAAAGACCGATTCTGTACTGGTTCTGGAGAAGCTCTCCAACGCAGCGTATACGCCTGTTGCCGAGATGATCTATATCATCCTTGCTTCCGACTCCGAATTCAACCACCATATTGTAATTGATGGAAGCAAGTATATCTTCCCTTGTAATATGCTTGGGTATAAGCTCCGAAGCGTTTTGCTTTATGATATCCGCAAGGTCTCCGCTTATCTTTCCGTCCTTAAAGCCGTCGAGTATCTCTTTAAGCTTGGGATAATAAACCAGCTCATTTATTCCCAGCTCTTCGGGAACACAGTCGACATATTCCGTAAGATCCACCATCAGATTGGAAATGACCCTTACATTGCTTTCGGACGTCTGTACCGTCACATAAGGAATTGCAAGATTCTGTATTTTATCCGCCATTTCTCTTGTGAGAATCGTTCCTGCCTGGGCTATCACCTCACCTGTTGAAGCGTCGATAACATCCTCGGCAAGCGTGTGTCCGACAACTCTGTTGTGGAGATGAAGCTTCTTGTTGAATTTGTAGCGTCCAACCCTTGCAAGATCATATCTTCTTGCATCAAAGAACATGGAATTGATGAGACTCTCGGCACTGTCGGCGGAAAGAGGCTCACCCGGACGGATTTTCCTGTACAGCTCAAAAAGTCCCGTCTCATAATTGGTGGACGTATCCTTTTTGAGAGTCTCCATAAGCTTTGTACTCTCACCGAAGAAATTTACTATATCCTCATTTGTGGAAAGACCCATGGCACGGCAAAGAACGGTTACGGGAACCTTTCTTGTACGGTCTACACGGACATAAAACACATCATTTGAATCCGTTTCGTACTCAAGCCATGCGCCTCTGTTGGGTATTACCGTGCAGGATATAAGCTCCTTACCGATTTTATCCTTTTGAATATCGTAGTAGATACCGGGAGAACGAACCAGCTGTGATACTATTACACGCTCGGCGCCGTTGATAACGAAGGTACCCGTTTCGGTCATTATGGGCAGATCACCCATAAATATATCCTCCTGGGTTATTTCGTCCTTTTCCTTATTGTGAAGACGAACCTTTACCTTCAGGGGAGCGGCATATGTAGCGTCACGTTCCTTACATTTGACTATTGAATATTTCATCTCGTCAAGGCAGAGATTGAAATCGACAAATTCCAGCGAAAGCTTGCCGCCGTAATCCTCAATCGGGGAAATATCGGCGAAGGCTTCTTTGAGTCCTTCTTCCAAAAACCATTTGTAAGAATTTTTCTGCACGTCTATAAGATTGGGCATCTGAAGGACCTCCTTCTGACGCTGATATGACATGCGGATGCCGTTTCCGGCAGGAATAGGATGTATCCTGTTCTTTTCCATGTGTTTCTCCTGTTTTTTCATTTATATAGGACAGCGTATAAAACGGTAAAGTTATCCTACACATAAAAATATCCGTATCCCGAAAGGAACACGATAGTTTATAAAACTCGACAATATTCAAAATGTCGCAGCAGCATTAAGGGCTTCTCCCCATTAATCATATGTTATACGGAAAATTTTAGAATTATAACGAATTGTTAAATTGCGTCGCAAAATTAGTGGCTTATAGATTAACACATATATTTTCAGGAGTCAAGAAATATTAAGAAGGAGATTTTTTATTATGAACAGACGGTCTCCGTTATATAAAAAAATTGATATGCACCCGCAATATCGGGCACATATCAATTATAAAGTTATCTTCTTCAATTGTTGAAGCAGGATTATTTAAGAGTAACCTTTGCGCCTTCCGCTTCAAGCTTAGCCTTGATGTCATCGGCTTCAGCCTTGGGGCAGCCCTCTTTAACAACCTTGGGAGCGCCTTCAACAAGATCCTTGGATTCTTTAAGTCCAAGTCCGGTGATCTCACGAACAACCTTGATAACCTTAACCTTGTTTGCTCCTACCTCGGTAAGCTCCACGTCAAAGTCGGTCTTTTCTTCCGCAGCTCCTGCATCCGAACCGCCTGCTGCCGCAACTACAACTCCTGCCGCAGCCGATACTCCGAACTCCTCTTCACATGCCTTTACAAGGTCATTGAGCTCAAGTACGGAAAGCTCCTTAATAGCGTCTATAAATTCCTGTGTGCTTAATTTAGCCATTATTTTTCCCCTTTCAAATTTTTAAGAAATACAAAATTATTCCGCAGCCACTTCCGCTGCCGGCTCTTCTTTTACTTCAGAAGCCGCTCCTGCACCGCCCTGCTCCGCAATCTGATTAAGAACACGGGCAAAATTGGTAATAGGCGACTGAATGCTTCCGAGAAGCTTTCCGAGAAGCTCGTTCCTCGAAGGAATTGTTGCAATCTGAGCAAGACCGTCGGTATCGTAATATTTTCCTTCTACAATACCGCCCTTAAGCTCAAGCTTAGGGTTTGTTTTTGCAAACTTTGCAAGAACACGGGCAGGTGCCGCAGGATCTTCAGTAGATACGGCGATTGCGCTGTTGCCGTTAAGAAGATCATGCTCGTCGAACTGAGCAAAATCCGTATTCTCGAATGCACGGCGCATGAGAGTGTTTTTATACACCTTGAAGTAGATATTCTCTTTGCGAAGAGCTCTTCTAAGCTCAGTATCCTGTGCAACCGTAAGACCTATAGAGTCTACGAGGACAACGGACTGAGCGTCTTTAACCTTTCCGGAGATCTCCTCTACTATGGGTGCTTTGATTTCAACCTTTGCCATTTTTTCTCCTTTCCGCACATACTTCAAATGTGCAATATGTTGATAAGGAGTATTTTAAAACAAAAAATCCTCCCTATGCCGCAGGACATTAGGAAGGATACAGCAATCATAATTAAAAGCTTTTCCCAACCTCGGCCGGCGTGAGAATCCTCAACTTACCAAATACTGTGACCTGCTGTCTTCGGCGGCTGCTCTTTGATATGTTCAAAGAACTTAGATACATTATCACCAATAAAGTCTTATGTCAAGACCGGGCTCAAAGCCTCTCCGTTAATTTGTCAATAATTCTGAGCAGACTGTCAACTCCCGTTCCCGTACTTGCGCTTATTCCTACCGTAAATCTTATTCTCCCCGACAAAATCCCCTCGACGGCCTCATCTTCACAGCCGCTCATAATAAGGGTTTTTTCTTCATCCGGAAGCATATCGATTTTATTCATCACATAAATAACGGGTATATTTCCCGCACCTATTTCTTTCAAGGTTTTTAAAGTAACCTCTTCTTTAGCCTTATAATCGGGATCCGCACAATCTATGACAACAAGTATAAGATCCGACAGAGCGGCTTCTCTAAGCGTGGATCTGAAGGCTTTTATCAGGGCTGTCGGCAGATTGTCTATAAAACCCACGGTATCGGATAATAAAAAAGGCTCATGCCCGTATATTTGCACTCTCCTCACCGTCGTATCGAGAGTCGCAAACAGCATATCCCTTACAAAGACTTCCTTATCCTTTCTGCCTCTTGATTCGGACAGGGATAAGAGTCTGTTCATAAGAGTTGATTTTCCTGCATTTGTATAGCCTACAAGACCTATTCTTTTCGTGTCGGAATTATTTCTTTTTTTGCTTTCTTCATTGCGTTTTTGTTCTATCTCTTTCAGCTCTTTTCTAAGAATAGACTGTTTGTTAAGTATCTTTCTCCTGTCAAGCTCGAGTCTGGTTTCACCCGCTCCTTTTGAAGATCTGAATCCCGAGCCTCCTCCCTGTCTTGAAAGACCTTCTCTCAGCCCCGCAAGCCTAGGCAGCATATATTCAAGCTTCGCATATTCTACCTGGAGCCTTGCTTCCTTTGTCCTTGCTCTGTCTGAAAATATCCTGAGAATGAGATCGGTTCTGTCTATAACCTCGCAATCCAGCTCTCTTGATAAATTTCTTATCTGAACGGGGGAAAGGCTTTGGTCAAATACGGCTATGTGCGCATCCAGAGCATACATCTGCGATTTTATCTCTTCAATTTTTCCCTCTCCGACATAGCTTGCAGCCACGGGAGCCTTGAGCTTTTGTGAAATAATCGACACAACCTCGATATCACAGGCTCTTGCAAGCTCGGACAACTCAAGCACGGATCTCTCAAAGGAAGCGGTATCCTCCGCTTCTCTAAGTTCGACCCCTACAAGAACCGCCTTCAGCTTTATTTCATCAGTATTTATTTCTATAGATCTTTTTTTCATGAAAAAATCTTAAGTATCCTAATTCAAGCTCAAAAATGTCCTTCGGAATTATACGATATGCAGCGTCCAAAAATCCGACTGTCGGAATATTATTGGACAGCGTCATTTACCGGTTCAGCCCTACGGTCTTATCCTTGAAACTCCCGACTTTACCGCAGCTTCAGCAACAGCCCTTGCAACCGCAGCCCCTACCCTCTCGTCAAACGCATACGGGATTATATAGTCATCTCTTAAATCCTTTTCAGATATAAGGGAGGCAATAGCATGGGAAGCCGCCATTTTCATGTCTTCATTTATATCCGAGGCTCTCACATCAAGCGCTCCTCTGAATATGCCCGGAAAAGCCAGAACATTATTTATCTGATTGGGATAGTCCGATCGTCCCGTCGCTATTATCTTGGCACCTCCCGCCTTTGCGGCTTCGGGCAAAATCTCGGGATCGGGATTGGCACAGGCAAAAATTATAGGAGCCTCATTCATGGTTCTTACCATTTCACTTGTGAGAATCCCGGGAGCTGAAACTCCTATGAAAGCATCCGCCCCCGCAACCGCTTCGCTTAAGCCGCCCTTTTTAAGCTCAAGATTCGTTATCAGCGACATTTTTTCCTGCTCCTTATTAAGACCGGCTTCACCTTTAAAAATCGCCCCGTTTTTATCACACATTATGATATTTTTAAAGCCGTATTTAAGAAGGAGCTTTGCTACGGCAATTCCCGCAGAGCCCGCTCCGGAAATTACAATCCTGACATTTTCCTTTGTTTTGCCGACCAGTTTAAGAGCATTTATGAGCCCCGCAAGCACAATAACCGCCGTACCGTGCTGATCATCATGAAATACCGGTATATTACAACGCTCCTTAAGCTTCTTTTCTATTTCAAAGCAGCGGGGAGCCGCTATATCCTCCAAATTTATACCTCCGAAGGAAGGGGCTATGTTGGCAACGGTATTTACAAATTCATCCACCTCCTTGGTTGCAACGCATAAAGGAAAAGCGTCCACTCCGCCGAACGCCTTGAACAGGGCGCACTTGCCCTCCATAACGGGCATTCCCGCCTCGGGACCTATATCTCCGAGTCCCAAAACGGCACTTCCGTCGGTTATAACCGCAACAAGATTATGTCTTCTTGTGAGTGTAAACGACTTGTCTATATCCTTATTTATCTCAAGGCACGGCTTTGCAACTCCCGGAGTATACGCAAGAGAAAGTTCCTCTTTGTTCCTCACGGATACTCTGGAAATAATTTCAATTTTTCCGCCCAATTCCTCATGCAGTTTGAGCGACTCTTTCGCATAATCCAATGCAATCCCCCTTTTTAAATTTCAGAAAAAACACATATCCGGCTGTTGATCCGAACTTGCCGTAACGCATAACTGTCGTAACCCGGACGTCAGCCAATATCTCAAGTATGTTTGGACTTAGGCTCATTGCCCGCATAAATTATATCAAAAAATCGCCCGGATCTCACAATCCGGACGATTTTCTTTAAAAATAATTTTAAGCTTAATCGTAAATCAATATTTGTTTGTAGATATATGTACTCCCGGTCCCATAGTAGAAGCAAGAGTAATGCTCTTTAAATACTGACCCTTAAGCGATGAAGGGCGAGCCTTGGAAACCGCATCCATAAGAGTATTGAAGTTCTGTAAAAGCTGCTCCTCGGTAAATGATACCTTTCCTATGGGGCAATGTATTATATTCGCCTTATCAAGCCTGTATTCGATCTTACCTGCCTTTATCTCCTCAATAGCCTTTGCAACGTCCATGGTAACCGTTCCCGCCTTGGGGTTGGGCATGAGTCCCTTGGGTCCGAGCACCTTACCGAGGCGTCCTACAACGCCCATCATATCGGGTGTGGCAACGACCACGTCAAAGTCGAACCATCCGTCATTCTGAATCTTTGGAATAAGCTCCTGTCCTCCAACGAAGTCTGCGCCTGCGGCGGTAGCTTCATCAAGCTTTGCGTCCTTTGCAAATACAAGAACACGAACCTTTTTACCCGTTCCGTTGGGAAGCACTACAGCTCCTCTGATCTGCTGTTCGGCGTGACGGGAATCACAACCGGTGCGAATATGTACTTCGACCGTCTCGTCAAACTTGGCGGAAGCCGCTTTCTTAACAACCGCAACAGCCTCCTCCGACTCGTAAAACTTTCCTTTTTCTATAAGCTTGGCAGCTTCTGTATATTTCTTTCCGTGCTTCATATCCGAACCTCCCTTACTCTTCGACCGTGATGCCCATGCTGCGAGCCGTGCCTGCTATCATACTAATAGCGGCATCAATATCATTTGCATTAAGATCGGGCATCTTAAGTTCCGCAATTTCACGAACCTTGTCCTTGGAAATGGTCGCCACCTTATTCTTGTTGGGAACGCCTGATGCCTTTTGCAGATTGCATGCCTTCTTGAGAAGAACTGCCGCAGGGGGAGTTTTGGTGATGAATGTAAACGATCTGTCTGAGTAAACCGTGATGATAACGGGTATAATGGTATCCCCCTTATCAGCCGTCTGTGCGTTGAAAGCCTTGGTGAATTCAACGATGTTTACTCCGTGCTGACCAAGCGCCGGACCCACGGGGGGAGCAGGAGTTGCCTTGCCCGCAGGAATTTGAAGCTTGATATAGCCTGAAACCTTCTTTGCCATATTTGTTTCCTCCTTGTGGTATTTACGGGTTTAAAACCCTTCCACCTAAACTATTGTTTCCTTGGTGTACATAATACTTCGTATTAAATACGATATATAATAAATGTGCGGTATTCACACATCTATATGCTGATTATTTTCTGTCAAGCCGCCTTACTTCCGCAAATGAAATCTCTACGGGAGTCTCACGACCGAACAGCTCCACGTTAATAGTGGCTGTCTGCTTGCTCATGTCCATGCGCTGTACTACTCCCGAGGTATCCTTCCAAACTCCGGCTATTACGGCAATAAGATCGCCAACACCGAAGTCTACCGATACATTTCCGGTCTTTATTCCGAGAGGCTTGATCTCGGCGTCGGACAAAGGAACCGGCTTGGAGCCCGGACCCACAAAGCCCGTTACGCCTCTTGTATTACGAACAACGTACCATGTGTCATCGTTCATTTCCATATTCACAAGAACGTAACCGGGGAACATCTTGCGCTGTACGGACTTGCGCTTTCCGTCCTTAACTTCAACCACGTCCTGAAGCGGAATACGAACCTCCACTATTTCATTTTCAAGATGACGATTTTCTATTGCCTTTTCAAGATTCGCCTTAACTTTGTTTTCGTATCCCGAATAGGTATGAACAACATACCAGCGAAGTCTCTTAGACTCCTCGGACTCCTCGACATATTCATCATCCGAGGCATATGCGTCGGCAGACGATATTTGTCCGCCCATAGCTAAAGAAAGATTTTCCTCAGAGGAGCTTTCTTCGGAAAGCTGTTCTTCCCGCTTTATTTCTTCCGCCATTTTAAACACCCATAAGTAGATTGATTACTGTTGAAAAACCGACATCCAAAGCCGATATAAGTATTCCGACCAGTACGGACACTATTACTACCGCCACCGTCTGTCGACCGACTTCGGCACGCGTAGGCCATGAAACCTTTTTATATTCACGCCTTACGCCTTTGAAAAAATTGTCTTTTTTCTCTCCGGTTCTCTCTGCCATTATTTAGTCTCCTTGTGCATCGTGTGCTTTCTGCATGACGGACAGAACTTTCTGAATTCCATTCTGTCGGGATGAGTCTTCTTATCTTTTGTAGTATCGTAATTACGTCTCTTGCAGTCTGTGCATGACAGCGTGATCTTGGTGCGCATATCTACCTCCAAAAACCTCTAACAGTTAATTTGTACATCATCAAAAAAAGACCTCGAAGGTCTTCGCCTGTGAGATATTAGCATGGAATAAGGCTGTTTGTCAATAAAAGTCATTTATTATTATGTATAAACTCTTTACGCCTTTATGCCGATAAAATGTACGTAGAAGCCATCCGGCTTCAAAGACTCGTATTCATTATTATTTAGAAAGAGATATTTTACCGCTCATGATATGTTGCTGCTTTTGCGGTTATTCTTGATTAATAATAATGTTAATGCTAACATGTTTACACTATATTGTATGAATTTATCTCTTTAACAGCCCGCGGTTTTCCATGGAAAGGAAAGATGACCGCAACTATCAAGGAAGAAAGGAGGGCAGCTTAAATGGCGGGAATTATCCTGACTAATGCGTATAATCATTATCTTACGTCGTATGCGTCCAAAAGAGTTACACAAGCGGACAGTCATAAAAAAGACGATTTACGCAGCGTTTATAAATCAATACTTAAATCCAGCTTAAAAAATCCCGTTCTTTTAAATATAAAGAATGATAATGCGGAAGAAAAAGCCATTGATCTAAAAGAAAATGCAGGCATTCTTCAACGTAAGCTCCTGTCTTTGGGCGAGTTCTCCGAAAGCAGTATTTCCACAAAAGCCGCTTTTTCTTCCGATTCGGATGCCGTCAGTGCAGCTTATATAGGACACGGAGCCGAAGATCCTCCGTCGCTCAGCATAAAAGTTGAAGAACTTGCGAAGGAGCAGATAAATAAAGGAAAGGTTCTTCCTGATGAAGATGTTAAACTTGCGCCGTCCTCTTATTCCTTCAATATTCGTGTAAGAGATCAGGTTTACGAGCTTCAATATGCCATAAAGCCCTCCGATACCAATAAGGATATACAGGAAAGACTCTGCAGACTTATAAACAAGGCTGCAATAGGCTTAAGGGCAAGGGTCGAAACCGATACAGAAGGAAATACCTCCCTTGATATACGCTCCGAAACTACCGGTCTTGCCGCAAACAAAGACAGTCAGTTTTCCATAAGCGAGGAATTTTCATCGGGTAATAAGGGCACTGTCGCATATTTCGGTCTTGACAATATAGACCAGAACGCTTCAAACGCCATGTTTGTAATAAACGGTTCCCGCCGCCATTCGGCATCGAACCACTTTACGGTTTCAAAAACCTATGAATTAAACCTCAACAATACAACACCGGATGATCAGGAGGTTACCGTCGGGATCAAAAATTCACAGGAATCTTTGATAGACCATGTACATTCTCTTGTAAGGGGATATAATTCTTTCCTCGACAGCATAAACGGAGTATCCTCGGATCATGTAAAGACGGGAAAGATCATTTCTGAAACCATACGAGCCGCAAAAAAAGCTCTTAACGACGATATTGCCGTTCCTACGGGTATTTCCGTATCGGAGAGCGGAAAGCTTACGATTGATGAAACACAGCTGAGAGAGGCTGCGGAAACCGATTTTGAAGAGCTGGAGTCTATAATGGCTCCGGTAAGGGCTTTTGTAAAGGCTCTCGACGGTATATCAAAAAACATTGCCGTAGATCCCATGCAATACATAGACAGACCTGTCGTCGCCTATAAAAATCCTTCGGGAAACGCTTATCCCAACCCCTATATGCTGGGAGAATATGCCGGGATGTTGTTTAACAGCTATTGTTAAAAAACTTTAAAACCGCATCCCCTTCTTATTTGAAAAATAGAGTTATAGGACAAAACGTGTTGATGAAAACCCCTCCGAAGCCTTGTAAATAA
>CAUVOD010000010.1:0-56959 GCA_963553525.1 uncultured Lachnospiraceae bacterium | reverse complement strand
TACTTATAGGCTTTGTAGTTTGAGTTATTTGGATAGCTGGGTTTCAAAAGTGGAAATATAACAAGAAATTAGAAAAACTGTTTTCTATAAAAAAAGATAATTTTGTTACATATACAGGCGAAGAAAAGAAAATTTTAGAGCAAAATGATTAAAATATATTGCAGAGATAGCTCCACACTTGAGTGTGAAAAATAAGAGGTGTTTTACAATACAAATATGACGGCATTACCTGCTTCATCGTGTAACTTAAGTTGTAAAAAAAAATATCTTGTAGTATAGAATAATGCTATATAGAGTGAAGAAAAATCAACTTAAGGTAAAGTTAAATTTCAGAATATGAGTTTGGACATAAGGTATTCAAAACAAGCAAAAAATTTATATCCAAACAAGATAAATCGCAAAAAGATAGGCCGGAAAACGCTATAAATAACTTGCCTAATGGAGATGTAAAGAGATTAAAAGGCTATACCTATTATAGATTAAGAGTAGGTGATTATCGTGTAATTTTTGATAAGCAATTAAATATCATCGAAGTTATTAAAATAGATAACAGAGGCGAAGCATACAAGAGGTAAATCATGAATGCGTTAAAAGAAAGAATACTGGGTGCAGTTACTGTAATGAATAATGAGGAAGCTGAAAAAATATGGAATATTATTGTGAAAGAGTTTTCGGATCCATGGAGTAATATAGATGAAGAAGAACCTGATGAATGGGATTTAAAAATGCTTGATGATATAAAAAACAATCCTGAATGTAATGAATTTGTTTGAATGTATTAAGTAAAGATATACTTAGGGATATCTGTATAAATACGTTATCATGAATCATGACGGCATCGGAAATATCCGATGCTTTTTCATTTTATTTTCAATATATTGATCTTATTTTTTGCAGCCATTTTTGGCATGGGAAGTTTGAGCAAAATAATATTGACAGATAAAAGCGAACAGTGTATTCTATCACTTGGAGAACACTGTTCGCTTTTGCTTTAGGGATGTGATCTATGCCAAAGGATAAAACTGAAAATCATGAAAAGATAGTTATGGCAGCAAAGAAGGAATTTATGATGTATGGTTTTAAAGATGCTTCTATGCGGCGAATTGCGTCTGATTCCGGAATGAGTGTGTCAGGACTGTATAAGCATTTCAAAAGTAAGGAAGATATGTTTTCCGCTTTGGTGGAGCCTGTTTATGATGATTTTGTCAGGCTGTATAGGAAAGTTGCAGATGAAACCCGCCGGACTTTGAATATGACCGATATTTCACATATCTGGGAGCGTTCCGATGAAATTGTACAAATCATGAAATATATTTATGAAAATTTTGATGCTTTCTATTTAATTATTTGCAAATCTGAAGGGACCGGGTATGAGGATTTTCTGCATGACATGGCGAAGTTGGGTGAAGAAGTTACTTTGGAGCTTATGAAGCAGCTTACGTCAATGGGGGTAAAGTTGAATGATTTCAGCATGAAAGAATTTCATCTGTTGATGACGACTTATGTTGATGCCGTTTTTCAGGCGGTACGCCACAATTTTACAAAAGATGAAGCATACCGTTATGCTGAAACACTTGACAATTTTTTTACTCCTGCATGGAAGACTTTTTTTGGCTATTGATTATAGACTTATTTTAAATGTTAGTGGTTATGTGGTTAAAAACAGCTATAAGTTAGTATCATCTAACGGAAAGGGGGGAAATAAATGAATAAATGGAACTCAAAGAATGTACTGTGGATGCTTCTTTACATGATACTATATGTAATTGTTACAATGCTTGTATGTATGACGGGAATTATACATCCGGTATTTTTCGTTTGCTACCAAATTACAGCGGGACTATTGCTTACAGGAATTGTTTTTAAAGCATTTGATAAAGTGAAAGCACCGGGAGTGGCGGTATTTTTATCTTTAGGATTGATTATTATGCTTTTCATCATCCGGGACGTGACTGCTTGGCATATTATTCCTGTAATTATTATAGCCGCTGCTGCGGAGGTTTTTCGTTTTTTATTCAGGTATAATCGAATCGGAAATTTTATAGGAACTGTGATCATGACCTTTTCTACATTCGGATATTACGGCCGCATATGGTTTGGGAGAGCTTATACTTATGAGGTTGCGGCTGAAGAAATGCCTGCGGGCTATGCCGATACATTGATGTTATTCAGTCCGACATGGACGCTTCCTGTGGTTCTGTTTATCGGTATTGCTTTGTCCATAGTAATTGCAAATATTACTGAAAAAATATTTAAGCTTGAAAAAAAGTAAAAAGAGAGTCAACTTATGTAAAACCGGAGGTAAGCAGAAAAGTAATAAAAGCGTGTTTTCCGTAGTTTTTGGCTTTAGCCTGTTGAATGCGTTGTAAATGAGTTTCTCTTTGGAGAAGCGAATACGCATGAAACAAAAACCGCCTGCTATGCGGGTGGAGACAAAAGAGTTATACGAAAAAACACCTTTCCGCTACAATAGATTTGTTCAGTCACTATTGAAAGAAAGGAAAGGTATTAAAATGGCGAATAAGTCAAATGATCTTACCCATACAAAATGGATGTGTAAACATCATATTGTATTCACTCCGAAGTATAGACGAAAAATCATTTACAATGCACAAGCTCCGCAGCCATAAAAACCTGATGAAGGAGCACAACCTATACAGGAACCTGTTTGAAACTCAGGCTAAGAATTATGCTTAGTGAACGCAGCTGATAAAAATTAAAATATCGCTGTTATAATATATTAAGTAACTTAGTGAAAGCTGAAGTTCGGACAGCACAAAAAATGTCATATCAAATGTCGCAACGAGTCCTTTTCTATATCACGACACGTCAAGCCGCCTTAATTCCTTAGCAAGCAATATAAGAGCTACAACCAATATGATTAAGTCATTGAGAGGTAACGCCGCCCATACTCCTATTACATTTCCGTTAAGCAGCCTCGGCAGCAGCAGGACAAGAGGCACAACCAGAGCAAGCTGCCGCAATACCACCAAAAAGCTTGCCTGCCTTCCTTTTCCGAGCGATTGTAAATAAGTAACCGTCATGATAAGCAGACCGTAGGTCCAGAAAATACCGAACATAAGGCGGAAACAGGATATGCCCTCTGAAGCAAGCCTTGCGTCCGTAATAAATGCCGAAAGTATTTGAAACGGAAACAATTCTATTATAATAAAGAAAATGCCGCAAAGAAGGGTTGAACCGGCAATAAATACCCCTGTAAGCTTTTTTACTCTGTCAAAATTTTCGGCGCCGAAGTTTGTTCCGATTGCAGGCTGCATACCCTGGCTCATTCCCCAAACGGGAACAAAAGCAAGCTGCATAACTCTTTGAGAAGCCCCCATAAGGGCGATTTGCGGTTCCCCTCCGAAACTAACGGCGGTATTGTAAACGACCGTCATTTGAATAAGCATCATGATCTGCATAAACATCCCGCTTATCCCGACGGAGCAAATTTCGGGTATAAGCTCTTTGGCGGGACGTATTCCGTGAAAGCGCACCACGGGACTCTTTTTCAAAAAATACAGCAGCGTTACGGCTGTCTGAATAAACTGAGAAAGAACGGTTGCAACGGCAACCGCCTGAGGACCTCTTTCGGGCATCGAAATAATAAATATCGGATCCAGTACAATGTTGATAACCGCACCCGCCGCCATAATGCCCATTGCGGTTCCCATGCGTCCTTCCGCGCGCATGGCCATATTTGCGCTTTGCATAAAATTTACGAATATGGAGCCTATATATACGGTACGCAGGTAAATTACGCCCATTTCCAGGATCTCGCCTTCCGCACCTGAAAGCTTTAAGAGAAAAGGTGCGAAGGTAATTCCTAAAATCATGGCAAGTCCGGAAAACAGCAGAACCATGCAGACAAGATTACCCATGATTTTGTTTACGGTTTCCGTATCTTTTTTTCCTATGGCGCGGGAAAGAACGGAGCCGGAGCCTATCCCTATGAGGACGGCTATTCCGTTATTGATCAGCACAAAGGGGGAAGCTGCGGATACCGCACTCATAGCGGAAGTACCCACCATTTGTCCTACATAAATTGAATCCACAAAAGCATACAAACCTACGACAAATTGCCCTAAAATAGCCGGCAGACTGAGCCGCAGCATGAGCTTCCAAGGATTTTCAGTCAGCAGTCTGTCTCTTACATTCATTTCAAGTCCTCCTTTGCCTTAGCCTTTTACACCGCTTGTTTCCAGCCGCCACCCGATGGCACGACTCCTCATATCTACAAAGTGTCTGTACAGACCGTCCTTTTCCATCAGCTCTTTATGAGTTCCGCGCTGTACAATCGCACCGTTTTCAAGCACTATGATCTGATCCGCCGCCCGTACTGTCGACAGGCGGTGGGCTATCATGATAAGGGTTTTATTTTTGGTCAGCTCGGCAATCGCTTTTTGAAGCTCTTTCTCGTTTTCGGGATCGACGCTTGCCGTAGCTTCATCTAAAATGATTATGGGAGCGTCCTTAAGTATCGCTCTCGCAATGGAAATACGCTGCTTTTCACCGCCGGAGAGGCTTGAACCTCCCTCGCCGAGCCTTGTTTTATATCCGTCGGGAAGTGCCGTAATGAAATCATGGCAGCAGGCTTTTTTTGCGGCGGAAATAACATCCTCTTCATCGGCATCAGGTTTTCCGAAGCGGATATTATTTTCAATCGTGTCCTCAAACAGATACACATTTTGAAATACGATTGCAAAATTGCGAAGCAGACTGTCTGATGTATATTCCCTAACGTCCCGCCCGCCAAGGGTTATCCGTCCTTCGTTCACGTCCCAAAAGCGGGAAATAAGGCTTACGAGCGTGGTCTTTCCGGAGCCGGAGGGTCCCACGACGGCGCAGGATGTGCTTTGAGGTATGTTCAGGTTTATATGGTGCAGTATTTTCTTTTCATCATAGCCGAACGAAACATTCTTAAGCTCTATGCCGTAATGCTCAGGTTTTAGATCTTCGCCGTGTTCATCAAGCGACGGGATATTCATAATATTATCCAGCCTGTCCAAAGAGGCTTCAACCGCACGTGCAACGGAGGACAGGCTACCCGCAACCTCCACGGCGGAATATATCATAAAGCTGGACACCAAAAGCAAAAGACATTTTTCCGCAGTGATTGCATCAAGGACTAAAAGATAAAATGAAAATATCAAAATAGCGGCTCTTGCAAATTTAAAAACTGTCTGATATAAAGCGGTCATTTTTGAAAAAGCTTTTTCCAGAACGATATTTGCCTCACGGCTTTCTTCAATGGCGGAATCCACCGCCTTTCCCGATGTCAAAGCGAGACCGAACGCCTTGACTACACCCATTCCCTGCACATATTCGAGTATGGCGGTAACAAGTCCCGCCTGTGCAGCCTGCCTTCTCGGAGCATATTTTTTTCCGACTTTTTCGATAAAAGAGTAGACGATCAGCGCAACTGCAAGTCCCGCAAGGGAAATTAAGCCGATACGCGGCTCGTAGACAAGAAGCCATATTCCTATTACTCCCGCATGGATGAAGCCGCCTATCACATTTTCCATGATCATGACCGATTGCTGCTCCAGATCGCCAAGGGTGGTTGTGATGGCGGCGGTGATATCGCCGATTCGATTTTTGTTAAAATAGCCCATAGGAGCCTTTTTAAGCCTATCGCCCAGTTCTCTGCGCTTTTCTGCACAGAAGGCAAAGCTTCCGAGAGTTCTGGCATTGGCGGATATATTTACAAAAATGATCCTGCCTATGACGGATAAAATCATGATACCGAGAGAAAGCAGGATAGTATTTTCAGACATTTCTCCGCCGGATATTCTTCTAAGTATTCCCGATAGCACCGTAAGAACAGCAAGGATCGGCAGCATCTCGAAAAAGGAGCTGATTAAATGAGCTGAGAGCGAAAGCACAATCAGCTTTTTTTGTCTGCCCGAAAAATGGAGAAGTCTTTGAAACAGCTTTATCATACTTTTTCCTCCGCAATATCACGACCTTGAATATGAGCCTCCCACAGCTTTTTATACAGATGGCTCTTTGTCAGAAGCTCTTCATGAGTACCCTCCGCCGCAATATTTCCCTGATCTATGACCATAATCTTGTCGGCAGCCGTAATGGTGGAAAGTCTGTGAGCTATTACTATCAGAGTTTTGCCGTTTACAAGTCCGGCGACGGATTCCTGAATAACGGCTTCATTTTCAGGATCTGTAAAGGCGGTCGCCTCATCCAGAACCACGATGGGAGAGTTTTTCAAAATCGCTCTTGCTATGGCGATACGCTGTCTTTCACCTCCCGACAGATGGCTGCCCGCATCGCCTGCCAAGGTGGCATAGCCGTCCGGAAGAGAAAGGATAAAATCATGACAGCTTGCTTTTTTGGCAGCGGCCTCAATTTCGGAATCCGAAGCCGAGGGTTTACCGATACGGATATTTTCTCTTATGGAAAGATGGAACAGGAAATTGTCCTGTGAAACGTAAGAAACAAGTTCCATAATTTGAGACAAAGGAATATTCCGTACGTCTACTCCGCCTATGCGGACGCTTCCGCCGTCAGCTTCCCAGAATGAGGCGATCAGACGGGCAATAGTGGATTTTCCGGAGCCGGAGGCTCCTACAATTGCAGTCATTCCGTCTTTTACGCAGTCAAAGGAAATACCGTGCAGAACCTCCGTGTCTTTATATTTGAATGTAACCTGCTCAAAGGATACGGTCGTATCCGCAAGCTCCACCGGAGCAAGAGGTCTTACAAGTTACTCCAGATCGAGAAGGGAGCAGACTTCCTTTATTGTAGAGTCAACCATTGCCAGACTGTCGGTATATTGAAGAGCCTGAACAAGCGGCTTTACCAGACCGAGGGAAAGAATGATACAGGTAATAAGCGTACCGGCCTCGATCTTTCCGTTTATGAATAAGAAGCATCCGAGGGGAAGAACGCCGATGAGAGTAGCGGTTACTATGGAAAGTCCCGTTACATAGTAGCCGTTGGTCTGTCTGAACCATGTTTCTTTTGAAGCCTTATTTTCAGCTATCGCATCGGCATATTTTTTATATGAGAGCTCTCCCTGATTAAAGGTTTTAATAACCTCAATACCTCCGATGTATTCTACCGCTGCGGCGTTCATGCTCTTTTCAGCCGTCAGGACTCGTGCATATCTTTTTTCATAGTCTTTGAGCATGCCCATATAGCAGAAGATTCCAACGGGAATTGTCGCAAGAGAAATAAGGGCTATTTTCGGGTCGAGGATAAAAAGATAGGCGAGCATCAAAATCGGAATAAGAATATTTGCTGTAAGCTCCGGAACCATATGAGCCAGGGGAAGCTCCAGCTTTTCCACCGTGTCCACGGCTATCGTCTTAAATTTTCCGGACGGCGTATCAAGAATTGCTCCCATGGGAAGACGCGAGAGCTTGGCGGTTATCGCCATTCGGATATTTCTTAAAATGATAAAGGCGGCTTCATGGCTTTTCATGGTGGAAAAAGTACCGAGCCACACCTGCCCCAAGTATCCTGCAAGGGCAGCTGCAGCAATAAGTAAGAAAGCCCTTAAATCATAATACGAACGGCAGACCATAACTATTCCGTTTGATACGGCAATATAGGGGATCATTCCGCATACGGCACCGAGAACCGCCAATATAACGGAAAAAATAAGTTTATCCGTACAAGGCTTTGCATATTCCATGAGAAATTCCATAGCAGCTTTTTCTTTTTTATCCGTCATGCTTCACCTCGCAAAAGTTCTATTATTTCTTCTTTTTTGCCGTCCGCAAGATCTCTTGCGATCCTCCCGTCTTTGATAAACAGAATGCGTGTACAGATCCTTTTCATAAATTCAATATCATGCGTTATGATCAACAGGATTTTTCCCTGCTCTGCAAGCTGTCTTGTAAGAGAGCCGACCTCCACCATGCTTTTCAGATCAAGACCGCTTGTAGGCTCATCAAATACAAGAAGCTCTTTTCCGCAAATTTCGCTTACCGCAACCGCAAGACGCTGCATTTGTCCGCCGGACAGGGAAAGAGGATGACGATCTTTGTATTCCGACAGAGAAACGAGCTTTAGAGCCGCTTCTATTTTTTCTGTATCAGGATTTTTAATACCGAGTAAGCACTCCGCCATAACGCTTTCCGTAAAAAGCTGGTGTCCTACATCCTGCATGACCATGTAAGCCTTTTCTTTGCGTTTTCGTCCGTTCAAGGGCTGTTTGTTCCACAAGATCCTGCCTTCCGCTTCTTTTTGCAGACCGCAGAGAGTTCTTGCAAGTGTGGTTTTTCCCGCTCCGTTTGCTCCCGCAACGGCTACAATCTCTCCTGCGCTTATATTAAAAGAAAGATTTTTAAGTACATAACGACCGCCTAGCCGAACGCTCATATTTTCAGCGGACAGCAGATCTTTGGAGCCGGATACCTGTTCGTTGTACAGCTTTGCTTTTGAAAGACTTCTGATGCGCAGTCCCATAGCGGCTGTGTCTCTTTCCGTCAATGCCTTGAAGGCTGCCATTGGCATATCCGCTTCCACGCTTCCGTCTTTCATGTAAATTACCCGATCTGCAATATTCATCAGATACCAGATACGGTGCTCCGCGATCAGTACGGTCTTTCCCGCCTTTTTGGCATTTTCTATAAGTCCGGAAAGTTCAAATATGGATCTCATATCCAGATTCGATGAAGGCTCGTCAAAAACGAGGATATCGGGATCCGCTGCATAGACACTTGAAAAAGCGATTTTTTGTCTTTCTCCTCCAGAAAGCTCAAAAATACTTCTGCCCCTAAGAGTACCAAGCCGCAGCTCTTTTGTTATTTCATCCAGCCTTCCTATCAATTTTTCACGTACAACACCCCTGTTTTCCAATCCGAACACAATCTCGCTGTCCGTATCCGTGTTGAAAAACTGTGTTCTGGGATTCTGAAATACACAGCCCACTTTGTCCGACAGAGCGGTTATATCGGTTTCAGATGTATTCATACCGTCTACAAGAATTTTTCCCGAAAGTCTTCCTTCAAAGAAATGAGGTATCAAACCGTTTACCAGTCTGGTAAGCGTTGTCTTTCCGCAGCCGGAGGCTCCACAGAGCAGTACACATTCTCCGCGCTCTATCTTGAGGGATAAATCATGCACTCCTCCCTTTTTACTTTCGCTGTAATCAAAGGAAACGCTTTGAAGCTCTATCACGATCAAAACACTCCTTTCAGATTTGCGTAAATCATGAAGGGGATCAGTCCCGCATACAAGATAAGCAAAAGCAGGTCGAAAAATGAAAAGAAAACCTCCTCAATACAGGTTCTTTCTCCCGTATGTTCAATGCCTCTTGTAATTGCCGCCTGAGTGATTTCATCCGAAATTTTGGAAGCGGAAACCAGCATCGGTACATAGATGTATTCCATGGTCTGCAAGGGACGGCATAAAGAGATGCCTCTAAGAGCCATCGCATCCCGTATGTAAGACCATTCCTCCTTCATGGTGGGAAAGTATCGGAGCGTAACGGCAAGAGCTATCGTAAGTCCTTTGGGGAGCTTGAGTCCGGTTAAAGCGGCGAGAAACTTACTCACACGGGTCGTTGCGATCAGATAGCTTCCCAGCATAAAGCAGGGTAAAAGCTTACGTATATATACCGCAAACATGTAGACGATTCCTCCGACCGTTACGGGCAGAAGCGGAACCATATATAGCTGCAGCAGAAGAAGAGACACAAAAAATAAAGCATAGTTAAGAGACTTTTTCATATTTCCGCTTAGCAAAATCAACAGAATCGGGATGCCCGCAAGGACGCACTCTATAATGACGCTTCCGTTCATAAAAACCGAAACGCTTGTGATTGCGAGTATAAGCAGCTTTGTCCGAGGGTCGATGCTCATTTATATAATCCCCGCTCTTTCAAAATGTTTTTTCAGGAGCCGTTTTCCTATCAATCCCCCGATAATCGCACACACGATTGTTCCGAGTATCATCAGAGGAATAGCCCACCATGCGGCTCCGATAGAATGAATTATTCCCTCAAAGGAGGAAATATTTCCCTTTTTTCTCATAAAAGCGTCAAACTGTGCGGGCATTACAGCCATGGGAATATAAGCGCCCATAGGTGCAAGCGCCATGACGCAGTAGGCGGTAAGATTTTTCCGAAAGGATTTGAATTCTCCCGAAGCGCAGATAAAATCTGCAATTACGCCGAAAAGCAGAAAGAATGCGGACATCATCCAGAACATACCCGTAACGAACAGCAAAACTGCGGCGATCACTCCGAGGACGGACAGAGCGCCTCTTTTCGGGATTTTGGCTACATAAAGCATGAATACCGTGCCTGTAAATAAGGCAACTGCCATCGGCATGAACGGAAAGGTAATCGGCGTCATCTGTGCGATACCTCCTATCACAAATGCCACGACGGCATAAATTAGTGAAAAGATACCGACAGAAATAAAATCTCTTGTTTCAAGCTTTTTGGAAGTTATTTTATTCATCAAAGGCTCCTCCTGATAACTGCTGAGTGATATTTATTTTTAATAACCTGTATCTATAAACATGAACTGCCATGTATACGTCCATCACACCATAACGGATTTATGCCGGTTTTTAATAACGTATGTCTAAAAATACAGAATGTCGTATATAAGCTTGCGGCAGCATGACGGATTTATATCAGCCTTTACCGACATCCTCTACAACATACAGGACACGGCATGTAAGTGAGCCAAACTGTGTGCGGCAGATGTTAGCTCGTGCTAACTCCGACACAAAAAAATATATGTCTATACATTACTTGAGCTGAAAAAGAGCTTCCCAGCCGGCGTTGAAAAACCTGGCGATATCTTCTATATATTTCATGGCATCTTTTTTGGGCATATCCCGGACTATCGTTTCACATACAGCCTTGAAGTAAGCGCTTGTAATCATATAGTGCAGCTGCTTTGTCATTCTTCCGGACAGCCTGCCCTTTTTTTGAAGAAGCCTGTAATATTCCTCGGCTCTTTCAACCTCAAGCCCCACCAGATCTTCCAGAAAACTCGAATAAGATGTCCCCTCGGATCGGCAGAGGATAAGCTTGAATTCGTCAAAATGCGCATACATATATTCCACAAAGGTGTGTAAATACTGAGTGGAAAGCTTAAGGCTGTCCTTTGTTTTTTCCTTGGGAATAAGATCAAAATGAGCGTCCTGCGCCGCCTTGAACTGATCAGTCAAACCGTTTGCCGCTTCGCTTACAAGGTCGTCAAAAAGAGCCTCCTTATCGGCGTAATAGCCGTAAAAAGCGCCTTTTGTAAAGCCCGCTTCCGCAACGATCTTGTTCAAAGAAGCGTCCTTAAAGCCCTTTTCCAGAAATTCTCTTTTACCTATCTCCAAAATTTTTATTTGAGTTTCGGTTCGAGTCATGAGCCCTCCTTGTCCGGCGGTAAATATACCGACGGTATATACCACCGGTATATTTAAACATATTATTTTCATTTTTGCAAGGGAGGAGCATCAAGGAAATTTAAGCTTACGGTATATGCTCTTCAAAATCACCCTTTCGTGTGTTTAAAATCAAACAGATTCATGTAAAAATATTCTATATACACGATATCGGCTTCAGATAAAACGGTATCGTAAAATACTATAAGGCGTTGGTTTTAAATAAAACTGTGCTCGGAAACGTAAGCCGGAACAAATAATTTTAAGCCGACGAATACAATAAGCGCTTTACCGCAAGGGGAGGGTTAAATGAAAAAGTATATAAAAAAAGTAGTTTTATCGATAACTGTTTTAATTTTATTGTGTACAGCCCTTTTCCTGACAAGCTGCAAATCTGAGGGTTCAGAAAGCAAATCCTCAGCCTCCACCGTAGAGAGCTCAAAAGGGCATGATTCCGGTGTAAAAAATGCCAAGGCAGCCGGAAATGGAGATAAAGAAGCCGAAGAGGGTAGGACTTCTGAAAAAGCGGAAGAAGATTACCGCTATGAAGACGTGCTTGAGGCGTATTATAAATTTATTTTAAGTAGGGGAGATATTGATAATCCTTTCAGCGATGCGACGGGAGTATGGGAGGCTATAGTATACGACGACTTCGTCAATCCTCTCGATAAAATCGGATATACAATTATAGATATAAATGAGGACGGACTGTCGGAGCTTATTATCGGAAGATGCAAGGATGAAAGCAATCAGGATGGAGAACCGGTAATTTATGATGGATTTTCCTATAACTCAGAAGAAGTGATCCATTTGTTTGAGGGCTGGGAAAGAAACCGCTGGTACCTCTTAAAGGATAACAGCTTCTATAATGAAGGCTCGGGGGGAGCTGCAAACAGTATTTTAGGAGTATATAAAATGTCCAAGGGTAAAAAAACGCTTGAGTGCGTGGACTTTTATTTTACCGATTATGCGGATGAAAGCTTTAGCGAAGTAGTCGTTTATTATAATAAAAACGGAGATATGGACAGAGAAAAGTCCCAAAAGCTTGATATGTCAGATGATGAATTTAACGCTCTGTATTACGAAAAAAGGCATGAGATGCGGGAGCTGAACCTTACGCCTTTTTCCGAATATGCGGCGGAAAAAGGGGAGACTGTCGCCGGAGAATATATAGGTTCAAGCAATCTGAGTATAGAGTATCTTGACGGACAAAATTATCCGAATAAATATATTGAATTTATACATGAAGGCGGCGATAATCAAGCAAAAGTTGTATTTAAGCCGTCAACGGTTCTGTATGAGTTTAAAATACTTGATCTGAGCCTTGAGGACGTTTCGGAAGACGGAGAGATGCAATTTTCATCCAAAAAGGTATTCGAGACGGCTGAGCTTTCACCTGAAAAGCCGCTTATTGCGGAGCTTCCTTTTTTCGGAAGCATACCCAATATAGGAATAGAATATACGGACAAAAGCGGCGTGACAAAAAGATTTTCACTTTATGAAAGCGGATATGACGGCTCTTTGAAGCTTTCGGAATTTTGAAGAGAGAATTTAAAAGCGCCCTACGGAATAATTCCGACAGGGCGCAAAAACTGTTTATATACACTGCTTTTTATACATCAAACCGATTATATTCGGTAAAGCAATCTAAACAAACCTTTTTATCTCCTTGAAGTCGAAGCCAGTTCGATCCCGTTGTTTCGCCGCAGAGCTCACATTCATAGGAATCAAACAGACGTGCCGATTCCGGAAGCGATATCTTTGTATCCTTTATATCAAACATATCGCGAGGTTCAAGCCCCTGAAAATAATCAAATGATTGCTCCCGGGTCATTCCTTCAGGTTTCTTTTTCAGAACCAAACGGACCGATTTTTTGCTTTTACGGTCATAGAAGCTGAATGCCTGTTTTCCCGTCATGTGAAACAACAGATTGCCTTTACCGATACTGCAGCCCAGAATAACCTGTATTGAATCTACGCCGCAGGCATCATTCTCAGATACGCAGACAACATCCTCGTCATCCGAAAAGGTTATGCCCAATAACTCGACGGCATAGAGCGCCGCCTTGTATCCGATGGTTAATCCGCCGCAGACATGTCCGTGAAAGGCGGCACATTTTTTCCAAAGTTCCTTGTTTTCATCCATCAATTTAATCTCCCGTCTAATAAGGTATTATCATTTTTATATCATTATGTTCTATGATTTCGGATTTCATGTTATATACGTCCTCAATAGCTTTCACCGTTACCGTCTCAATACCCCCGTAGGAATATGCCTGTCCGTTTTTCAAAAAAAGGAACTTGTCGCAGTAACGCACCGCCAGATTGAGATCGTGTATGACTATTGCAACGCCCATATCATGCTTTTTCGCAAGAGTTTTAACATTATTAAGCATCTCGTGCTGATTTTTGGGATCAAGGTTGCTTGTCGGTTCATCAAGCATTAAAAATACCGGTTGCTGCGCCATTGCGCGGGCAAGTGCTACTTTTTGAAGCTCTCCCCCCGACAGTTCGTCAAGATAGCGTGCCTTATATTCCTGCAGACCGAATCTCTCGATTATTTGAGCTGTTATACGCTTATCCTCATCTCCGATGTCCCACTTGATATACGGCTTTCTGCCAAGCAAAACCGCATCGAAGACCATGATATGAGAGCTTGCGGTGCTTTGGGGAACATATGCGATACTCTGTGCCATCTCTCGTCTGGGCAGGGTATGCATATCTTTTCCGTTTATGATCACACTGCCTGAATTTATCTTATGTATTCGGTCAATGCATTTGAGCAGAGTGCTTTTCCCGACTCCGTTGTTGCCTAATATAGCAAGACATTCGCCAAATTCAAGCTCAAAGCCCACGTTATTTAGGATGACGTGATTGGCGCCGCCGTATGAAAAGGATATGTCTTTAACCTTTATCAATCTCTATCCCCTCCTCTCAACAAAAGCGCCAGGAATACGGGAGAGCCGAGAAATGCGGTTATTGCTCCGATGGGAAGTATAACAGGGGAAATGATGAGCCGCCCGAAAGTATCCGCCGCAAGAAGCACCAGAGATCCTGCTACTACGGAGCACGGAATTAAGAATCTGTAATCGTCACCGACAAACTTTCTCATCATATGCGGTGCGACAAGCCCTACAAAGCTGATTATTCCGACAAAGGAAACAGCCACGGCGGCTGTGAAAGAACATACCGCCATACTCACCAGCATCACGGCTCTGGCGTTGACACCGAGACTTTTTGCGGTATCCGCCCCGCAACGCATCGCATTATAATTCCAACGATTCAGCATAAAGTAAATCAGCGATGCAAGGAATATAACGGCAAGCACCGATATCTCCGTCCAACCGGTTCCTCCGAGATTTCCGAAGGTCCAGAATACCACGGCTGTAAGCTTTGTCTCGTCCGCAAAATATTGAAGCAAAGTGCTTCCCCCTGTGAAAAGAGAACTCAGAGCAACGCCGGCAAGCACAAGTCCTCCGGGTCCGAGATTTTTCTTTAGCGAAGACAGCAGCAAAATGACGGTTGTTGACAAAGAGCCGAATACAAATGCGCTTAGCGTTACGATATACGGATTGTTCACTTCTATGGCTACATTGGCGGAGCCGCCGTTTACAACTCCTCCGCCAAATATTATGATTCCGATTGCAGCGCCGAACGCCGCTCCCTGTGACACGCCGAGCGTTGAAGCGGATGCCAGCGAATTGTGCAGAACACACTGCATAACGGCTCCTGATACCGCAAGAAGTGCACCTACAAGCATCGCCGTAACGATTCGCGGAAGCCTGATACCGAAAATAACGGTATTTGAGGCTGCCTCGCCTTTTCCGAATATTGTCCTCATTATCTCGCTTATACTGAGCGTAATTGAGCCGCTGGCTGTAGCATAGAGCGCCACCGCCAGTATAAGAAAGAAGGCAACAATGAAGGTTAATCGTTTTTTATTTATTTGAGCATCGTATACCGACAGAGGTTCCTTATGCAGCATTTTCATTCATTGCTACCGAAATCTATCGGACCGTAGCTGGCACCGTATTCATTGAGAACGGACATATAATCATCTACGCCGAGAAAAAATTTGAATATTTCGTTAGCCTTGGCATTAATGTCAACATCCGCGAACTGTTCGGGATACAGTATAGAACCGACAAAGTAGCAGTTTGCCAAAGGTATTTCAAGATTTGAGTAGTAACTTGTAGAGCTTGGATATTGATAGATATGTCCGTCGTTATAAGCTTTAAGCTGGGCATAAAAGTCGGGATTGGCTTTTTCATCCTGCTTAACCAGCTTTACGCCGCTGTAGTCACAGAAGATATAGTCGGGATTCCATGCAAGTATCTGCTCTTTATCCACTTCAACTGCCGTAGAGTTGTCATTCGAAGTATTATCATCCAGTGCCGCCATATTTACGGCATGTACAGCGTTAAATACCTGATCTTTAATGCGTACTCCCTCAATTCCGTGTGCACCCTTAAAGGTTGCTGCGGCGGAGAGCGCAGAAGACTTATCGGTATCGGCAATATCAGCTGTTCTTTTATCGAGATCCGCTAAACAATCGTCAATGTATGATATGACTTCTTCGGCTCTATCCTCAACGCCGCACACTTTGGCTATTGTACGCAGCGACTGATTATAGTCTTCTTCAAAAAGATTTCCCATGGAAACGGACACTACCGGTATGCCGGTCTGAGCCTCAAGGTTCTTTACCACATCTTCGGTGTAGGAACATATGATCACATCCGGATCGGCGGCAATTATTTCTTCAGGATAGTAGTCCGTATTGCCGCCGGCATCCGTACCGACAAGGGGTACGTCCGCCCACAAATCCTTTGCCGTATATGCGTACGCCATCACCGGTGAGATGTTTTCAGGATTTAAACCGCTGTATCCGACCACGCGGTCGGCTAAGCCGAGATAAACCACCATGCGCGGAACATTGGACAGAGCGACTATTTTTTTTGCGGCGGCAGGCAGCTCCACCTTTCTTCCGAGAGCGTCGGTTATGACTATCGGTTCGGATTTGTCTGTCGCAGCGGTTGTTTTGTCCGCAGCGGAGATCGCTTCATCCGGTTTTTCCTGCGGTTCCGTAGCAGGTTTTCCGCAGGCTCCAAGCGACGCAATCATAACAAGCGTCAACAGAATTGATAATACTTTTTTCATTTTTCTTCCTCCATTTTATTTATGTGATTTTGTTAATAGGGCTGCTGCATTATACTTGCCAATAAACGGCGGCAATGGTGGTATGAGTTGTTTCTTTTACAACATTGTCAACGCTTACATCGTGCAAAAACTTCGCAATTAAGCCTTTTTGCTGTTCCGACAGAGTATGGGATGCGGAGAGTCTCAGCGTATATTCCTTAATTGCGTCATCAACCTCCCAGGTGTGTTCCCAAATCTCATCTTCATATTCGATTTTGGGCTTCATCCCGCTGAGCCACAGCAGTTCGAACACATAAGGCAGAGTTTCGTCCAGGGTCTTTGTGTCCGATGCGAATCCAAGCAAAGAGGTGAGCTTGTCCAGCACGACATTGCTGAGTTTTGTCGGCTTTACCATCAGGCACCGGTTACGGCTTGCATCCGACAATTTGAGAAATGTATCTGCAGAAACTATTGCAGGCGTCATGTTTGCCAAAACAAAATCAAAGCGTTTATACCATCCGAGATCCTGTAAATTTATATTATGCCAATCATTGACATGGAAGTTTACAGAGGAGCCGCGAGAAACCTTTGCTTTTTCACATTCTTCTATCATTCGCGGAGAAAAATCGGTTCCTGTCACCTGTGCTCCCAGCTGCTCCATGGCAAAAGAAAAACGTCCGCTTCCGCAGCCTACGTCCAAAGCCGACTGACCGCTTCCAAGCATTTTATTGTCGAGGATCAGGCGCAGGGTTAAACTGTTTTCGGCAGTCGGAAGTTCTTTTGAGGCAAAGTCGGCAGCTTTCCCGTTCCACCATTCAACTGCCGCCTGCGGATCTTGTCTGTTTGATTTCCAACGATCTTTAATATTTTGTATTGTCATGTGACACCTCGTTTTAAAAATACGGAACAATAATTATTTGCGTCATTTACTATAAAATTTATTTTGTTCCGACAGCCTGATAAAGCCGTTACAGGCAGGAGCGGAGATATTAAACAAAAAAAGAAGGCCGCACTGTTTGTTTTTCCGACAAACAACGCATCCTTCATGGCTGCAATTCAATATTTATAGTAAGACAGTTATGAAATATTCAAATCTTCTGATTTGCTTGGAATTCCCGCTTCATGTGAGAACCCGTCTAAGTCTAACAGAGGAGACTGGTAAAATCAATATACTGATTTTATTGTCCGGGGTTTGGAATTTTAACAGGCATTCCAATTGAGCGGGCTATTTTTCCGGAACCTGTCCTTCTTTTTAGGGTTTCTCTTGTTGAGCATATTTTATCCGCAACGCAGACTATCCATGCTTCTCTTGACCTCGGAAAATTGAAAAAGGTGAGAGGCCACATATGGCTTCTGATAATATTCTTCTCCCGTTCGCTCAAATCAAAATCCTTTTCCGCATTTTTTAGAGCCGCCTTAGGGTGGTAAAAGCCGTGAAGCTCTCCATCCCAATCGTGCCAGTCATACAAAAAATAATCATGTAAAAGAGCTCCTCTTATAAGCTCACTTTCATTTGCATTAAGTCTGAAAAATCGATTTAACCTGTTGCTCACATAAGCCACGCTTATAGAGTGATGATAGGTGCTTATGCTCCCATGCTGTATATAATTTTTCATTTCTCTGATGCGTCCTTCCTTCAAGAGGGGCGCTATCGTCCTGTAAAAGCTATAAGTTGTTTCTTTCATTATCTTATTTACTATTCCTATCCTATATATAATTTTTCGTTTCCCTTCTGTGATCCTGATTTAATATGGAGGGGATACGGTTTTTTAAAAGCTACAAGCTGTCCGCTTCGTTGTTTTCCTTGTTTTTTTTGTCAAGCTTCTTCTTCGTTTCCGTTTTATCAAGAGCGTCCTTTAAGGTATCACCTATAAAAAGATTTTTCCCGAGCAGATAAAATGTTTTCTGTTCTTCTTTTGTGGAGGGCATGAATTTTTTTATGTGCTTAAGAGAAAGCTTTTTTCCGAAGCTCATTTTAGGCGTGTATTTTTCCAGAAGAGCCGTCACCGAGAGATTGTCGGGGTTTATGTCGATCCTTGCCTTGATATAGCTTGCGGTTTCACTTACCCCGCCCTTTATAAGCTCCGAGGTCGAGGACAGCTGTTCTTTTACCATATCCATTTTATCGGCTACGCTGTCACGCATTTTTTGCGGCACGGACGAAACCATGAAGTAGGTGGACTCGGCTTTTTCGTTGAATTCCTTATGCATGTTTTCTATATCCTTAAGCAGGGATGAAAGGCTTGCCTCGGTGAGGGCTATATCGGCGCCCAGTACCGCAGAAAAGATCATGGCTGCGGCTTCGTATGCGATGTCGGGTACAAGCAGATGCATTTTGGACATGACCGGGAAAAGAAATTTTACTATGACAAGACCCGCCAGTCCGAAGAGTATGCTTATGGGCAGACAAATTCTTCCGTTTAAATTGAGCGGCATTTCGCTGTAATCCCACCATCTGGCATGAAATCGTTTTTCCAAAAACCATGAGGTTGAAAATTCGGCAACGGCGCTTCCTGCCGCGCATATCAGAAAAATTTTGAGCATAGGTATATTTTCGTTTGATAAAAAATTGAGCTTATGAGACAAAAAATACAGAGTCACCACGCAAAATCCGTATATGGGACAAACGGGTCCGAATAAAAAACCTCTGTCCGACCAGCGCTTATTTTTTAAGGTGCAGTATATAGATTCCCATACCCAGCCCAGAAAGCTGTAAATTATGAAATCGACAAAATACCTTGCGAGCATTAAAAACTCCGTGAAGAATAAAATTTTTTGATAGGATCAAAATAAAAACGCCTACCATTATACTATAAAAGCAAGCATTTTTATAATTGTTAAAAACGCACGAATTTAAGTTATGTTTTTTACGCAATACCGATAAAGGCGGATATAAAAAAGTGAAAATCCTAAAACTGATGACGAGTCGCCCGATTTGTTATACAATTATCGAATGTAAAAACTGAAAAGAGGCAAAAGAAAACAGCTTCCGGACGGTTTTCCATAAATCATCAAATATAAAAAACGGAAAGAGTAAAAGGATGAATACAAATAACGAAGAAACCAAAAAAGCAAATCCCCTTGCACTGATCCCCATTTTGATTTTCTTGGTGCTGTATCTGGGAATGGGAATATATTTTGAATACATAAATCCTCCCGAGGGCGGGATGGGCTTTTATATAATGTCCGTAGTAGTGGCGTTCGGAATAGCCCTTATAGTCGCATTCATGCAGAATAAGGCTCTTGGCTTTGAAGAAAAAATACATATCTGCTCAAAGGGAATAGGAGACGACAATATCACGATTATGCTGTTCGTGTTCCTTATGGCGGGCGCATTCGGAGGAATAGGAAAGGCGGCGGGAGGCGTTGAAAGCACGGCTAATCTGCTGCTCAACATTATTCCCGACAATCTTGCCATACCGGGGCTTTTTATAATAGCCTGCTTTATTTCCATGGCTATGGGAACCAGCGTGGGTACGGTCATGGTGCTTGTCCCGATTGCGGTTTCGGTTGCGCAAAGCGCTTCGTTCAATCTGCCCCTTTGTGTGAGTTCGGTTGTGGGAGGCGCTATGTTCGGCGATAATCTGTCCTTTATTTCGGACACCACCATAGCGGCTACAAAGACTCAGGGCGTGGAGATGAAGGAGAAATTTTTCGCCAACTTCAAGATAGCGCTGCCGGCGGCTCTTATTACGCTCGTTATTTTAGTCGTTATCGCTTTAAGAGGCGGCTCTACCGATGTCGGAAGCTATGAATACAGCATAGGTCTTGCCGTTCCGTATTTTGCGGTTCTTATACTGGCTCTTCTGGGAACGAACGTATTCATAGTCCTCGGAATAGGTATAATTTTATTTTGCATAATGGGCACTCTCTTCGGTGATCTTACCTTTGTGAGTGCATTTTCCGCTATGGGAAGCGGAACCTCGGGAATGTTTGAAACCATGATAGTTACCGTGCTGGTCGCCTCCATCAGCGCATTGATGAAGGAAAACGGCGGATTTGAAGCTATACTGGGTTTTATAAGAAAGGTATCCAGGTCAAAAAAGGGTGGAATGCTCGGTATCTGCTTTTTGACGGCGCTCATGGATGTATCGACAGCCAATAATACCGTAGCCATAGTAGTTGCGGCTCCGATTGCAAAGACCATAAGTTGTGAGTACGGGATAGAAGCCAAAAAGACTGCCTCGCTTCTGGATACGGTATCCTGTATCTTCCAGGGGATTATACCCTACGGAGCGCAGCTTCTGATAGCGGCGAGCCTGTCGGGGATATCGAGTATTTCGCTTATCCCGTGGCTGTTTTATCCGTTTTTGCTTGCAGTATTCGTACTTGTATCTATTGTGCTTGAGAAATGATATTTTGATTATGCAGATGTCAAAGACTCATTATACCTGCGCTTGTCTATTGCGCTTGAGAAGTAATAGCTTGCTTATCCAGAAATTCAAATATTTTTAAATAATATTTTTCCTGTATTTCCTTTGTCGCATTAAAAAGCTCATGCTTGGCATTTTCAAAACGGACAACCTCGGTGTTGCCCGTTTTTTTTGCAAAAAGCAGCTGCCCCTTAGGATCTACGAGAGTATCGTTTCCTGCAATGAACAAAAGAGAGGGAAGCTTTATTTTATAAGCGTTTTTCATAAGCTGCGACACGGCTCTTAAGCTTGAAGCCGCCCAACCGTAAGTGGACATGGACGTATGATAATGCTCGTCCTCTATGCGCTGATCGAAAAGATATTTAAAGCGCGCCCTTGACATGGTGCAGCTGTTTTCAAAGTCCATTACACCGTCAAAGCGCTTTCCGACGGAAAAGGGCTTTTTTTCTTCGCCGAAAAGACGTATCTTTGCCCGCAGCAGATAGGTTACGAGCTTAGGAATGTTTCCGGTTCTTGGAGAAAACATCGGAGAGCTGAAAATAACCGACTTGAAATATCCGGGGTATTTTTCCAAAAATAAGGCGGAGATTGCACCGCCCATGGAATGTCCGAAAAGATGAATGCTTTTGCCCCCGCTTTCGGGCACAACTATACTGTCCATAAAGATTTTCGTGTCTTCAACATAGTCGTCATAATCGTTTACATGAATAATATCCTTGTCGTCTATTTCTCTTCCCGAATAGCCGTGTCCTCTGTGTTCCAAAAAGAAAACCTGATAGCCCTGCCTGTAAAAAATCTCGCACATTTCATGAAACTTGCCGAAAAATCCGCAGTATCCGTGCAATATTACAATGCAGCCCTTATCCCTTTTATCCGTTTTATAATATCGGATCGACAAGCCGTCGAAGGATGAAAAATCCGATTGATAAATATGCTCTTTTCTGAAATTCAGATTTTCCTCAGCCATATATGAGGGAAAGCTTTCCTCGTCAAGCACTCTGATTTTATTTAAACGGTTTTCTCTTTCGGTCATAATTTTATCTGATCAGTTCCTTATATCCCACAATTTATCGTAGTCAAAGCCGGTTACTCTTTTTAAAAGCCTTTTCTCTTCTTCACTTGCGACGCTGTCGTCGTCTCCCTTACGCCTTGCTATATCCTTTTGAACAAGCTCAAATTCCTTTTTGTTCATTGGGAATATATAGGCAAATATGAAAAGAAATGTTACCAGTATTACGGGAAGGAGTACGAATATCAGAGCGATTCCTCTTTGGGTAAAAAGAGCCTGTCTTTGACCGAGCTGAGCTATTTTTGAGTCATAGCCCGCAATTGAAATCAGGATTCCTATTATCCAGGCGGAAATACCGGCTGCTATCTTTCTTGCAAAGGTTGCCATTCCCGATACTATTCCGGGTCTGTTTACCGATGTGATCAGCTCGTCAACCTCCGCCATATCTGAAAGAATGGCAAAGATACTCATGAGGGTTGCGGAGTTTCCTATGCCTATTCCCACGGCAAAGAGAAGAATGGGTATTACGGGCGCTCCTTCATAGGATACAAAAAGAAGCCCGAGTGTTGAAATTATTCTGATGGGAGCTCCGATTAAAATAGTGGTTCTCTTGGAGGTTTTTGCCATAATCGGGGTAAAAATAATCATGCCTATGAGCTGTGACAGAAGCAGTACAGCCATGAGCAGCATAAGATAGCCCTTTGAATAGCCGTTAAGCACGTCGTCAACGTAATAAATAGCCATTCCCGTAACGAAATCCATTGCACCCTGCCCCGTCAGATATATACCTATGAATATGCGGAAGGATCTGCTTTTAAAAACCGATGCCGCCTGCGAAAAGCTGTCGCTGAGCCTGGTTTTTACAGGAGGCTTGATTTTTTCCCAGGTTCCCGAGAAGGTGATAATAGAGGTAAGCCAGAATAAAAAGCCGAATAAAATACCTGCCTTTAAATACAGGCTTGTGTCCAGATTATTCTTGATTATAAGAGTGGGAACAAGACCGGACGCTATGGAGCCGAGCGTTGACCATATCATTCTGAGGCTTGAGAATTTGGACCTGACGGTATAGTCGTCGATCATATCCGGAAGCAGTCCGTTATACGGAACCATGATAACGGTAAAGCCGGTCGAGAACAGGCAGTACATTACTATATAATATATGAAGAGAGCGGTAGTATCGGCTGTGGGTATGGTTGTCCATAAAAGGACGAAGGTTATTGCGGAGATTACGCCGCCTATAAGAATATAGAGTCTTTTAGCTCCGAGCCGTGACGTGGTTCTGTCCGTTATATTTCCCATCATCGGATCGGTGACGGCATCCCAGACCTTGCCCACAAGCGGGATAATTCCTGCAAGAGCGGCGGGAATACCGAGAGCCTTTGTCATAAAGACCATAAAAAATGTATTGATTATAACAAAAGCGCCTCCGCTGTAAAATTCCGCCATTCCGTAGACCAGACCGGCGGCAAGACCCGTTCCTCTATATTTTCCGGCAAATTTTTTTCCCGACATAAAATCTTCTCCCTACACACTTTTACTGCCACAATGATTTATATTAGCATGAGACGGGATCAAGCAAAAGATGTTTGAATACAGCAAAACACAATTTTATACGTAGAATATTTGTAAAAATTTTTGGGAATATTCCCATATAAAGCGGGTAAATGTATTGACATAAAAAAAAGCTGTGGTAGACTGATCAGTGCAAATTGAGAGCAGATATCATATTATAACCACTATCATATTATACCCGATATCAATTTATTGAATACAAATTTTGCCCTTTTTATACGGCAAAGTGGAAAGGCTTACCAAGTAAAGATGACCGGATTAAGAAAGTGTTTTATTGGACTGTACATTACGGCTGTCATAGGAATTGCGGCGCTTGCAGGCTGCGGCTCAAATAATGAGACAGGTAAAGAAGTGTCGGCTGAGGACAAGAATATTATATACGGCGATGCGACTGAGAAGGATGACGGAGGGGCAAACGAAGAGAAGAAGCTTATATATACAAGCTTTTTTCCGGTATACGATCTTACAAAGCGTATAGCAGGCGACAAAATGGAGATTCGCACCATTATAAAAGGAACGCAGGAGCCCCATGATTTCGAGATGGAATCCAGGGAAATGATAGGGATCTTACAGGCTGATCTGATTATTTATAACGGAGCCGGAATGGAGGGCTTTATACCCGATCTCATGGAGATGACCGACGATAAGGATAAATTCCTTGATCTTTCGCAGGGACTTACGCTTCTTGAGCATAAGGATTCGGAAGAGGGCGATCATTCGAGAATAAATCCCCATACCTGGCTCAGCATAAAAAACGCCGAGATAGAGCTGGATACCATTTATAGAAAAATTTCCTCGATTGATCCCGAAAACGAGCCGTTTTATAAGGAAAATCTGGAAGCTTCACTAAAAGAGTTTGAGGAGTTGGACAAAACCTTCAGTGAAACTTTATCTAAGGTTCCGGAGGAAAAAAGATATTTTGTGGTTTCTCATGCGGCGTTTAATTATCTTGCCGAGGATTACGGCTTGAAGCAGGTTGCCATTACCGGAATTTCTCCCGAGGACGAGCCGTCGGCAAGTCAGCTCAAGACAATAGCCGACTTTGTAAAGCGGCACGGTATTTCAACTATTTTCTTTGAAGGGAAGGCTACTCCCAAGGTTGCCGATACTCTTGCGGAAAATACCGGAACCAAAACTTCCACCCTGTATACCATGGAAAATTTAAGCGATGAGGAAATAAGCTTAGGCTATCTAAAGCTTATGAGATTGAATCTCGAAGCGCTTATGGAGTCGTTTAATGAATAAGATTTTGGAGGTAAAAAATCTCAGCTTCTCATATGAAGGGGAAGCGGTTTTAAGAGATGTCAATTTTGAGGTTTCGGAAAATGAGTTTGTTGCGATAATCGGAGATAACGGAGCCGGCAAGTCCACCCTGATGAATCTTATAATCGGAAATTTGCAGGCGTCGGCAGGAGAGATACGATTGTTAGGAGACTTAAGCTGCAAAGACAATCATTACCGTGATATAGCGTATATTTCTCAAAATGCCTCGCAAAGCTATAAATATTTTCCTACCAATATAGAAGAAGCGGTAAAGATCAATTTGAGATATTTGAAAAGCAGGGCGGAGGTTAAACCTCTGCTTGAAAAAGCGGGGCTTGCCGGTCATGCGAAAAAGAAGCTCGATCAATTATCGGGAGGGCAGCTTCAAAGAGTGGGACTTCTCCTGGCTTTGATAAAGGATGCGAAGCTGATTTTGCTTGACGAGCCTACAACGGGAATCGACTCGAAATTTTCCCTTGAGCTTTATGAAACGCTTAAGGAGCTTACACTTTCGGGGAAAACGATAGTGCTGATAACTCACCATCCGGCTGAGATGGACGGATATGTGGATAAGGTTATAAGCCTTAAAAACGGAAGCTGCTCCACGACTCTTTATAAAAGTGTAAAGGAGAGTAGGGTATGTTAGAAGTGTTTGAATATCCGTTCATGCGAAGAGCCTTTATAGTCGGAACTCTGGTCGCAATAATACTTCCCTGCATGGGACTGCCCATTTTATTAAAAAGACTGGCAATGATGGGAGAAACCCTCTCTCATGCCTCACTTGCCGGAGTGGTAATAGGACTCTGCTTCGGCATAAATCCGGTATTCAGTGCACTGACAGCCTGTATTTTGGCGGGGATAAGTGTTGAGATTATACGTAACAAACTGAAGGCGTATCAGGAGATTTCAACCGCAATAATTCTTGCGACCTCAATAGGATTGGCAGGGGTATTCACAAGCTTTGCAGGTAGCGGAAAAACCATAAGCTCATACCTGTTCGGCTCCATAGTAACCATAGGTGATGAAGAATTTTATTTGGTAATACTTATAACCGCTGTTGTACTTATAGCTTTCAAGCTTATTTATGACAGGCTGTATTTAAGTATTTTTGATCCGGCGGCGGCTAAGCTTCTCGGCATAAGAACCTCTATGCTTAACGGGATTTTTTCGTTTTTGGTGGCTATTACGGTCTCGATAGCGGTAAAGACGATAGGTTCAATGATAGTATCCTCGCTTTTGATTTTGCCGGTAATATGCGCCATGCGTTTCGCAAAAACCTATAAAGGAACTCTGTTTTTAAGCATAGGACTGTCTTTAATGTTTGTGTATATCGGACTGTTCCTGTCCTACTTCTTCAACCTGAGACCGGGAGCCGTCATAGTGCTGATTGCGGTGGCATTTTTAATATTGTTTATGCTGATCAAAAAAAGATAAGGCTTTTAAGTTTGATCGGAGGATGATTTCCTGCCGGTCATAGGGATGTTAACCACAGATATATTGCAACAATAAATAATAATTGGGGAAGGAAATAAATTATGAAGAGTATAAAAATACCTTTTATAGCTTCGGGTCTTGCGGCGGCGCTGTTTATCTCCGGAGTTGCGGTTCACAATATTCAAAAAAGAAACGCCCGGTCCGAAAATATAGAAGGAAGCGTACTCGGCGCAATCAGGGAAAATGAGGACTCAAATCCTGAAACGGCTGTTCCCGAAAGCATTATTTTTGAGACCAAGGAGGTAAGCTATAAAAAAGATAAAACAACGGAGGTGCTGATCGATGCCGCTGCGGTTTCACGGAATGAGATCGATCATATTGTGCAGCACGGCGATCATTGGCATGTATTTACAAAGGACGGAAGAGAAATCATCACATATACCGATCCTACAAAGGCGGGAAGTATTGATGAGCTCGGAAGCACGGTAAATGTCGTATCGTCCGAAGAGCTTAAAAACATAAGCGGTAATGAGGTTGTAAAAATCTTAAGGCACGGGGATCACTACCATATCTATACGGCAGATGGCAGAGAGGTTCTTACCTATGAAGATCCGAGCGCTCTTTATCCCGGAATACCGATAGGAGAATACAGCGGAAATCATGATAAGGCTCCTGCCGGAACCGTTTCCGAGGTTAAGACACTGGCTCAGCTTAAGAAAGAAAAGGAGACGGGAAAGATCGACAATAAGCCCTCTCCCAATGCAAATACTGCAAGGGTGTATAAGATTTTAGTGCATGGCGATCATTATCATGTGTATACGACGGACGGCAGAGAGTGGATCACATACACGGATCCGAGACCCTTATACCCGGGAGCCTCATTCGGTATATATGAGGGAACACACGGGGACGGAAAAAGCTCGAACAAACAAAAGGACAATAATCAAAAAGCCGGAGACCCTCAAAAGCCTGAAGACCAAAATAACGGCACAGTCCCCGCAGATGAGGCGGAAAAAGAGCGTCTGGCAAAAATCGCAGCTCTTAAGATTATAGGTGTAATGGAGTCGCCGGGAGAAGTTAACAGATATGACATTGTAAAGATTTTAAGGCACGGAGATCACTATCATATTTACGACTCAAAGGGAAATGAGGGCATTACCTATACTGACCCCAGAGAGCTTTATCCAAAGGCGGTATTCGGAGAGTACGAAGGAAATCACGGCGGCGATAAAAAGCCCGACAAGCCCCAAATAAAATGGCCCGAGGGGATTACCAAGATTGTCGATCACGGAGATCATTGGCATCTTTACAGAGGTGATGAAGAAGTGGCGGTAGTAAGGGAAAATCCTAGAGACAGATACCCTAATGCCGAATACATAGTTGAAAAGGGTGATGAAAATTCCAATATTGAAGTGACCGACGACGAATTGTTCGGCTACAATGATGTGGAAGCCAAGGTTGTCGAGGGAGTCATAACCTATCTTGACGATTTAAAAAATATGACCCATTTTGGCGATATAAAGGATAATCTGGAGGTTTACGGTTCAAACGGCAAAAGAGAAAATATATTCTACTGGCTGCACGGAAACCATTATCATGCAATAACCATCAAGCAGATAATTCAGAATGCCAAGGCGGGAAAATACGGAAGCTACACGGCTAGGGACGTGGTATCTACGCTCAAGGCAAAAATCGAAAACGGCGAAGAGCTGATTGAAGAAGTCGATTCCATGAGAGTGGACGCTGTAAAAAAATATTTGAGAAAATATTACGGACTTGATGAAAGCGATGTGGAGGCGATCGGAAACAGAATAACGCTGTATATCACAAATGGCAGCGAAACAAAAACTCTGTCATTCAATGCGGTAAAAGATTTTGATATCACGGACGGAAAGGCTGTGCCTAAAAAGGCTCTTCCTGAAATTAATAAAACAAAGCCCGTAAACAGCAATGAAGAAAATGAAGATACTAAATACGAAGAAACCGGTGAAAGCCCCGCAGCTCCCGGTGCTGACGAAGCTGAAAAAGCGGAAGAAAATCCAATCTCGTCCGATTTGAGCGAGGATGAGATTGCAGCAAAATGTATGCAGATATTTTCTCTTACGGAGGATGAATTTTGGGACGCATTATCTGAAATACCCGACTCGTCCGTTAAGGATATAAGCTTTAATGAAGACGGAACCGTTTCGATCAAAGGTACAAAATATAACCTTAGAGAAATTGCCGAGCGGATAAAAAGTGAATAAAATTGCCGGGCATTAAGTCTCAGATACGGCTTAATGCTTGTTTTTTTGCGGCAAACAAGTATAATCTACCTTGTATTGAGGATGAGGGAGAAAAAGATGAATTCTTTAGTATTACAAACGGATTTCGGAAAACAGGACGGCGCCGTGTGTGCCATGTACGGAGTTGCACAGACCGTCGATCCCGCTCTTCCCGTATTTGACCTCACTCACGAGATTCAGCCCTATGATATCTGGGAGGGAAGCTACCGTCTGATTCAAACCATATCATACTGGCCGGAGGGCACGGTTTTCGCATCCGTTGTAGATCCTGGGGTAGGCTCGACCAGGAGGAGCATAGTTGCGAAAACAAGTGACGGCAAATACATTGTCACGCCGGATAACGGCACTCTTACACATATCAAACGCCTTTTGGGCATAGAGGAGGCGAGGTTAATCGATGAAACGAGGAACCGCAGACCCGATTCCGAAATGTCCTATACCTTTCACGGGCGGGACGTCTACGCTTTTACCGCTGCCAAGCTTGCTTCGGGCAGGATAAGCTTTGAAGAGGTGGGAGAAGCCGTAGATCCGGGCACTATAATAGAGCTTCCTCTTATTCCGGCTTACAAAGAGGGAGATACCCTTGTCGGAACCATCGACGTTCTGGATATCAGATTCGGAAGTCTTTGGACCAATATCACGAGAGAAATGTTCAACACTCTGGATTTGAAATACGGAGACAGGGCCTTAATATCCATTACCAACGACACCAGAACCATCTACAGCAATACCATGGTTTACGGTCATTCCTTTGCGGATGTGAGCATAGGAGAGTCGCTTATTTATGTCAATTCTTTGGACTGCATAGCCGTAGCCATCAATCAGGGAAGCTTTGCCAGAGCCTATAATATAGGAACGGGAAACAGCTGGCATCTGACCATACGTAATATAAAATAAGCATGATTTTCAAACCGGACAAATGTAAACGCACGGACAAATTCAGGAGGGAAATATGGATTCATTGATGAAAAAAACCTTTAGTGTCAAATCGATAGTTGCACTCGGAATAGGCATAGCCCTGTTTTTCGTATTGATGCGTTATCTGGCAATTCCCAGCCCCGTACCCAATACCACCTTCGGAGTATCATACAGTCTGCTTGCTCTTGTTGCGGCATTGTTCGGACCTGTTATCGGAGGACTTGTAGGCTTTATAGGGCATATGCTTAATGATATGGCTGCCGGCTGGGGAGTATGGTGGAGCTGGGTTATCGCTTCGGGCTTCGTAGGTGTTGTAATGGGCATTTTCATGAGCAGGCTTAAGCTTGACGAAGGTATTTTTACCACCGCCGATATCGTCCGCTTCAATGTGGCTCAGGTGATTGCTAACGGTCTCGCCTGGGGAGCTCTTGCACCTCTTCTTGATGTGGTGATATATCAGGAGCCGGTCGAAAAGGTTGTTATTCAAGGCTTGTTTGCAGGAGCCAACAACATAATAGCAACGGGAGTCGTCGGAACCATACTTTGCCTTGCGTATGCAAAGGCAAAGCCCAAGGAAGGCTCATTAAAGAAGGATTGATATTCATACGAAAGAGGCGGCTCCGCTCGCCTCTTTTTTCAGTTTGCAGGGATTTCAAAAGTGAGGAATTTTGATTTTGCAGGAAGCGATAATAGAGTTTAAAAATTTCAGTTTCCAATATTTTTCACAGGCGGAGCCCACTCTTCACAATATAAATCTGACTGTGCGCAAGGGAGAAAAAATACTTATAGCGGGGGCGTCCGGCTGCGGAAAATCTACGCTTGCAAGCTGTATGAACGGTCTTATTCCTTTTTCCTACAAGGGAAAAATCGACGGAGAGCTTCTTATATCGGGAAAAAGTTCAGCCGATCAAAGTCTGTTTGAAATTTCCAAAACGGTAGGAACCGTCTTACAGGATTCGGACAGTCAGTTTGTAGGGATGACGGTTGCCGAGGATCTGGCTTTTTCTCCTGAAAATGATTGTGTGGAACAAAAAGAATTAAAGAGGCTTGTGGAAGAAATAGCTCAAACCGTTGAGATTTCGGATCATCTTCATCATGCGCCCGGGGAGTTGTCCGGAGGTCAGAAGCAGAGAGTGGCGGTAGGCGGAGTTCTTATGGACAAGGTGGAGCTTCTGCTTTTTGACGAGCCTCTTGCCAATCTTGATCCCGCAACCGGTAAGGCTGCGGTCGATCTTATAGACAGACTTCAAAGACAGACGGGAGCTGCGGTAGTAATAATTGAACACCGGATTGAAGATGTACTGTATAGGGATGTTGACCGTATTTTGCTCATGTCGGAGGGAAGACTTATTTTTGACGGTACGCCAGATACACTGCTTGCCACGGAGCTTTTGACTGAAAACGGGATAAGAGAGCCGCTTTATGTAACGGCTTTGAAATACGCCGGGATCAAAATAGAAGAAAGACACAGGGCTCATAATATAGCGTCGCTTGAGCTTTCCGCAGAGGAAAAAGCAAGGTTAAAAAATTGGTTTGAGAAAATCCCTAAGGAGAATTGCAAAAAAGAAAAAGAGCTTTTACTGAGGGTCAGGGATGTAAATTTCAAATATTCCAACGGCTTTAAAGCCCTTAAAGGCATATCTGCGGAAATTTACAAGGGAGAGCTTGTTGCGATTTGCGGAAAAAACGGAGCGGGCAAATCCACCTTTTCAAAGGTTATCTGCGGCTTTGAAAAGCAGCAGACCGGAGAGCTGAGCTTTGTTTTTGACGGAAAGGAAGAGAACCTCACGGAGCTTAGCGTAAAGGAGAGGGCTGATCGCATAGGCTTTGTGCTTCAAAGTCCCAACCAGATGATTTCGCAAACCATGATAAAGGATGAGGTTGCGCTCGGACTTACGGTAAGGGGAGCTTCAAAGGAGGAAATAGAAGAAAAGACGGAAGAGGCTCTTAAGGTCTGCGGACTTTATCCTTTCAGAAACTGGCCCGTTTCGGCGCTCAGCTTCGGACAGAAAAAAAGGCTTACGATAGCTTCGATTTTTGTGTTAAGACCCAAAATTCTTATTCTTGACGAACCTACTGCGGGACAGGATTACAGGCATTATACCGAGATTATGGAGTTTTTGCTTGAGTTAAGCAAACTCGGACTTGCCGTTGTGCTTATAACTCACGATATGCACCTTATGCAGGAATATGCGGAAAGAGCGATAGTATTTAACGACGGGCAAATAGAAGCTGACGATATTCCGTCTGCGATTCTTACGAATGAGGAAATAATAAAGAGAGCCAATTTAAAGGAAACGTCGCTTTTTATGCTTGCAAGGCTGTGCGAGATAGCTCCGGAAGAAGAGTTCGTTCGCAGATTTATGGAATTTGAAAGAAGCCGAAGAAGCAAGGCTGTTTAAGGAACATATAATGGTAAATATTTTTAATTATATTCATAAGGACTCTCCCGTTCATAAGCTTAACGGTTCATCAAAGCTTCTGCTGCTGCTTTTTTGGATGCTGTCCGCAATGACTACCTTCAATACGCCGTTTTTACTCGTTCTTACGATATTATCCTTTATCCTTTTCCGTATTTCCAAAATAAAGCTTTCGGAAGTAAGGGTAATGCTCTTATTTACCCTTGTATTTTTGGTGCTTAACAATATTCTGATCTATCTTTTTTCTCCGGAGCTCGGAGTGGGTATATACGGAACCAGGCATTTGATAGTGCATATAGCGGGCAGATACACTATCACCTGCGAGCAGCTTTTGTATCATCTCAATGTGCTTTTAAAATACACATCCACGATACCTCTGGTTCTGCTTTTTGTTGCGACCACTCATCCAAGCGAGTTTGCGTCGTCTCTTAACAAGATAGGTGTAAGCTATAAAATATCCTATGGAGTTTCGCTTGCACTCAGATATATACCGGGACTTGTAGACGATTACCGCACCATTTCTTTGTCACAGCAGGCGCGGGGGATTGAAATGTCCCGAAAGGAGAACCTTATAAAACGCTTTAAGGCAGCGGCGAATATAATCATACCTCTCATATTAAGCAGCTTTGACAAAATAGAAATAATCGCAAACGCTATGGAGCTTAGAGGCTTCGGAAAAAATAAAAAGCGCAGCTGGTACATGGGACATGATTTTGAAACCGGCGATTTTATTGTGATCGCCTTCGGAATACTGCTGGTGGTAATTTCTATCGCATATACGATAATAAACGGCAGCAGATTTTGGAATCCCTTTATTTAAGGGGGCGGTAAATTTAATGACAAAAGATATAACTAAGGACATGACGAGCGGAAGTCCCACAAGGCATATTTTTGCTTTTGCGGTACCTATGCTGCTCGGAATGATGTTTCAGCAGCTTTATAATATGGTTGACAGCATGATAGTCGGAAAGCTTCTCGGCCCCGAAGCTCTTGCCGCAGTCGGAAGCACGGGCAGTATCAATTTTTTGGTGCTCGGTTTTTGCATGGGCATAACGTCGGGCTTTGCCATTCCGGTTGCTCATCATTTCGGTGCAAAGGATTATAAGGAAATGAGGCGCTGTGTGGGAACGGGGATATGGCTGTCGGTTATAGCGGCTTTTTCCGTTTCTCTGCTTACTTCCCTTCTTTGCAGGCGCATATTGGAAATAATGCGGACGCCGGAGGACATAATAGACGCCGCACACAGTTATATTTTTTTCATATTTGCGGGAATACCCGCAACCATACTGTATAATATGGTTTCCGGAGTAATACGCTCTTTGGGCGACAGCAGAACACCGGTCGTATTTCTTATTTTTTCCAGTATTTCAAATATTTTTCTGGATATATTTTTTATAAGTATCATGAAGACCGGGGTTGAGGGAGCGGCATATGCCACGGTAATCGCACAGATATTATCCGGCGTTCTTTGTCTTGTCTATGTCGTTAAAAAGTTCGAAATATTAAAAATGACCAAGGACGAGCTTTTATATAATCCCCGTGTTGCCAAAAAGCTTTTGGGAATGGGGATTCCCATGGGGCTTCAATATTCCATAACGGCGATAGGGTCAACGGTTCTTCAAACCTTTTTAAATCAGCTGGGTACAACTGCGGTTGCAGCCGCAAGTGCGGGTCAGAAGATAGTGCAGCTCTTTGTTATTCCTTTTGATGCTCTGGGCTCCACCATGGCTACCTACTGCGGGCAGAATGTCGGGGCGGCAAAGGTTGACAGGCTGAAAAAGGGAGTGATGAGCGCCGGACTTATAGGCAGCGCTTATGCCGTTATATCTTTTGCGGTTATCTATAAATTTTCTTCATACCTTCTTCTCATGTTTTTGGATGCGAAGGAAACGGGGCTTATAGCCCTGGGTTCGGAGTTTCTTATCATACAGGCAATGTTTTTTATTCCTCTTGTTTATGTGAATGTTCTCAGATTTTCCATTCAGGGCATGGGCTTTTCACAGTTTGCAATCATTGCGGGAGTAATGGAGATGTTTGCGCGTATGCTTACGGGTATGCTTTTGGTTCCATCCTTCGGATACAGAGCCGCCTGTCTGGGTTCGCCTCTTGCATGGATTGCAGCCGACGCCTTCCTTATCCCTGCCGTAATTCATTGTGTAAAGCGTCTAAATAAGATGTTCGGCAAAGAATCTTAAAAATATCCGGATACCGATATTTATAGATACAGTATGCGAAAAGACGGATACTTTAGGAAGTTGAAGTCTTTTTTATAACAAAATGAATAAAAAAAGAAAAAATTTTCATCAAAAAAGCAATATTGAAAATAATTATCAGCAATGCTAGATTTACATAAGCGGAGGAAGACTTTTTTATGAATAAGGAAATCGAAGAAAAAATAAACTCTCTTAAGGGACAACTGATAGTGTCCTGTCAGGCGCTCCCCGATGAACCCATGCATTCGTCGTTTATAATGGGACGCTTTGCAAGAGCGGCGTTTCAAGGCGGAGCAAAGGGGATAAGAGCCAATACCAGGGAGGACATTGTCGAGATCCGAAAGGAGGTAAGTCTTCCGATAATAGGCATAGTAAAAAGAGATTATTCGGACAGTGAAATATATATAACCCCCACCATGAAGGAGATTGACGAGCTCATGGAGGTAAAGCCGGAAATAATCGCAGTTGACGCAACGGACAGATTAAGACCCGGCAATATCGTGCTGGATGAATTTTTTAAACGGATAAAGGAGAAATACCCAGATCAGCTTTTTATGGCGGACTGCGCCACGGTTTCGGAGGCTCTGCACGCCGATGAGCTGGGTTTTGACTTTATAGGATCAACCATGGTCGGTTACACCCCTCAAAGCAGGGGAGACAAAATAGAAGCCGACGATTTCAAAATATTGAGAGATATTATAGGCGGTGTAAAAAATAAGGTAATAGCTGAAGGCAATATAGATACGCCGGAAAAGCTGGTAAGAGTCACGCAGCTTGGTGCATATGCCGCCGTGGTAGGTTCAATTATAACAAGACCCCAGGTAATAACAAAAAGGTTCGTCGATGCTTTAAATACAAGCGTTCATAAATAAAGGAGGAATTAAAAAATGAAAAAGAAATTCGGAGCGGTTGTTGCGGCATTGCTTTCGCTTTCAATGGCTGCATGCAGCGGCGGAGGTAAGGCTCCCGTAACTGCGGATCAGTCTACAAGCGATATGCCGGCGGCTGTATCTACGGAAGACGGCAAGCCTGCGGGAGAGGCTACAAACTTAACATTGTGGACCTATCCTGTCGGAGGCTGGGGAAATTCGGAGGTTGTTGATGAGCTTATTACGGATTTCAACGCCGTACATCCGGAAATTTCGATAACCGTTGAATATCTTGACTACACAAACGGAGACGACCAGGTCAACACGGCTATTGAGGGTGGCAAGGCTCCCGACATAATTCTTGAAGGACCTGAGAGACTGGTAGCAAACTGGGGGGCAAAAGGTCTCATGGCAGATCTTTCCGACCTCATGGATTCTGCCGACACAGAGGATATTTACGATAATATCAAGACTGCATGTACTGCAAAAAGCGGAGAAGTTTATGAGTATCCGCTCTGCATGGTGGCTCATGCCATGGCTGTTAATAAAGCCTATATGGAAGAAGCTGACGCAATGCAGTATGTTGATGAAAAAACTCATACCTGGAAATCAACGGATGATTTCTTCAAGGCTGTTCAGGCTCTCTATGACGCCGGACATAAGGATGTAGCTTCCGTATACTGCGCCGGACAAGGTGGAGATCAGGGAACAAGAGCTCTCATAAACAATCTTTACAGCGGAAGATTTACAAATGCTGACCACACAGGCTATGAATTCAATTCCGAGCAGAATATAAAGGCTTTGGAAGCTCTCAAGGCACAGGACGGAATTAAATTCGACGCTTCTATCGTGGGAGGTGACGAAATCAACCTTTTCAGACAGGGTGTTCTTGCAATGTCGTTTTGCTGGAATGCGTCATTCCATAACAACACGGATAACGGCGAAGCCGGAAAGACAAATAACGGAGAAGAAATTCTTCCTCTCAACTTCCCGACGGATGACGGTAAAGTTGAGCTTTGCGGCGGTATATGGGGCTTCGGCGTATTCGATAACGGAAATGAAGCTAAAATAGAAGCTGCAAAGACCTTCATAGATTTCATGGCAAACGGTGACGAGGCGGTCAAGGCTGTTGTTTCGTCGGGCTTCTTCCCCGTTCACAAGAATATGGGAAATGTTTACGCCAATGAAAAAATTTCTGCTACGATGGATATATTTAACAAAGATTTCATACCCAATATGGGCGAGTACTATCAGATAGTTCCCGGCTGGGCTGCGGCTCGTACCGCCTGGTGGAATATGCTTCAAAGAGTAGGCACGGGCGGCGACGCCGCTTCCGAAGCTGCGGCGTTTGATGAGGAAGCCAATGCTGCCGCCGAGGCTGCAACAGCCAAGAAATAAGATTTTAATAAAGGCGCATCCTTCGCAGGCTTTGATACTGCGGAGGATGTTCCTATATTTACACAGGCAATGCGAAGGAGCATGAACCTGCTCAATACCTTGAAGAATACCGCAATAATGAGGAAAATTCGGAAAGTGTGTTTTCCGTATATGCAGTATCATATATGATAAGAGGTCATATAAAAGGGATCGGATGGAGAGGAATATGACAGCTAAAGACTATAAGCCCGGCAAAAGAAGCAAAGTTCTTGTAATGAAAGAAACGAGGTCGGCGTATCTTTTCATGTCGCTGAATCTTTTATTTTTCTTGGGATTTGTTGTAATTCCTATGATTCTGTGTCTGGTTACGAGCTTTTACGATTCGACAATGGGTAAAAACGCTCAGGATGTGTATATAGGCTTTTTAAACTATATCGAGCTTTGGACGGATCCCGTATTTCTAAGGGCTCTTCGTAATACGATAGTCATAGTGGCGGTTTCGGTTCCGATAGTTCTGGTATTTTCTCTTTGGGTAGCTTCCGCAATTTATCAGCTTCCCGAAAAGCTGCTCTCATTCTTCCGTATAGTTTTTTATCTTCCGGTCATAACGGGAAGCGTAGCCGTTACTGTCGTGTGGAAGTGGATATTCAACAATTATTACGGGATTTTCAATTACATAGGTCAATCGACCGGACTGATAAAGGAAAGGATCAATTGGCTGGGAGACGAAAAGTATGCGCTTGGATGTATCATACTTATTCTCCTTACCACATCAATAGGTCAGCCCATAGTCCTTTATGTTTCCGCACTCGGAAATGTGGACGCCTCGCTTGTTGAGGCGGCTGAGGTGGACGGTGCTACGGATTTCCAGACCTTCTGGAAAATAAAATGGCCCAATATTATGCCCACCACACTTTATATATTGGTAATCACGACTATTAACAGCTTCCAATGCTTTGCACTTATACAGCTCCTGACATCGGGAGGTCCCAATCACAGCACGGATACGGTAATGTACTATATATATTATACTGCGTTTAAGCTGTACAGATACGGATATGCAAACGCCATGGGCGTGATACTGGCAATTTTTATAGCAATATTGTCCGCAATCCAGTTCAAGGTGGCTAAGGAACGTTGATATACGCTTTTTTGCAATTCAATATTTTGTGAGGAAAATATATGCTTAAGTCAAAAAGACACGGGGTACATAAGATTTCGCCTTATCGTATATTTTGTATGGCGGTTCTGTGTTTGCTTTCGTTTTTCTTTCTTTTTACGCTTTATTGGATAATTACGGGAGCCTTTAAAACTCCCGGGGAAGTAAATTCCGTGACTCCGGTGTGGGTTCCTTCCGAATGGACGTTGGACAATTTTAAAAAGCTTTTCAGCAGACAGTATGCCCCTCTTTGGGAGCTTCATATCCCGTTCAGCTCGAAATTTACCGCTGACGGAGAGTCTATAGTGTTTTCGTCGGGACCCGTGGTTCCTGCCGCTCTCAGATGGCTTATAAATACGGTGTTTATGTCGCTTATGGCTATGGTTATAACCTGTATAACCGCCGCCATGGCGGGGTATGCACTTGCCAAAAAGAGATTCAAAGGGAGGATCCTGCTTTTTTCACTTATAGTTGCAGCCATGGCTCTTCCCAAGCAGGTTATACTTATTCCTCTTATAAGAGAGATGTCGGCTTTAAGTCTCTATAATACAATCTGGGCTGTTATTTTTCCCATAGTAGGCTGGCCTTTCGGCGTATTTCTCATGAAGCAGTTCTCCGAGAGTATTCCTCATGAGATGCTTGAAGCCGCCAGGATAGACGGGGCGTCGGAGCTGAGAACCTTTATAGATATAGTTGTTCCCATGATAAAGCCGGGAATAGGGGCTTTGGCTATATTTACCTTTATAAGCAGCTGGAACGACTATTTCATGCAGCTTATTATGCTCTCTTCCACGGGCAATTTGACTATTTCTCTCGGTATTGCAAAGCTTCAGGCTGAAAATTCCACGGATTTCGGGCTTATTATGGCGGGAGCCGCACTTGCTTCCGTTCCCATTTTGGCGGTATTCCTCGTTTTCCAGAAGAATTTTACGCAGGGAATATCGATGGGAGCGGTAAAGGGCTGATTACAGGAGCTGACATTTAATGGAAAAATATATCCTCATAGATATAGGCGGATCGCAGATCAAGTACGGCATTTTGGAAGATGGAAAGATAATAAGGGCGGAAGTTGCGGACACAAACGCACAGCTTGGCGGAAAACATATACTGAATACCGTTTTGGGTTTAATAGAAGAAAAGATAAGATATGAGGAAGGCTCCTGTTTTGAAGGAGTATGTATTTCATCCGCCGGAATGGTCGATCCCGAAAAGGGAGAAATATTTCATTCGGGTCCGACAATACCGGATTATAAGGGCATAAATTTTATTAATGCCGTAAAGGAAAGATTTTCTTTGCACTGCGAAATAGAAAACGATGTCAACTGTGCGGCTCTTGCGGAGTATATGAGCGGTGCGGGCTGCGGAGCTCAAAGTCTGCTGTGTATGACAATAGGAACGGGTATAGGCGGCTGCTTTATAGAGGGCGGAAAGGTGCTTCACGGCTTTTCAAACAGTGCCTGTGAAATCGGCTATATGAAGATGAAGAGCAGTGATTTAAGCTTTGAGGAGCTTGCAAGCAGCGGCGCTCTCAGTAAAAGAGTGGCTGAACTCAAGGATGAAACGGTTGACAAATGGAGCGGCATAAGGATATTTGAAGAGCTGTACAAAGGCGATAAGGACTGTATGGAAGAGGTTGAGCTGATGTGCAGATATCTTGCCGAGGGGATCTCCAATATAGTATATGTGCTTAATCCTGAAGTGGTGGTGCTCGGTGGCGGTATAATGCAGCAAAAGGAGTATCTGCTTCCCAGAATAGGAAAATATCTGAATGAAACTCTTATAAGTGTGTTGGCTGAAAATATAAAAATAAGGGCTGCACAAAACGGAAATAATGCGGGAATGCTTGGAGCATATTACCATTTCAGACAGCGGACGAGGTGACGGGAAAGCTTATGCTTATAAAAAATGCTTTGGTTTTCGGAGCGGATAAAAAATTCATTAAAAGAGACGTGTTTATACGGAACGGGATTTTCGTCGATGAGGGTAATAAAAGCGATGAAGATGAAGTGATAGATGCCGACGGAACCTACTGTATACCCGGACTTATCGACATACATATACACGGCGCCGTGAACAGCGACGTGTGCGACGCCACGGCAAAGGCTTATGCGGAAGTTGCCAAATACGAAGCAATGAACGGCATAACGGCGATTTGTCCCGCCACGCTTACGCTTAGGGTAGATGAGCTTGAAAAAGTTCTAAAAACAGGAGCCTCATTTTCCGGAGAGCTTGCAAAAAAAACTCCTGATGAAAGACATGAATATGCGGATATAGTAGGCTTCAATATGGAGGGTCCCTTCATAAGCCGGATAAAAAAAGGAGCTCAAAACGGAAAATATATCATACCCTGTGATGCGGGTATTGTTGACAGATTCATCAAGGCGTCGGACGGCTTGGTAAAGATAATAGGTCTTGCTCCGGAGGAAAATCCTGATTTTGAAAATTATATCGACGAGGTAAAGGGTAAGGTAATAGTTTCGCTTGCACATACCAATGCGGGCTATGAAACAGCCATGAAGGCTTTCAGGGCGGGAGCCTCACATGCGGTTCATCTGTACAATGCAATGACGGGGCTTGAGCACAGAGCACCCGGAGTAGTGGGAGCCGTATCGGACAGTGCCGCAGTAAACGCCGAGCTTATCACAGACGGAGTTCATGTTCATGAGGGAGCCGTTCATGCGGCATTTAAGATGAACGGAGAGGACAGGATAGTGTTTATAAGCGACTCTCTCAGATGTGCGGGAATGCCTGACGGAGAATATATTCTCGGCGGACAGGAGATAATCAAGGAAGGTAGATTTGCAAGGCTCAAGGAAGGCGGAAATATAGCGGGATCGGTATCGAATTTAAGAGAATGTATGGTAAATGCCGTAAAAGAAATGAATATACCTCTTGAAACCGCAGTCGCCTGCTCAACCATAAATCCCGCAAGAGCTATAAAGATTGACGACAGCTACGGAAGTATAGAGTCCGGAAAAAAAGGACATGTGCTTCTTTTGAATAGAGAGGATTTAAGCCTCAATAGGGTTATAAAGGACGGCTTTGTCATTTAAATAAATTTATCGACATTAGCCTTTGCGGTAAGCTCGTTATATTTTCGGGACTCCTTTAAAGTAGCATTATAGTAACATTGAAAAAGGATATCTATTATATACAGCTGGCTCATTTTAGCTCCCATAGAGCCGCCCTCGAGAGGTCCTTCCTTAGATCCGCATATCAAAACGGTATCCGCATATTTGGTCAACTTGGATTTCGGATATCTTGTTATTACACTTACCTTTGCTCCGGCTTTTTTGGCTATGCAGGCTACATGTGCATTGTCCGAGGTGTCTCCGGAATATGAGAAAATGATTACCATATCATTTGTATCCATCATAGATGCGGCTATGGACTGCATATGCGTGTCGATGATGTACTGAGCCTTGGGGGTTATATGTAAAAATTTACCCGCTGCCGCCTCTGCGGTTATCATGGAATTGCCTACACCGGTAAATATAAGCCTTTTTGAAGCTTTCATTATGGATACCGTGGCTTCTACAACGGACGGATCGAGCAGGGAGCGTGTTTCCTGCAAGGAGGCTATATGATTTTCGAGGATTTTATCATACATATCCGTGCCTGAAATATTAGAGTTTTTATCCGAGACCTTGAGATCGTCGCCGCCGCTGCCGGTTAAGGACAACAGCATTTTAAATTCCTGATAGCCTTTGGTTTTGACGGTTCGGCAAAACCTGTGGATGGTGGCTTCCGCCACGTCACATTCGTCGGCAAGTTCGGTTATGGACATGAAGATTACCTTGTCGGGGTTTTGAGTTACATAATCCGCAACCTTTTTTTCCTTACGGGTCAGCTGGTTGTAGTTAATACCTATATCGACAAGAATATTTTTCTTCATGGAAGTCCTCCGTAAGTTGCAGTTTTAAGCGGCAATATAAACAGCTTATATAATAAAAGGGCTATCCGCAAGAGAAAAATGAAAACATTTTTTATTTTTGAAAAAATAAAGGCTATTTCCTAAAAAACGGATATATTTTTATTTACGCAGGCAATGAGCTGAAGTCAGGGTTTACTTTAGATTTTGGCAGATGCTGCGATAACGATAGTCTAAATTCAACATGTATTTTAAACGAGGTAAACAAGATGAGAGATCTGACCAGGTACAAGGGAATTATTCCGGCATTTTATGCCTGCTACGACGAAAAGGGCGAAATCAGTCCCGAAAGAGTCCAAAAACTCACGCAGTATTTTATAGATAAGGGAGTAAAGGGACTGTATGTAAACGGCTCATCCGGAGAGTGCATATATCTAAATCCGGAGGAAAGAAAAACTATCCTTGAGAATGTGATGAAGGCTGCAAAGGGCAGGCTTACCGTTATTTGTCACGTCGCCTGCAACAGCACGAGAGATTCTATAGAGCTTGCAAGACATGCGCAGAGTCTGGGAGTCGATGCGATAGCCGCCATACCTCCCATATATTTCCGGCTTCCTCCCTATGCCATTGCCAAATATTGGAACGATATTTCATCCGCCGCTCCCGACACGGATTTTGTGATTTATAATATTCCGCAGCTTGCGGGGGTTTCTCTCACCACCTCTTTATTTGCCGAGATGAGAAAAAATAAAAATGTTATCGGCGTAAAAAATTCGTCGATGCCCGTTCAGGATATTCAGATGTTCAAGCAGGAAGCCGGCGAGGATTATATTATATTCAACGGTCCGGACGAACAGTTCATTTCGGGGCGCATAATAGGGGCTGAAGCGGGAATAGGCGGAACCTACGGCGTAATGCCCGATCTTTATATAAAGCTAGACGAGCTTTTCATCAAAGGGGAACTTGATAAAGCAAGGCAGCTTCAATACGATCTCAATCTTGTAACGTATAAGATGTGTTCCGGCGAGGGCAGTATGTATGCCCTGGTAAAAGAAATACTCAGAATAAATGAAAGCCTTGATATAGGCGGGGTAAGAGAGCCGCTGTTCGGGCTTGGAGCTGCGGATGCCGCTATATGCGTAGAAGCTGCCGACATGATAAAAAATATAAGGAAAAAATATGATAGTCGATAAATTGGAGAAAATTTCTTTTTATGAGGCTGTACCCGGTCTGAAAAAAGCCGTAAGCTTTATAAAAAACCATGATTTGAACAGCCTGGATCCCGGCAGAACCGAAATAGACGGCTCCGATCTGTATGTAAATGTGGATTTCGTCGAGGAAAAGGAAAAGGACAGTGCAAGGTATGAGGCTCACGAGCTTTACGCCGATCTTCAAATAATGCTTGAGGGAGACGAGCTTATGGGATATTTCCCCGAGGCTGAGCTGGGGGATCCTGCGGAGTCCCTTCCCCAAAACGATATTTGCTTTTATGATATAGACCATTCGGAAATAATGTGGCTTAATATAAGGCAGGGAATGTTTGCGGTATTTTTTCCGGGAGATGCTCATGCTCCGGGCGTAAGATCAGGAGAAAAAGACCGCACGAAAAAGGCTGTATTCAAGATAAAAATTCCAGATACGGGCTTATAAATCCATATTTCAGGGTAAGGAGAAATTTAATGAGACTATATGTTGAAAAAGATTATGAGATAATGAGCGACAGAGCGGCAAGCATTATAAGCTCTCTTATAATTCAAAAGCCGAACTGCGTTTTAGGTCTTGCGACAGGCTCCACCCCGATAGGTACATATCAAAGATTGGTTGATATGAACGCAAAGGGGATAATAGATTTTTCAGAGGTAAAGACCGTAAATTTGGACGAGTATGCGGGGCTTTCGGGCGATCATGAGCAAAGTTACAGATATTTCATGAATAAGCAGCTTTTCGACCATGTAAACATAGATAAAGAAAACACCTATGTGCCTGACGGAAAGGCGGCTGATTTGGACAGAGCGGGTTTGGAGTATGACGCTCTTATAGAAAGACTGGGCGGAAGCGATCTCCAGCTTTTGGGACTCGGCGAAAACGGGCATATCGGCTTTAACGAGCCCGGAGAATTTATTAAGCAAACGCATAAGGTTGCATTGGAGGAAAGCACCATAAAAGCAAATTCAAGGCTTTTCAACGACATAAACGAAGTACCGAGAGAGGCTATAACAATGGGACTTTACGGGATAATGACGAGTAAATGCGTTTTGCTGATTGCAAACGGACCAAAGAAAAAGGCTGCTTTAAACAGAGCTCTCTACGGCCCCATAACACCGGAGCTTCCGGCTTCAATTTTGCAGCTTCATCCCAATCTGATAGCAGTCTGTGATGAAGAGGCTGTGTGATATACGATACCGATACGTTAAAGCAATGACAATAGGAAGGAGAAATACGGTATGTCCGGATTAAGCCTTAAACACATAAATAAAGTGTATCCTAACGGTTTTCATGCTGTTAAGGATTTTAACCTGGAAATAGAGGATAAGGAATTTATCATCTTTGTAGGACCGTCCGGCTGCGGAAAATCAACAACGCTCAGAATGATAGCCGGTCTTGAGGATATATCCAACGGTGAGCTTTATATAGACGATAAGCTGATGAATGACATAGAACCCAAGGACAGGGATATAGCTATGGTTTTTCAAAACTATGCACTTTATCCGCATATGACGGTTTATGACAATATGGCTTTCGGACTTAAGCTCCGCAAAGTTCCCAGAGATCAGATAGATAAGCAGGTAAGGGAAGCCGCACGTATTCTTGATCTTGAAAAACTTCTTGACAGAAAGCCCAGAGCGCTTTCGGGCGGACAGAGGCAGCGCGTAGCCATGGGAAGAGCCATTGTCAGAGATCCCAAGGTATTCCTTATGGACGAGCCGCTTTCCAATCTCGACGCAAAGCTCAGAGTGCAGATGAGAGCGGAGATAGCAAAGCTTCATCAAAGGCTCCAGACCACCATAATATATGTTACACATGACCAGACGGAGGCGATGACCTTGGGCACGAGGATCGTTGTTATGAAGGACGGTGTTGTGCAGCAGGTAGATACGCCGCAAAATCTTTACGATAAACCCGGCAATCTTTTTGTTGCGGGCTTTATGGGTTCTCCTCAAATGAATTTCGTCGACGCCAAGGTTTTGGTTGAAAATGAAAGAGCTTCTCTTGCGCTTTCGGATAATACGAGAATCACTCTGAATGCCGAAAAGTCAAAGGCTCTTATAAACGGCGGCTACAACGGAAAGACCGTTACTATGGGCATACGTCCGGAAAATATAAGCGATAAGGAAACGCCGGATGGAAAAGGAGCGTTCTTCGATACCCGTATAAATGTGTATGAGCTTGTAGGTGCGGAAGTATTTTTGTATTTCGATGTTGCGGGGGTATCCATGACTGCCAGAGTGGATCCCAAGACCGAGGCAAGAACGGGCTCACAGGTCAGACTCGAATTTGATACTGAAAAAATACATATTTTCGATAAGGAAACGGAGCTTGTAATAATAAATTAAAATATTGATCCGAAATAGATTCGGATCAATATTTTAATGCGAAAATTTTGGGAAGCGGATGTCGGATATTTTTTCAAAATACAAATTCATATTGGCATCAGGGTCGCCGCGCAGAATAGAGCTTATCAGACTGCTTGGAATAGAGCCGTTTGTTAAGCCCAGCAGCCTTGAAGAAAATGCGCCTAAAGACGATCCTGAGAAAATGGTAAAGCTGCTGTCCTCACAAAAGGCTTTGGACATAGCAAAGGATTTTCACGACGGTGAAATAGTAATAGGCTTCGATACCTGCGTGTGGATAAACGGCGAGATTTTGGGGAAGCCGAAAACCCATGAAGAAGCATATGATATGGTAAAAAAGCTTTCGGGAAATACTCATCATGTATATACGGGAGTAAGCATTGTGAGCTGTGGAAGCAAGCCCGGGTTCAAAGATTTTGCGGAAGAAACAAGGGTGAATGTCCGTGATATTCCGGATGAAGAAATAAAGACCTATTCCGACAGCAAAGAACCCATGGATAAGGCGGGAGCATACGGGATACAGGGGATTTTTTCAAGGTATATAGAAGGTATAGAGGGCGATTTTTATAATGTAATGGGACTGCCGGTTTCAAGACTTTATTATGAATTAAAGAGTTTTATCGGCGAATAAAAGGGGATTAGCTTTATAATATCTAATCAATATTTAATATATTAACTATAAAGATAACATTCGTTTTGCAAAGGCTTAACTCGTAGAGTATCAGGTTGGTTGAAAATCTCTCAGCCATGGCAGAAGAAAATGCCTCAACCACTCAGGCTCAGTCCATAAAGGATATATCGCAGGCGAGCGAAAATCTTGCCGAGATAGCAAAGTTCAATTTGTAAAAGCGGTATAACTAAAGAAAAGGATAAATTTATTTTTATGAAATAAGAACCCTTTCAGGCAGACGGGATTTTATACACAGCTCGTCTGCCTGAAAGGGTTCTTATAAATATACAAGGATTTCGGCTTTTCAGGTTAAGCAAGCCTTTTTTAATGTTTTCCGGATCCTCATCCGTTCCGTCAAGATTTACCTTGGCAATAATCGGAACAGTATATTTTTCGGCAGTTATATCCTCTGCAAAATTAAAGATTGTAGGGAGCTTTTCCTTTTCATAAAAAATTGATAATGATTATTATTATTTCAGTATAGTATATAATGCGCCTAAATTATTAAGTTTATCCAAATAATAAGTAAATAAGGGCGCTGCTGTGATATAGTAATAAGTCAGGGAATATTATCGCTTAATAAATATCGGAAAATTTTTTAAATTACAAAGAGCTTTTGTCGGAACGCTGACGGCAAAAGGCTCAAATAATTGCAGCGTAGAAACGGTGGGTGATATGAAACATATAACCTTTGATTATTCAAACGCAGCATCATTTGTCGCAGAACATGAATTTTCGGGAATAAGTTCTGCTGTAAGAACCGCAAAGGATACGCTTTTGTCAAAAAGCGGTGCGGGAAACAACTTCTTAGGTTGGATAGACCTTCCCGTTAACTATGACAGAGAGGAATTTTTAAGAATAAAGAAGTCGGCGGAAAAAATCCAAAAGGACTCGGATGTGCTCCTGGTAATAGGAATCGGCGGATCATATCTCGGAGCAAGAGCCGCAATCGAATTTTTAAGACACGGCTTTTACAATGAAATGGAAAAGGCGGACCGTAAAACGCCTCAGATATATTATGTCGGAAACAACATGAGCGGTCAGTACATTCAGGACGTTATAGATCTTTTGAAGAATAAAGATTTTTCAATAAATGTTATCTCAAAATCCGGAACAACCACGGAGTCCGCAATAGCCTTCCGTATATTCAGAAAGCTTCTCATGGAAAAATACGGAAAAGACGAGGCGGCAAAGAGGATTTATTCGACAACGGACAAAGCGAAGGGAGCGCTTAAAACTCTTTCGGATGAGGAAGGCTATGAATGCTTCGTAATTCCCGACGATGTGGGCGGCAGATTTTCGGTTCTTACGGCGGTGGGACTCCTTCCCATAGCGGTAAGCGGAGCGGATATAGATAAGCTGATGGAGGGTGCAGGCAGCATGAGAGAAGCTTTGCTCAATTTAAAATATGAGGAAAATACGGCTCTTATGTATGCGGCTTCAAGGAATATCATGCTAAGAAAGGGTAAATCTCTTGAAATACTCGTCAATTATGAGCCCAGTCTGCATTATCTTTCGGAGTGGTGGAAGCAGCTTTACGGAGAGAGCGAAGGAAAGGATCAAAAGGGCATATTCCCGGCTTCCGTCGATCTTACCACGGATCTTCATTCCATGGGACAGTTCATACAGGACGGAGCGCGTATAATGTATGAAACCGTTATCAACATAGAAAGCGCAAGAAAGTATATCATAATTGAAGCTGAGGATAATGATCTCGACGGGCTTAATTATCTTGCCGGAAAAGAGCTGGATTATGTAAACAAGGCGGCAATGAAGGGAACCATGCAGGCTCATGTCGAGGGCGGAGTTCCGAACTTCATAATAAATATACCCGAGCAGAACGAGTTTTATCTCGGCGAGCTGTTCTATTTCTTTGAATTTGCCTGCGGCGTATCGGGCTATATGAACGGAATAAATCCTTTTGATCAGCCCGGAGTCGAATTTTATAAGAAAAATATGTTTAAGCTGCTCGGAAAGCCGGGAATAAAATAACGGAATTTCGTTATTTGCGTGAGCGATTAGAATGAGACCCGGCGTGCCTGCTTGAGCCTGCGCAATAGGAGATCTTGGCGAATGTCCGGGTAACGATAGTTATATAGCTTTTATTAAAGATAAGGTAATGAACGGAGGCTGTGTTTTTATGACAAATAAAGAACTTGCCCTAAAGGCAAATGAAGTGAGAAAGGGGATACTTACGGCTACTCACGCTGCAAAGTCCGGACATCCGGGCGGATCGCTGAGTGCGGCTGATGTGCTGACATTTCTTTATTTTGAAGAGATGAATGTAGATCCCGAAGATATCAAAAATCCTTTGAGAGACCGCTTTGTGCTCTCCAAGGGACATATAACGCCCGGACTTTATTCGGTAATGGCGGAAAGAGGCTATCTTCCCGGGGAAGAGCTTAAAACCTTCAGAAAAGTGGGTACAAGGCTTCAAGGGCATCCCAATATGAACGATCTTCCGGGTATTGAGATGTCTACCGGCTCTCTGGGACAGGGAGTGTCCGCCGCTGTAGGAATGGCAATATCTTCAAAGCTTTTCAAAGAGGATTATAGGGTATACGCTCTGCTCGGCGACGGAGAAATTGAAGAAGGGCAGGTTTGGGAAGCCGCTATGGTCGCCGGAAACAGAAAGCTTGACAATCTTGTTTTTATAATAGACAACAATAATCTCCAGATTGACGGAACCATAGAAGAGGTAAATTCACCTTATCCCATAGATAAAAAGTTTGAAGCTTTCAAGTTTCATGTGATAAATGTTGACGACGGGAGTGATTTTGACAAGCTCAGATCTGCATTTAACGAAGCTAAAAATACAAAAGGCAAGCCCTGTGCGGTTGTCATCAAAACCGTAAAGGGAAAGGGTATTTCATTTATGGAAAACAATGTTTCGTGGCACGGCTCGGCTCCCAATGACGAGCAGTATGAGCAGGCTATGAAAGAGCTTGAAGCAAAAGACATCTGAGATATAAGGCTGCTTTGCCGTGAATGTCGGCGGTACGGAAATGAGGGAATTTATGAGTGAGACTAAAAAAACAGCAACAAGAGAAAGCTATGGAAACGCTCTTGCGGAGCTGGGAAAAGAGCATGAGGATATTGTGGTATTGGATGCCGATCTTGCGGGAGCGACCAAAACCGGAGTATTCAAAAAGGCTTTTCCCGAAAGACATATAAATGTAGGTATTGAGGAAGCCAATATGATGGGAATAGCGGCGGGAATAGCGACAACGGGAAAGGTGCCTTTTGCAAGTACCTTCGCAATGTTTGCAGCCGGCAGAGCCTTTGAGCAGATACGCAATTCAATAGGTTATCCTCATCTTAATGTTAAAATCGGCGCAACACATGCGGGGATATCGGTTGGAGAAGACGGCGCTACTCATCAGTGCAATGAGGATATAGCTCTCATGAGAACTATACCCGGAATGACGGTCATAGTTCCGTCCGACGATATCGAAGCGAGAGCGGCGGTGAGGGCGGCTTATGAGTATAAAGGTCCCGTGTACCTCAGATTTGCGCGCCTTGCGTCTTTGGTATTCAATGATAATTCGGATTATAAATTTGAAATCGGAAAGGGCATACTCCTTAAGGAAGGAAAAGACGTAAGCATAGTGGCAACGGGAATTATGGTTCCGGAGGCTCTTGAAGCTGCGGAAAAATTGAAAGCGGACGGAATAAGCGCCGAAGTCATAAATATTCACACGATAAAGCCTATTGATAAGGAGCTTATATTGAAATCGGCTTCCAAGACGGGCTATGTTGTCACGGCGGAGGAGCATTCCGTAATAGGAGGCTTGGGCTCTGCGGTTGCGGAGGCTCTTGCGGAAGAGGGCTGTGCAAAACTTAGGAGAATAGGCATAGAGGATGTGTTCGGCGAATCGGGACCCGGAGCGGAGCTTTTGCATAAGTACGGGCTTGACGCTGAAAATATTTATCAAAAAGCCAAGGCTCTTTTAGGAAAATGATATATTCCCCTTAAAAAGTAATAGACGCAGTCAAAAAACTTGATGCATTTAAGTCTGAAGAAACAACTGCGAAACGGGAAATGACATTATCGAATATGGCTCAAGGTAAATCGTTTAATAAAGAATTTTTAGAAGCAGTTTAAAACGAGATAAAAGAAGCGATTTTGACATACCGTAAATATAGTTGCATTACTTTGGAAGTAGAAAAATACACTAAAAATGCCATAATAAATAATCAATTCAGCGTTACCTCCATAGACGATAGAGGTTATATTTATTTAACGGATATGGTCGGAAATATCGGGAATGGCTCCGCTTTGATCGAAAAGCGGCTTGTAAGTAAAATACAATAGAGTTTTTAGGTGTTTGGGAAGAAAGGTATGATACGAATTTTAATTCTCCCGAATTAGAGGGAATTAAAAATGAAGCGGAATATCTGAAACTCCTAAAGGTTATCATAAACAATCAAAGGTACGACAAAGGATTTTTTGTTTAAAGTGAAGGCGGGCTGTGTGCATAAAGGCGGAGGTTGTTTGTACAAATCGCACAAATTTTTTAGTAATAAAGAGCAGAGTTCATAAAGATAATGGATAAGGCTTCGCAAAGCATAGGTGTATGCTAAAATAAGTGGTTGTAATGTAAAGCTTAAGGAGATATGTATGGGCGATGTCATCGTTTCTATGGAACATATAAATAAGACGTTTCCCGGTGTTAAAGCCTTGGATGATGTCAGCTTTAAGGTATATTCGGGAGAGGTAATGGCTCTTCTTGGAGAAAACGGCGCCGGAAAATCAACGCTTATGAAAATTCTCAGCGGGGTGTACACCAGAGACAGCGGAAAGGTTGAAATTTTCGGCAGGGAATACGGGGATCTTACGCCCAATACCGCAAGAGAAGCCGGAATAGCGATTATTCACCAGGAACTCAATATGTGTAAGGATCTTACCGTTGCGGAAAATATGTTTCTGGGCCGCGAACGTCAAGGCAGAGTCATGCTGAAGAATGCCGAGATGGAAGCGGAAGCGGTACACTATTTGAGCGAGCTGGGAGTAGATATTTCTCCTCATCATATAGTAGGAGACCTTCCCGTTTCAAAGCAGCAGATGGTCGAGATAGCAAAGGCTCTTTCGGTTCAGGCAAAGGTTTTGATAATGGATGAGCCTACGTCCGCTCTTACATCAAGGGAGATAGACGAGCTTTTCCGTATCATAAAGCAGCTTACAGAAAAAGGCTGCGGAATAGTGTATATTTCGCACCGTCTTGAGGAGCTGTCGCATATAACCGACCGTGTCACCATAATGAGGGACGGAAGCTATATAACGGACGGAAAATTTTCGGATTTCAGCATGGATGAAATCATAGCCAATATGGTAGGCCGTGAAATCAAAGAAAAATTTCCCCGTGTGGAATGTAAAAAGGGAAAGAAAATTTTAGAGGTTAAAAATCTCAATGCGGGAAAACTGGTAAGGGATATAAATTTTTCGCTGTATGAGGGTGAGATAGTAGGCTTTGCAGGACTCATGGGAGCCGGAAGAACCGAAACCACAAGGGCTGTTTTCGGCATAGATCATAAGGAGTCGGGGCAGATTTTTATTGACGGAAAAGAGGTTACGATCAACAATCCCATGGATGCCATAAAGGCAGGCGTGGTGCTTGCTCCTGAGGACAGAAAAAAGGACGGCCTTTGCACTAAGCTTTCCATCAGAGAAAATATCGCTCTTCCCAATCTGGATAAGATTTGCGGAAAAAGCGGAGTGATTAACTCCAATATAGAAGCGGAACTTTGCAAAAAGGCGGTTTCAGATCTTGCCATCAAAACTCCCAATCTGGATGTCGATGCGGGAACTCTTTCGGGCGGCAATCAGCAGAAGGTTGTTGTAGGTAAGTGGCTTGTAAGAAATTCAAGAGTGGTAATTTTCGACGAGCCTACAAGGGGAATAGATGTCGGAGCCAAGGTTGAAATTTACAACCTTATGAACGAGCTGAAAAAACAGGGAATAGCCGTGATGTTCGTATCGTCGGAGCTCCCCGAAGTCATGGGGGTAGCTGATCATATTATAGTAATGTGTGACGGAAGAATAACCGGAGAACTGGATGTCGGGGAGGCGGATCAGAATATGATCATGAGCTATGCGACGGCATTTGAGAAAAAAGTTGGCAACTGAGCTTAAATCGGGAGAAAGCATACTATGGAAAACAAAAAATCACCGATTGCAAAATTTTTTGCAATCAAGGGAATGAGAGCTTCACTTATAGCATTTATAGGTATGTTCATAATATATTTTGCATTCGGACTTATGAACCCGAGGGTCATGTCGCTTCAAAATAATATGAATCTTTTAAGGTCGATGTCAAAATATCTGCTGATAGGTGTCGGACAAAGCTACGTAATGATAACCGGAAATATTGACCTTTCCATAGGTTCGGTGGTAGGTATGAGCGCCATGCTGTCCGCAACTCTCATGACAAGGGGCATGAATCCTTTTGCAGTAATATTGATCACCATATTGATAAGCTTGATCATAGGCTTAATCAACGGACTGCTGGTCAGTAAATTCAAGCTTCCTCCGTTTATAGCCACTCTCGGAACGATGTTTGTGGCAAGAGGTATAGGCTATATTGTAAACAACAACAGAAATACCGACAACATAGCAAGCGGCATAGGAAAAGAAGCTGCAGACAGGATACAGGGATTTTTTTACTACGGTAAATTCCTCGGCGTATACGGAGCTTTTTGGATAGCGCTTGTTATCTTTATAATCTTTTTCTTCGTTTTATCAAAGACCCGCACGGGAAGGCATATATATGCGATAGGTTCCAACGTGGACGCCGCAAGGTTGTCCGGAGTGGACGTCGTATTTACCACCGTTAAGGCTTATCTTGTAAGTGCATTCTGTTCGGCCGTAGTAGGAATTATACTGTGTGCACAGGCGGGTATGGGAAATATGGAAGCCGGAATGATGTATGAGATGTACGGAGTTGCAGCCGGAGTTATAGGAGGAGTATCGCCGCTCGGAGGTTCGGGACTGCTGCTTGGAACTTTTGCGGGAGCGGGAGTATGGCAGGTGCTTGAAAACGGTCTTAATCTTATCCATGCGCAGGTAGGTATCCAGAGAATGGTTATAGGTATCATAGTTGTACTGGCGGTTCTTCTTGATGTACTTACGAGAAACGGACTGGGGAAGCGCAAGGTGTCAAAATCGTGATTAGGAAGGCGAAAGCTTTCTTAATATAAACTTATTTTTTCTTTACAAGGAGGAAACAAAATGAAAAAGAAACTGTTATCGGTACTTTGCTGCACGGCAATGCTGACGGGTCTGCTTGCAGGCTGCACGTCGAATGCCGAAAAACCCGGCAGCACATCGACGGAAGCTTCAACTGCAGCTCAGGAATCAACAACTGCAGCGGAAGAGGCTTCAAAGCCTGAAGAGCAGACTGCGGATCTCGTAGCCAACGGAGATTACAAAGTGGCTCTTATCACCATGGACTCAATTGACCAGCACTGGATAACTCTTCATGAGGGAGCAAAGGCTGAAGCGGATGCTTTAGGCATAACGCTTGACTTTATGTCACCCGATACAAAGGATGACGCCAAGCAGATCGAATGCATCAACAACGCCGTTGCAGGCGGATATGATGCCCTTATCGTGGCTGCCAACTCGGAAGATGCCGTTTCAGGCGCTCTTAAGGAAGCGGTAGACGCAGGTATCAAGCTTGTATATGTTGACTCACCCGCAGATGTTAAAGCTGAAGCAACCTTCTCAACCGACAACAAACAGGCAGGAGTTATTGCAGGAGAGCAGATGCTTGAAGCATTGAAGACAAAGGGAGTTACGGAAGGAAGCATCGGTATCGTTAATGTTAACACATCAACGAATTCCACCATCATGAGAGAAGAAGGCTTCAGAGAAGCATTTGATAAGAGCGGCTTCACCATTCTTGAAACTCAGTATTGCGACGGCGATGCAGCAAGAGCACAGACAATAGCTGAAAACTATCTTACGGAAGGCGTTGTAGGTATCTTCGGCGCAAATGAAGGCTCATCAACAGGTGTGGGAAATGCCATCAAGGCTGCCGATGCCGATGTTGTAGGCGTGGGCTTTGATAAGTCGGACTCGATCAAGGGACTTATAACTGACGGATTCCTTCTTTGCACTATGGCTCAGAACCCCGACGTTATGGGTAAGCTCGGCGTTGATGCTGCTGTAAGAGCATTGAACGGAGAAACTCTCGGCGGAAAAGTAGAGGATACCGGAGTTACAGTTATAAACCTTAAAAATGTTGCAGAATATTGATGTTAAGATAGTCTGAAAGAAGAGCCGCCGGAGCAAAAGCCCGGCGGCTCTTTGCTGTAATACCGGTCATAATACCGTAAGATCCTCAAATAGAGACGAATTGCACAAAACAAAATCCGTCTTACTTGATTACGGATCAAATAAATCTTGCGGCTCGCATTCAATCGTGATAAAAAGGATTAAAGCTCGGCGCTGGCTAAAGGCTGCGAGCTGAAATATCAGGAAAAGGGATAAAACTCATGAAAGATCGTACCAAAGTTCTTATAGACTCATTTTTTGAAAGAAATACGGAGTTTAAAGCCATATCTGCGGATATAAGCTCCGCTCTTGATATATGGTTAAACACATTTAAAAACGGAAATAAAATGCTTTTATGCGGAAACGGCGGAAGTTGTGCGGACTGTGACCATATAGCGGGAGAGCTTATGAAAGGCTTTATGCTTAAGCGCAAAATGGACGAAGACTATATAAACGGCATGAAGTCGGATTTCGGAGACAAGGGCTTTAGAATAGCGTCAAAGCTTCAAGGAGCTCTGCCCGTAATTTCACTTAATACACATTCGGCTTTGATATCGGCATTTTCCAATGATGTGGATGCATCTTTGATCTATGCACAGCAGGTAATAGCTTTAGGCAATGAGGGCGATCTTTTTATAGGGATCAGTACGTCAGGCAATGCGGAAAATGTGCTGTCCGCAATGATGGTCGCAAGAAATAAAGGCTTAAGGACGATGGCGCTCACGGGAAGAGACGGAGGTGAAATAGCCCGAATAGCAGATATTTCCGTAATAGCTCCGGAAAATGAAACCTTTTTAATACAGGAAAAGCATATAAAAATATATCATTTGCTCTGTGCGGGAGTCGAGTCGGAGCTTTTTGACGAGTAAGGTGGAAAGTATGGACTTTATAGGAATTGATATAGGCGGAACAAAATGCGTCGTTTCGTTCGGGAGAGAGTATACGGCGGACAGCATGGAAATTTTATACAGAGCGGACGAGCGGGAAACAAAGCGATATACCGCAATGGAAATGCTTGAAGCTTTAGCCGCCGATATAGAAGAATATTTGTCGTCCCCCGAAAATTCCGAAAAATTTAATCCCTCCTCAATAGGTATAAGCTGCGGAGGACCTCTTAATTCAAGGGAGGGAATAATTTTGTCTCCGCCGAATCTCATAGGCTGGGATGAGATTAAGATAACGGACTTTTATGAAAGGCGCTTTAAAAAACCCGTATTTCTCTGCAATGATGCAAATGCAGGAGCCTTGGTCGAATGGAAATACGGAGCGGGAAAAGGCTGCAAAAACATGATATTTTTGACTTTCGGAACGGGCATGGGAGCGGGTTTTATCCTTAACGGCAGATTATATGAGGGTACAAGCGACTGTGCGGGAGAGGTAGGTCATATAAGGCTTGATGAGTTCGGTCCCGCAGGCTTCGGCAAAAGAGGCTCGTTTGAGGGCTTCTGCTCGGGCGGAGGCATAGCAAAGCTAGGTCAGCTTTTGTATACGGAAAATTTGCAGTCGGGCAAAAAAACGGCTCTTTGCAAAAGCGAGGAGGATTTGAATAATATAACGACGAAAAAAATGGCTGATGCCGCCCGGGCAGGTGATGAGATTGCAAAAGAGGTATTCAGGATAGCCGGAGAAAAGCTGGGTCTGGGTCTTTCTATCCTTATAGACATATTGAATCCTCAAAAAATAGTTATAGGCGGCGTGTTTATGAGAGCCGAGGATCTTTTACGTGAAGAGGCTCAGAGAGTAATAGACAGAGAAAGTCTTATATATTCAAGAAGAGTATGTGAGATTACAGCCTGTGAAATGGGAGAAAAAATAGGAGACATGGCTGCTCTTAGCGTAGCATCTTATTATTGCGGTTTAAGCAGGAACGGATTAAATCGGGTTTAAGCCGTAAGTTTGATCGTTAAGATACTGCGGATTTGCAATAAGGGCTCTCCGTAAAAGCATCAAATGTCGGCGTGTTTTTTGAATAGCGGATCATACGGATAAATCATCCAAATAAACAAGGCTATTTTAGTACAATAGTACTCTATTATGTGGATTTATTAGTAATTATAATGATTAAGTCGAGCTATATTTCTGAAAAAACATACATTATTTCTTGTTAAACGGGGGATTGGCTATGAGTAAAATTGTAATTATGGAGTCCTTGGGAATTTCAAAAGAAGAACTTGACACATTCAAGGAGCCTTTTGAAAAGGAAGGACACAGCTTTGAAGTATTTGAGAAGAGTACGGATAAGGATGTTCTGATAAAAGAGGCAAAGGATGCCGATGTAATGATAATTGCAAATATGCCTATGCCTGATGAGGTCATAAGGGAGTGTAAAAGTCTTAAATTTATTGATGTGGCTTTTACCGGAGTGGATCATGTGGGGCTTGACGCCGCAAAGGAAAATGGCATAAAGGTCAGCAATGCGTCGGGATATTCAAATGAAGCCGTATCGGAGCTGGTTATAGGTATGGCTATATCCATTGCGAGGAATTTACGCACGGTTGAAGACCGATGCAGAGAAGGAAAGGGCAAGGACGGTCTTGTAGGCTTTGAGCTCAAGGGAAAAACCGTAGGCATAGTGGGACTCGGAAAAATCGGCTCGAGAACAGCGGAGCTGTTTAATGCCTTCGGCTGCAGAGTGCTTGCTACAAGCAGAACGGTTCACCCGAATGTACCCAGATATGTGGCACAGGTTTCTCTTGAAGAGCTTTTAAAGGAATCCGATATAGTCGTTTTACATTGTCCTACAAACGAGTCCACTAAAGGGCTTATCAATAAAGACAGACTTGCCGTTATGAAAAAAAGCGCAGTGCTTATAAATGCCGCAAGGGGAGCGGTGGTAGTCACACGGGATCTTGCGGACGCTCTTAATAACGGAGACATTGCAGCAGCAGGGATAGATGTATTTGACAAAGAGCCTCCTCTTGATTTATCAGAGCCGCTTCTTAATGCAAAAAACTGTCTTGTAACTCCTCATGTAGCCTTTGCCACCAAGCAGTCCATGACCCTGAGAGCGGAAATAGTATTTGATAATCTTAGAGCTTTCTTTAAGGGAGAGCAGAAAAATGTAATTCTGTAAGCTTAATGTAAGACGAGTAAAAAAACGGCTTGAACCCTGTTAAGATTCAAGCTGTTTTGTGAGTTATAGGACAAAACGTGTTGATGGCTAATCCCATTGATCATAGAATCTG
>CAUVOD010000009.1:0-58525 GCA_963553525.1 uncultured Lachnospiraceae bacterium | reverse complement strand
ACAGATTCTATGATCAATGGGATTAGCCATCAACACGTTTTGTCCTATAACTCACTTTTTACTTCCGCTTTGTCCGTACGCTTCAGTTCGGCATCTCGTTTTTCGGCTTTAAAACAGAATTTAAGAGTAGAATCGAATAACCGTTATAATTTTGATGGAAAGAAAAATTAGGTCCTTATGATCGCCGATTGTATTATAAATAAACCGAGTATATTTCTCTAAACGCATAAATTTTGACATCGCTTAAAATTAAAATTAAAATATAAGTTAGAGTTAAGCATAAATGAAAAACACCGCCTTAATTGTACACATTTGCACAAGACGGATGATCGTTATCAGTAAAACAAAGTTCTCAAAATATAAAGCCTAAATATCATAGACAGGGAGATATTACTATGAAACTCAGACCGGCGGTCATGGACGATGCTGAGATTGTTTTGGAGTGGAGAAACGACGAAACCACAAGGAACAATTCTTTTTCCAAGGATATCATAAGTCTCGACGTACATAAAAAATGGTATAAAAACAAGTTGGATGATAAAGCCTGCCTTATGTTTATAATGGAGGACGAAAATAAAAAAGTGGGGCAGCTTCGAATAGACAGAGTTGATGATATCGGAAACATAAGCTGTATGATAGCTCCTTCAAGCAGGGGGCTCGGCTACGGCAAGCAAATGGTTTCGATGTGTGAAGCCGTGCTTCCGAAAGATATAAACGTACTGATGTGTTTTATAGAAGAGCATAATATCCCGTCAAAGAAATGCTTTATAGACAACGACTATGCGGAGTTTATCGCCGGAAACCTAAGCTGCTTTATAAAAACGCTGAAACGAATAAAAATTTAATAAAATATTCTGTCTAAAACTTTAACAAAGCGGTGAATTTAGTGTATTATCATAGAAATATATAGATACAGTTATTATGAATTGAGGAGGTGCGATATGGGTGACGACAGTTTGAAGGATATCATGGACATGGCTGTAGATGCGGCAAAGCCTTATGTTGAAAAAATAGAACCTACAATAAAGAAGGCAAAGGAAAAGGCTAAACCCGCTGTAAAGAAGGCAAAAGAAAAGGTTGAACCCGCCGTAAAAAAGGCAAAAGAAAAGGTTGAGCCTGCTGTAAAAAAGGCAAGACAAAAGGCGGATCCCGTAATAAAGGAAGCCGCAAAGCAGACTTCAAGGCTTTTGGCAAAAACGGAAACATATATACAGTTCGGGGATATTGAGCTTAACACAAATTATATATCCGATAAGGTCAGAAGCGACTATGAAGAAAGAGAAGATTCAAAGACCATAAAAAAACTCAGAATATACATAAAGCCGGAAGAGAGAAAGGCCTATTATGTGGTAAATGACAACTCCACCGGCAGCATTGATTTATGAGTGAAGCTGCGGTAAACAGACAGGAGCTTTGGGGGCTTTCGCATTACTATTACGGCGAAGCTTATTTCGGAAGCTACAAGGGTATGCGGTATCGTGTTGCAAGAGAACCGCTTCAAAATGTTTCCTTTGCCTCGGATGAAGAAAAAGCGAATGCCCAAATAAAAGTAAGTATATGGAAAGAGCCGTATGCGTACGGGAGAACTCCAAAGGAGGATATAACGGACAGGCTTTTTGAATTTTCCGAGGAAGGAATGCAAAAAGCCGTTGACTGGCTCAATTACAGCTATAATGCGGATATTGATATTTGGAAAAAAGCCTATAAAGTCGATCTTATTTCTTAAAACAAAAGTCTGGTATATTTGTTACTATCCTAAAAGCCCGGCTGATATGATATTACCCCTTTTACCGGATTTATCCGGAAAAGGGGTTTTGCGTTAAATTGTACTCAAATTCGTCCGAAATCCATGATTTTAAGCCTTTGCGTCATGCTTACGGCAAATGCGTCGTACATGATAAAAGCTCCGACAGCACGAGCTTCTTTAAGATGTTTTATCTTTTATAAATATTCAAAAAAAGGAATTTTCTTAAAGCCGCAGAATATAGCTATATAAGGAGTATAGAACCATGCTTATCAGAGAAGCTTTAGAAAAAAGAGAACACGAAAATCTTTCTCCTTACGCCTCATTTTCCGATATGTCCAAGGGAAGGGACAGGATGGAAGAACCTTGTTCGATAAGACCCATATATCAAAGAGACAGGGATCGTATATTATATTCCAAATCATTCAGAAGGCTTAAGGATAAGACTCAGGTATTTTTATCTCCTAACGGGGATCATTACCGTACACGCATGACGCACTCTCTGGAGGTGGTTCAAAATGCCAGAACCATTTCGAGAGCTCTCAAATTAAACGAAGATCTTACGGAGGCGATAGCGCTGGGACACGATCTCGGGCATACTCCCTTCGGGCATGCCGGCGAAAGAGCCTTGAATTCGGTTTGTCCCTTAGGCTTTAAGCATAATGAACAAAGTCTGCGGATAGTCGAGGTTTTGGAAAAGAACGGAGAGGGCTTGAATTTAAGCTTTGAGGTAAGAGACGGCATTTTAAATCATGAGATGGAGCTTACTCCTTCGACACTTGAAGGAAAGGTGGTAAGAATATCGGACAAAATCGCATACATACATCATGATATGGAGGATGCGGTAAGAGGCGGTATCATTACCATGGCTGATATTCCCAAGAGCATTTCAAAGATCCTCGGCGAGACTACAAACGACTGGTTCGATACCATTTTCGGAAATATCATAGAGTCGAGCCGGGATAAAAACGACATAACTATGGATGAAGAGGTATTCAATACGTTTTTGAAGCTTAGAAGCTTCATGTTTGAAAACATATATACCAATCCCAAGGCAAAGTCGGAGGAAGGCAAGGCGGGCGATTTGGTAAGAACCCTGTACGGTTATTATTTGTCGCATGTGGATGCTTTTCCCGAATATCTTAGGAGAAAGATTGAAGAGGGGGAACCCAAGGAAAGAGTGGTCTGCGATTATGTCAGCGGAATGACCGACAGGTATGCGATTGACAGATATAAGGAAATATTTATTCCTAAAAGCTGGAGTGTTTATTGATATATGTATTATGAAGAGTCCGTAATCGAAAGCGTGCTTGCGGCAAGCGACATAGTGGAAGTGGTTTCTACCGCCGTTCATATGGAAAAAAGAGGCTCAAGATATTTCGGACTCTGTCCCTTCCATAATGAAAAGACGCCTTCTTTTTGCGTGACTCCGTCCAGAGGAATGTTTTACTGCTTCGGCTGCCATGAGGGAGGCAATGTCTTTTCCTTTCTTCAAAAATATGAAAACCTGACTTTTTCGGAGGCTGTGGAACAGCTTGCGGAAAGATACAATGTGGCTCTTCCAAGCCCTTCGTCAGATCCCGAAAAGGAAAAGAAGATAAAGGATGAAAAAAATATACTTTTTGAGATCAACAAGGAAGCAGCCACCTGGTACTATTTTCAGCTGAAAAGTCCTAAGGGAAAAGCCGGACTTGATTATTTCAAAGCCAGAGGTCTTGACGATGATACTATCAGGCGCTTCGGACTTGGATATGCGCCTTTGTCAAGAGATTTGCTGATAAAACATCTAAAGTCCAAGGGTTATGAGGAAGCCGATATTTTAAAGGCGGGACTTGCGGCTGTGGACGGAAAAAGCGGTATAAAAGACAAGTTCTGGAACAGGGTGATGTTTCCCATACAGGATACGTCCAAAAGGGTGATAGGCTTCGGAGGAAGAGTTTTGGGAAACGGAGAGCCTAAATATCTTAACTCTCCGGAAACTCTTATATTTGATAAAGGCAGAAATCTTTATGCCCTGTGCCATGCGAGATCCTCAAGAAAAGGAAGATTTATACTGTGCGAAGGATACATGGATGTAATATCCTTGCATAAAGCGGGCTTTAACGAAGCGGTTGCCAGTTTGGGAACGGCTTTTACTATCGCTCAAGCGTTAACTTTAAAACGATATACTGATGAAGTTATATTGGCTTATGATTCGGATGAAGCAGGTATAAAAGCCGCTTTAAGAGGAATAAGCATATTGAGAGAGGCGGGACTCAAGGCTAAGGTGCTTGATTTATCGCCCTTTAAGGATCCTGATGAGTTTATAAAAGCAAAGGGAGCGGACAGCTTCGAGGAAAGGCTTATAAATGCGGTCAACTCATTCTATTTTGAGATTTCCGTGGATGAAAAGAGATTTTCTTTGAGCGATCCTGCCGAAAAAACCGAATTTCAAAAAGCCATAGCGGCAAGGCTTTCTTCCACTTTTTCCGATCATCTTGAAAGAGAAAATTATTTAAGCGCCGTATGTGCAAGATATCATATCGATCCTCAGGCAATGAGAACCGCCGTTGCGGTAGCGGAGCATTCGGACATCAGGATAAATGTTAATAAAGAGCGTATTGGCATGATGCAAAGCGCTTCCCGAAAATCAAAGGAAAATGCGCTTGGTAAGCAAAGAATGCTGCTTACCTGGCTTTTGGACGATCCCGATATATACAGGATTGTAAAAAGTTATATAAGCCCCGACGATTTTACCGATCCTATGCTTGAAAGGCTGGCGGACAGCATATTTGAAAAGCTTGAAAAGGGAGAATTGAATGCGGCAAGACTTATAGATACGCTTGAGAGCGAAGAGGAGAGAAAGGAAGCCGTAATATCGTTAAACGAAGATATCCCGGGAATAAACACATCGGAATCTCCGGAAAATGAAATTTCCGGTATGGATAAGGGGAAAATTCTTCATGATATACTTGACGACATTATAAAAAGGTCGGGAGATAAAAAAATGTCGGAGCTTGATCCCTCGGACGGAGATTATCTGAAAGCTGCGACGGCTATAAGAAAAAGAATGGAAACATTTTCAAAACAAACAATAGTGTTGTGAACATAGAATTTGAAATGGAGAAAATAATGGCGACATCCGGTAAAAAAACAGAGGCAAAGACCTACAACGCAGCAAAAAATTCCGCAGGCACAGCGAAAAATACCGCTAAAGCAGCAAAAACCGCTGCCAATGCAGCTAAAAAAGCCGAAAGCTCAGGTACTGCCGTTACAAAGAGAGCAGCTTCGAAAAAGGAAACAAAACAGAAAGTACAAAAGGCTGAGACAGTCACTTCAAAGACTGCCGCTGCAAGAAAAGCTTCCGTTACAAACTCTGTAAAGACGGCTGCCAAAAAGCCTTCCGCAGTAAAAAGCACCACCACAAAAGTTGCTGCTGCAAAGGCTGGCGATGCGGCAAAAAAAACCGCTGCAAATACCGTGTCTAAAAAGCCGGTTTCGGCAAAGAACAGCGCAACAAAAACCGCATCCGACACGGCAGTAAAAGCTGCCAAGGCAGGTGCCGTTGTTTCAAAAAGCACTGCGAAGGCTGCAGTACCCAAAAAATCCGCAACAAAAGCTGCTGCAAACACAGCGGAAAAATCCGCCGCCGCAAAAGCCTCTGCGGGAAAAGAAAAAATCTTAAAGTCTGAAAAAACGCTTAAAGCCGAAAATACGAAGGAAGCAAAAAAGGTAAATCCGGAAAAGCTTGAAAAGACGGTAAAAACCAAGACCAAAGATACGGCAAAAAATGAATCCAAGCTCGATAAAAAAATAAAGAGCGCAGCAAAAACGGAAGAAAAGACAGTTCCGGCAAAGGCGGAAGAAAAAAAGACCGTTTCAAAGACTAAGGAAAATAAAAAGACGGAAGAAAAAGAGCCTGAAGTAAATAACAAGGTCAAAAAAGCCTCAAAAACAGAAGAAAAGAAGGATTCCGTAGACAACGGCTCATTAACGGCTGCGGATGATGATAAGGCTCAGGCTTATAATCAAAAGCTGGAAGAGCTCTTAAAGATCGCAAAGAAAAAAAGCAATGTTCTTGACTATAACGAAGTAAATGATCACTTTGCCGAGCTTACTCTCACGGAAGAGCAGATTGATACCACTCTCGACTATTTGGAGCAGTCAGGCATTGATGTTATCCGTATGGTTGAAGAAACGGAGGAGGAGATCCCCGATGAAGACAGTCTGATAATTAACGATGAAGAAGAAACGGATATTGAAAATATAGATTTATCGGTTCCCGAAGGCATCAGTATAGAAGATCCCGTGCGTATGTATCTTAAGGAAATCGGTAAGGTTCCGCTTCTTACCGCCGAGCAGGAGGTTGAATTTGCCATGCAGATGGAGGCGGGAGCCGCAGCCGAATGGGAGCTGGGAGGCAGAACAAGTTCGTATTCAAAAGATCTCTCAGATGACATTCCTGAGGCTGAAAAAGAGGACGGAATGGATATTGAGCTTGAAAAGGCTTATGAGGAGCTGGTAAGAGGAAAGACAAAAAAGCAGCTTAACGACATGGTCAGAATCGGGAAAATGGCAAGAAAGAAGCTGGCGGAAGCCAATCTCAGGCTTGTTGTAAGTATAGCGAAGCGCTATGTCGGAAGAGGTATGCTTTTTCTTGACCTCATTCAGGAAGGGAATCTCGGTCTTATAAAGGCGGTTGAAAAATTCGATTTCCGTAAAGGTTTTAAGTTTTCAACCTATGCAACATGGTGGATAAGACAGGCTATAACAAGATCCATTGCGGATCAGGCGAGAACCATACGCATACCGGTTCATATGGTGGAAACCATCAATAAGCTCATACGTATTTCAAGGCAGCTTCTTCAGGAGCTCGGACGTGAACCTACCCCGGAGGAAATAGCGGAAAAAATGGACGTTCCCGTTGAAAGGGTGAGGGAAATTCAAAAAATATCTCAGGAGCCTGTTTCCCTGGAAACCCCTATCGGCGAAGAAGAGGACTCGCATCTTGGTGACTTCCTTATGGATGAAAAGGTTCCAGTGCCTTCGGATGCGGCGGCATTCACGCTTTTAAAGGAGCAGCTTATAGAGGTTCTCGATACCCTTACCGAGCGTGAACAAAAGGTTCTCCGCTTAAGGTTCGGTCTTGATGACGGAAGAGCCAGAACTCTTGAGGAGGTCGGACGCGAATTTAACGTTACCCGTGAGCGTATCAGACAGATTGAAGCAAAGGCGCTCAGAAAGCTCAGACATCCCTCAAGGTCAAGAAAGCTTAAGGATTATCTGGACTGAAAGCTTATAATTTTACAAAGGTATTTTGTTCGGGAGAAATTCATTTAGTGAAAAATAGTGAAAAGTACAGGCGTTCATATTTTCTGCCTGGGGACAAGACTTATGATTGGGTAAAAAAAGATTTTATCTCCAAAGCCCCTATTTGGTGCAGCGTGGATTTAAGAGACGGCAATCAGGCGCTTATCGAGCCTATGTCATTAAATGAAAAGCTTGAATTTTTTAATATGCTTACAGGAATGGGCTTTAAGGAAATAGAGGTAGGATTTCCGGCGTCATCCGATACGGAATTTGAATTTGTAAGAACCCTTATTGAAAAAAAGCTTATACCCGACGACGTTACCATTCAGGTTCTGACTCAGGCAAGAGATCACATAATAGAAAAAACCTTCGAGTCCATAAAGGGAGCAAAAAAAGCCATTGTTCATCTGTACAATTCGACGAGTATTACCCAAAGAGAGCAGGTTTTTAAAATGTCCAAGGCTCAGGTAAAGGAGGTTGCCGAAAAAGGAGCAAGGCTTGTAAAGGAGCTTGCGTATAACTCCGGCTCCGAGCTTATCTTTGAATATTCTCCGGAGTCCTTTCACGGAACGGAAATAGAGTATGCTCTTGAGATTTGCAACAGCGTAATAGATATATGGAAAGAGGATGTGGGTAGAAAAATTATAATCAATATCCCTACAACTGTCGAAAATGCAATGCCCCATGTGTTTGCAAGCCAGATAGAGTATTTAAAGAAAAATCTGAATCATGCAAAAGATATAATTTTGTCCGTTCATACTCATAATGACAGAGGCTGTGCGGTTGCAGCCTCGGAGCTTGCGCTTATTGCGGGTGCCGGAAGAGTTGAGGGGACTCTTTTCGGAAACGGGGAGCGAAGCGGCAATGTGGATTTGGCGGTTCTTGCCCTCAATATGTATTCACAGGGAGTGGATCCGGGGCTTGATCTCAGCGATTTACCGTCTCTTAAGTCTATTTATGAGAGGCTTAGCGGAATGAATGTTCCCGAGAGAACGCCGTATTCGGGAGCCTTGGTTTTTTCAAGCTTTTCGGGTTCACATCAGGATGCCATATCCAAGGGACTTAATTATTATGAAAAAAATAATAAAAGAGGCGGCTGGAACGTTCCCTATCTTCCGATCGATCCCTCCGACATAGGAAGGAGCTATGAGGGAGATGTTATACGTATCAATTCTCAATCCGGAAAGGGAGGAGTAAGCTATATTCTTCAAACCGTAAGCGGAATCATAATGCCTAAGGCTCTTCAGGAAGAATTTTCATATTATGTAAAGGGAATCTCCGACAGAGAGCATAAAGAGCTTCATCCGGACAGAATATATCAGCTTTTTGAGGACAGATACCTGCGTGATAATAAGCACTTTTTCGTAACGGATTATCATTTCAAGAAGGAAAACGGAATAATAGCTTCCATAACGATAGAGTATAACGGAAATTTGCAGGTGATTCAGGCTAACGGAAACGGACGCATCGATGCGGTAAGCAACTGCCTCAAGCAATATTTCGGATTTGATTACAAGCTTTGCACCTATGAGGAATACGCCCTGGATATAGGCTCCAATGCAAGAACCTGTGCCTATGTCGCCATACAGGATTTGAAAAAAAACACCTTCTGGGGAGCGGGGATCAATGAGGATCTCGTTCATTCCACAATAGACGCTCTTTGCGTGGCAGTAAATCATTATATGGATGCCAGTGCCGAGACCTTCGTCAAGGATGAGAGAATAAACAGAATTTTGAATTATATACAGGATAAATACAAAACGGTGACTCTTGACGATCTGTCACGGGAATTTTATTTATCGAAGCCTTATCTTTCAAAATATATAAAAGAAAAATCTGGAGCGACCTTCGGTGAAAATGTAAAGAGTATAAGGTTGAAGAAGGCGGCGGCTTTGCTTAGAGGCGGCAATTTGAAGGTTGAAAGGATAGCGGAAATGACGGGATATCCGAATGTTGAGCACTTCAACCGATTGTTTAAAAAGAGATTTAAATGTACGCCCATACAATATAGGACGGGAAAAGTTGAATAATAACAAAAAAAACGGACTGTTTATATTTATACTCATAATTGTAATGTCGATATCTCAGTTTTCATTATCATCCTGCGCACTTAAAGAAGAAAAAACAATTGTACTGACCACGGGGCTCTCCAAAAATGAAGTGTTTAAGGTCGGAGAAAGCGTATGCACGGATAAGGAAATGAAAATCTTTCTGTTAAATGCGTACGGGCAGTACGATATGGAACTTATAAATATAATAGCTTCCGAAAATGCGGATATAAGCGAAAATGTAAAGGAATACTGTTTGGCTCTGGTGTCGCAGATTAAAGCCATGAATATTATGGCGAAAAATATGAATATAACGCTTGACGAGGCTGAAAAGGAAAAGGTAAATGCGGCTGCGGCAGCTTATATGTCCACTCTTAATGAAGGAACAATCAAATACTTCGGGACTGCGGATCAGGATTTAATAGCTTCAATATATTCGGAAATAGCCCTTGCCGACAAAACATACGAATATACCGTAAGAAATGTCAATACCGAAATTTCGGACGACGAGGCGAGGATAATTACACTTGAGCAGATAGTTATTTATAAAAGTGATGAGGCCGCGTCTGAAAAGATAAATGAAGCGGAAAAGAGATATAAATCGGGAGAGGATTTTACCGGGCTTGCCGGAGAATATAATCAGGCGGGGGATATAAGGATATCCTTCGACAGAGACGGCAGCGGAGATATACCGGAAGCGGAGGCGTTTAATTTAGCCTCAGGAGAGGCGTCGGATATAATACAGACGGACAAAGCCTTTTATCTTCTATATTGTGTAAGCTCCTATGATAAGGAGGAAACCAGGGCAAATAAGAAGATTCTTTTTGAGAGGCGCAATAAAGAAGCTTTCGGCAAGATATACTCCGAGTTTACAAAAGAGCTTCCGGTCATGTTAAATGAAAAATTATGGTCGGAAATAACCTTGCCCGATCACAATTCTCTTATAGGGCAAAGTGATTTGTGGAAGTATTACGACGCTATATTTAAAGAAAAGAAATAATAAAATTTTAATCAAATTATTAGCACTCTTTTAAGATGAGTGCTAATTTTTTATTGACTTTTATCATACCTGCGGCTAAACTTTTTATTATAATTTCTAAAAATTGGAGGAAATATCAGAATGAATAAACAGGGTACGTTATCCATTAACAGTGAAAATATGTTTCCTATTATCAAAAAATGGCTGTACAGCGATCATGACATTTTTTATCGTGAAGTGATTTCAAACGCCTGTGACGCCATTACCAAGCTGAAAAAGCTCGGTTCAATGGGAGACTATGAGCTTCCGGACGGATTTAAGCCGAGGATTGACATAATCTTAAATGATAAGGAAAAGACCATAAAGATAGTTGACAACGGTATAGGCATGACTGCCGACGAGGTTGAGCAGTATATTAATCAGCTGGCATTTTCGGGTGCAACGGACTTTCTTGAAAAATATAAGGATAAGGACGCTAATGATCAGATAATAGGTCATTTCGGACTTGGCTTTTATTCGACGTTTATGGTTGCGGATGAGGTTGAGATAGATACTCTTTCCTACAAGGAGGGAGCGGAAGCCGTAAATTGGAGCTGTGACGGATCGTCAACTTACGAGATGTCCAAAAGTGACAGGGCGGATATAGGAAGTACAATCACGATACATCTTTCCGACGATTGCCTTGAGTTTTGCAACGAGTACAGGGCAAGAGAGGTAATTGAAAAATACTGTGCGTTTATGCCCTATGAAATATATCTTTCAAAGGAAAACGAGGATCGCACGGAGATAATAAAAGAGTCTGAAAAATCGGACTCCGATGTCGTTATTGAGGAAATTCTTCCTGAAGAAAAGAAGGATGATGACAAATCCGGTGATGATAAAAAAGAGGTTGAGGAGAAAAAGCTTAAGATCCGCCGCCGCAAAGAGCTTTTAAACGATATCCACCCGCTGTGGACAAGAGCGGCAGCCGAGTGTAAGGAAGAGGATTACAAGGAATTTTACCGCAAGGTGTTCAGGGATTACAGAGAGCCTCTTTTCTGGATACATCTTAATATGGATTATCCGTTCAATCTCAAGGGAATACTGTATTTTCCCAAGATAAATCTTGAATTTGAATCCGCAGAGGGCACTATAAAGCTCTATAATAATCAGGTATTTATTGCGGACAATATCAAGGAGGTCATACCCGAATATCTAATGCTTTTAAAGGGTGTTATAGACTGTCCGGATCTTCCGCTCAACGTGTCCAGAAGCGCCCTTCAAAACGACGGCTTTGTAAGCAGGATATCGGATTATATATCCAAAAAAGTTGCGGAAAAGCTTTCGGGACTTTGCAAGACGGATAAAGAAAATTATGACAAATATTGGGACGATATTTCGCCCTTTATAAAATACGGCTGCCTCAAGGACGATAAATTTGCCGAGAAAATGAACGATTTTATCCTGTTTAAAAACCTTGAAGGAAAATATATCCCTCTTCCGGAAGCCGTAAAGATAAATGAAGAGGTATTAAAAGAAGACTCCGAAGAGGAAAAGGCTGAAAGCGTAAGCGGATCGGAAGAAGATACGGATGAGGCAAAGCCGGATTCCGATAAACCTGATACGGACGGTGATGAGATTAAAGAAGCTGCCGAGAAGGTAATATATTATGTAACGGATGAAGAGCTGCAGGCACAGTATATTACCATGTTTAAGAGCAGAAAGCTTGAAGCGTTTATAATGAGACACAATATTGACGTGCCTTTCATGCAGCAGCTTGAGTCCAAAAATGAGAATTTAAAATTTAAGAGGATAGACTCCGACATAAGCGACGCCGTTACTTCAAAGACATCAAAGAAGCTGCAAAAGGAGCTTGACGACAAGGCTGAAAAGCTCCGGGAAAGGCTTCGCAAGTCTTTGAAGAACGCTTCTTTGAATATAAAGATACAAAAGCTCAAGGACAAGAAGCTGTCCTCGATACTTACGGTCTCCGAGGAGAGCAGAAGAATGCAGGATATGATGAAGATGTATGCCATGAACGGCATTGGTATGGGAGATCTTGCGGCGGAGGGTCAGACTCTCATTTTAAATGCAAACCACGCTCTCGTACAATATGTAATGGAGCATGAAGACGGCAAGGATAGCGATACCATCTGCGCTCAGCTTTATGATCTTGCGCGTCTTCAAAATGCGCCTCTTAAGGCGGAAGAGATGTCGGCATTTGTAGAAAGATCGAATGAAATCATGCTGCTTCTTGCAAAATAAGTATAAGGTTCGCAGATTTTAAAATATCCCCTGAATGCAATTGAATTTGTTTATTTTTTTGCATTTTGGGGATATTTAATGTTATATTTATTTTTGGGTTTTTATGCCCGTGAGAACCTAATAATGTGGAGCGGATTTTAGCCTTGGAACAGTACATCGAACGTCTTCTTGACGGCAATTTTGAATATGATCGCGGTAAACTCGAATTTTCCGAGCAAAGGGTGGAGCTTACCCTTAATTCGGGAGACAGGGCTGAGGGCTCTTTTATCATATACGGTGCGGAAAATAAGTCGGTTGAAGGCAGGGTTTCCAGCACGGAAGTCCGCATGGAGGTTCTTACAAACAATTTTTCCGGAAGCAAGGACGAAATATCCTATCGTTTCAGATCAGAGGGTCTGGAAGCCGGCGACGTAATAAAGGGAGACTTTCGCATAATATCCAATCGCGGAGAGTATATGCTGCCCTTTGTGGTCACGATCAACCCCGTAAATGCCGAGAGCAGCATGGGGGATATCCGCAATATATTTCATTTTGCCAATCTTGCCAGAACGGATTGGCGGGAAGCGGTGGAGCTTTTTTATTCAAAGGACTTCGATTTGATTTTAAAAGATAATGCCGCAGCATATATGAGCGCTTACAGGGGACTTATAGGCTCAGCCGACAGGGATCTTGCTTTGGAAGAATTTTTAAGAGCGATCAACAAAAAACAGGCTGTCGAATATGTTTTTGAAAAAAATGAAGTGAGCATGGAGGCTCCGTACAGCGTGACGGAGGATACTATAAATATCCACAGAAACGGCTGGGGATATACCAGGCTTAATATAGAGTCTGACTCCGATTTTGTCAGACCGGAAAAAAGAAAAATAACGGATGTGGATTTCATGGGCAATACCTGTAGGATCAGATACCGCATAGACCCTAAAAAGCTGCATTCGGGAGTTAATATCGGGGCGATAATTTTTTCAAATGTGTATACGAGCTTCAAGGTTGTAATTACGGTAAGAGTGCCTGTGAACGACGACAGGCGGGATCTTTATATGAGGAAAAAAAGGCTTACCTACGATCTGATGAAGCTGTTCATGGCTTTTCGTCTGCGCAAGCTTTCCTCTAACAAGTGGCTGCTCCAGGCGGCGGAGCTTACCACCAGGATGAGAAGCCTTGACCAAAACGATCCGATATTTGCCATGTATCAGGCTCATTATCTTATAACAGCTTCAAGAACCGAAGAAGGGGAGGCTCTTCTCGATTCATGGCAGAACGTACTCATGGATTCCGAGACTCCGGAGGCTCTTCGTTCGTACTTTCTATATTTAAAAACTCTTTTGTCGAGAGATGAAGATAATATAATGTTTGTTGCAAGGCGCATACAGGAGGCTTTTTATGAAGATCCTTATGACTGGCGCATAGCCTGGCTTTTGCAATTCGTTTCAATTGATTTTGCGTCGGACTCCGGTCATAAGTGGGAGCTGTTCAAGGATTTATATATCAAGGGCTGCCGGTCACCTATAATATACATAGAAGCCCTGTTGATAACTATTTCCAATCCTTCAATGCTTATGAGACTCGATTCGTTTGAGCAGGCGGTAATAATGACAGCCGTAAAAATGAAGGCGCTTCCCTTACAGCTTACGGACAGAATAGTTTATCTTTCGAGACATATTAAGCAGTACAATAAGGTTCTGCTGGACGCTATGAAGCTGTGCTTTGAAATTAAAAGCGATGAGGATACGCTTACACAGATCTGCGCAATGCTGATTAACGGTAACAGAACTGACAGCGAAGCGTTTATCTGGTATGAAAAGGCTATAAATACGGGTATAAGACTTACCAGACTGTATGAATATTACATGGCTGCAATGCCGATGGATAAAAGCGGAACGGCGGGCGCCGACATACCGAAGTCGGTAATAATGTATTTTTCTCACGGAATTGATCTGGATTATGAAGCAAGCGCTCTTTTGTACCGCTATATCTATGATCACAGAGATTCTCTTTATGAATTTTATCCTTTGTATGAGGATAGGATAAGAGAATTTGCAGCAGCTCAGCTTGCGAAGGGTCGTATAAATGAGCCTCTTTCATTTTTGTACAAAAAATTTATGACCCAGGAAATGGTAAATACCGAAAATGCAAAAAGAATATTTGAGGCTCTTTATACAAGCAGAATAAGAATATCCAATCCGTCAATTACCGGAGTGGCGGTGATATATGACAAGCTTCTGAATGAAAGGGTTTATCCGGTATGTTCGGGAGTTGCGCTTCTGCCCATTTACGGAAACGATTATAGGATTATTCTGCTTGATAATGAAAATAATCGTTTTGCGGAAGGAATAAGCTACAATACCGATAAACTTATAATACCGGGAAGACTCACGTCATTTGTAAAAACTTATATCAATTCGCTTCCGGAGTATTTGGATCTTTTTCTTTGCGAACTGTCGGGCGGGTCTTATTCGATAACAATGGAAAATGTTGCGGCATATAGACAGTTGTCGGTATCTCAAGAGCTTCAAATCGATTGCAGAAGCGATATAAGACAGAATCTTATACGTTTTTATAACGAGCATGACTTTACCAGACAGCTTACGGAGTGCCTTAAGGAAGAGGATCCTTCTGAGCTTAGTGTTGTTCAAAGAAATGAAATACTTGAGCTTATGGTACTTCTAGGGCTGCATGAAAGAGCTCTTTTATGGCTTAAGCGTTTCGGCACACATAAGGTCGATCCCAAGATTATAATGAGGCTCTGTGCCAGAATGACGGATCCTCTTATTTACAAAACCGATTATTTCGTTCAGGAAATTATATTTGACGCTTTCCGTAAGGGCAGGTATGACAATCTTGTGGTGGAATTTTTGATGGCGGTATTTAACGGAAGCTGCCGTGAAATGAGAGATATATGGAGTGCGGCAAAATCCTTGGGCATGAACACCACCAGGATCACGCAGCGAATAATCAGGCAAATGCTTTATTCCGGCGCATATATCGGCGAAAGAATGGATATATTCAAAGACTATGTAAAGCACGGAGCGGATGAAAGAATAGAGGCGGCATTTGTGGCTCAGTCCGCTTATGATCATTTTGTAAAGGATGCCGTCACCTCGGAGTTTGTGTACAGGAGAATCGGCAGAATGATGATTTCAAAGACCGAGCTTCCCATTGTGTGCGGAATGGATTATCTGAAATATTTTGCAGGCAACAGGACCGGTGAATTTGATAAAAATATTGCGGAAAAAATCCTGAACAGGCTTATGGATAATGATATATATTTTCCATTCTTTTCCGAATATACTGACATTATTCCGGAAACCGAGCGCTATGCCGAAAGAGTTATGTTTCAGTACAGAGCCGATCCGGGGAAAGCGGTCGTCATTCATTATGCTCTCAGCAGGGAAGCGGACGAAGAAACTGTATATACTACAAAGCGTATGAGAGAGATGTACGACAGCGTATATGTTATTTCATTTATGCTGTTTTTCGGGGAGGAGCTTCAATACTATATTACCGAGCAGTCGGATAGTGCAGCGGACAAGGAGAGTGATGTTCAGCTTACGGAAAGCGGTACTTTATCCAGAAGCGATATAAGGCAGCCTTCCGAAGAAAAAGGAAGATTCGCCTTTATAAACGACCTGTGTATAGCTGAAGTGCTTCAGGATTATGATGCCTTCGACAGGTTGATACAGGAGTATTATCATACAAAATATTTGACGGAGCATCTTTTTAGTATCAGCAGGAAAGAGGAAGACAATGCCGCTTGGCAATCCTAAATTAAAGGGCTATGTGCTGGGATACGACCTCGGAGAGACGGTGTCTCAGATAAGTTTTATAGAGCTTGGCGCTACCGATGAAAAAGGCAATGAACAGCCGAGGACTCTCAGTGTGATGACGGGAGCCGACGTATATGATATCCCCACCGTGCTCGCCAGAAGAGAAGAGGTTAACCAATGGTTTTTCGGAAGAGAAGCGGTTAAGAGGGCTGCCGAAGAAAGGGCTGTCCTTGTGGATAATCTTATAGAAAAGGCAAGAGAGGGAAAGCCTGTAAAGGTTGGCAATATTGAATATGATCCTATATCTCTGCTTTCCCTTTTTATAAAAAGAAGCTTGTCCCTTCTGTCCATGGAGGTAGACGTATCCAATATAAGGGGGATTATGTTTACCACGGCGGCTATGGACGGGGTAATGGTCGGAGTTTTAAGAAAGGTAGTAAGGGCTCTTTCGCTTTCCTTGAAGCACATATATTTTCAAAGCTATTCGGAGAGCTTTTTTCATTACAGCCTGTCTCAGGATAAGGAGCTCAGAATGCACACCTCAATGGCTCTGGACTATCATTACGGGGAATTGAAGGCGTATGCTATGCGTTTTAATAATCAGGCGGGTATCAATATTGCTACGGTTGATATCAATCGCTTTTCGGAAATGGAATTTAATATCGAGGGGCTCCCTGAGGATCCGAAAAACAGAGAAAAAGCTCTTTATATGCTGGACGAACAGTTTTTATATATAGTTGAAGGTCTTATAAAGGATAAGATGGTATCAACCGTGTATCTTCTGGGGAACGGCTATAAGTCGGGGTGGATGCACCCTTCATTGGAGTTTTTGTGCCGCAACAGAAAGGTATTTCAGGGGAGTAATCTTTTCAGCAAGGGCGCAGCCTACGCCGCTTCTCTCAGGCTTCAAGGCCGTATAAATCCGGAAGGCTATCTGCTTCTTGATGAAGAAAAGCTGCGTTATAATGTGGGTCTTGATATAAGAGAAAGAGGAAAGCTCCACTATCTTGATATGCTTGAGGGCGGGAGAAACTGGTTTGACATAAAAAAAAGAGTTGAAGTTGTGCTTGAATCGGGAAACAGCTTTGACATACAGATAAATCCTCTTATGGGTGAGGACAGGAGGATCTTAAGTTTTTCGTTGAATGAACTTCCGGTAAGGGAGGAGAGAACGACCTTTCTCGGAATTGAAATGGAAATGTCGAGCAAGAGTATGCTTAAGGTAAGTGTAAGCGACTTGGGCTTCGGCAGCTATACCGTATCATCGGGCTTTGCCAAGACCGTGGAGTACAGTCTATGACCAATTTGATGCTTAGGACAGGAAGAATAGCCAAAAATCCCTATGACTGGGAGCAGCTTGAGGTAAGCGTTTCAAGCATAGAGGAGCTGTGCTTTCAGATAGTAAGAAACAGATATGTGATAGGTCAGGACTCTTTTACGAGGGATTTATTCGACTGGATAGATATTGAATGCGGCTTAAAGGAACTTGCGGATAACGCAAAGAAAATTTTTTCAAAATCTTCCCTTTCTCCGTCCGTTGCGGAGACAGTGGCATATATACTAAGCTATGTAGGATATAATACTGCGGATGAGATCAGAGAAACCGTCAAGGTTCTTGAAGAATTTTCCAATCTCGACATATACGAAAAGCATCTGGCAAGAGCCGACTTTTTGATGGAGAATGAGCATTATCATCAGGCTTTCGACGCATATGACAAGCTGTTAAGGTCCGTATCGGACAGTGAGGAAAATAAGCAGATCCGTCTTCTTATGAGCGAGGGTATAATGAATGCCAGAATGTTCTCATTTTCAAGGGCTGCCGAGCTTTTCAGACAGGCTTACGAGATAAGACAGGATAAGGAAATTTATCTCAGATACCTTGCCGCCATGCGTATGAAGATGACTGAAAAGGAATATCTTGATTTTGTAGCCGACGATCAAAAGGCATATCAGTTATCCATGCCGCTTGAAAGTCTTATATCGGAAGCTGAGGAGCGTTATACCAATTCAAAAGAGCATGAAAAGATCAAAGAGCTTATGAAATCTAAAAGTACGGGTGACAAGAATGCCTACTATCGACAGGTGTTCGAGCTTACGGAGCAGCTGAAGAAGGAATATCGCGGCGGACTCGGTCTTACTGTAAGGGATTAGTATTATAAAAATGAATGACTTTAATAAGTTAGGTGAAGCGGCGGATACAAATACGTACATAAATGCGGATGATCCGTCAAATACAGGAAGAGCTGATAATGTCTCAAAAAAAGCGGATCGCAGGGAGCAAGCCGTGCTTCGCATTTATGACGATGAGGAAAGAAAGCGTTATATAGACGGCTGTCTCAGCCAAATGTATGAAGGGGCGAAGGCTATGGAAGCCCTTAAGACCGAATATAACGAGGTTTCCGGGCTCATATCCGATATAGACGCCCTGTCATCTCTTCCTCAGGAGGTTCAGGAGAGGATAAAATCAATATCCAAACGTATTCACGGCTGTGAAGAAAAGTCCGAGGCGGTAAAAGAAAGCGGAATAAGCGAGCAGGACTATTTCAGAATGGAAAGAATAGAAAATGAATACGGGAGCGCCATTGATAAATTCGATGATGCGGAGGACTATCATAAGAAGGTTAAAAATGATCTTAAAAGACTTGCGCTTGAGCGGGACGCCTGCTATATGCGTGAGGATGATCTTGAAAAGGTTTTAAAAAATACGCATAAGCTGTCCGTTTTTTGCATGATCTCTCTGATAACGGTTCTGTTTGTTCTTGCCGTTATGCAGATTGCTCTGCACTTTAACGTGCTTATCGGCTATTTGCTTTCCGTTGTGCTCGGAGCTGTTTCGATTGCAGTCATGTATCATAAAAATATAACGGCTCAAAACGAACTTAAAACGGTAGAATCATCTATAAGCCGTTTAATATTGTTACAAAATACCGTTAAAATCCGCTATGTTAACAACAGAAATCTTTTAGATTATTATTCCATGAAATATGGAGTCGACAAAGCTCAGGAACTTAAAAAGCTGGCTTCGGAATATGAGAAGGAGAAGCAGGTCAGACTTCTAAGGCAGGACGCTCAAAAGGAAATTGAGGAGGCGAGAGCGGAGCTTTTAAAAATTCTTTCCGGAGGAAGGTTTAAATATCCTGAAAAATGGGTGTATATGATTGACGTAATATCTCAAAGGCAGCAGGAGATGGAATACAGAAGACAGCTTATTGCAAGACGCAAGACCCTGCGTGAGCGTATGGACTATAATCAGGACAAGGTCACTGAAAAGGCAAAAAATGAAATCAAGCGTATTGTGGAAAAATATCCTCAATATGCCGAGGAAATATCCTTGCAGATGGACGCTTTTATAAGAGAAAAAGAAATCAGTATCTAATTTTCGGAGGTACAAAGTTGGAAAAATATGACGTCTATACTTCGCCCCTATCGGAGCGGTATGCCGGAAAAGAAATGAAATATATTTTTTCTCCCGAAAAGAAATTCAGAACATGGAGAAGACTTTGGACGGCTCTTGCAAGGGCTGAAAAGCAGCTCGGACTCCGTATTACAGACGAGCAGATTGAGGAACTGGAAAAATATGCGGATAATATAAATTTTGACGTTGCCAAAGAAAGAGAAAGGCAGGTACGGCATGACGTCATGTCTCATGTTTATGCCTACGGCGTACAATGTGAAAAGGCAAGGGGAATAATACATCTCGGAGCAACGTCCTGCTATGTCGGAGACAACACGGATATTATACTTATGAGAGAGGCTCTTAATCTTGTCAAAGGAAAGCTGATTTCACTCATAAAAGCCTTATCCGGATTTGCGGACAGCTACAAAGAGCTTGCCACCTTGGGCTTTACTCATTTTCAACCCGCCCAGCCCACCACGGTAGGGAAAAGAGCGGCTCTGTGGCTCCAGGATTTCGTATATGATTTTGAGGATCTCAATTATACGTTGTCCAATCTTAAGCTTTTGGGCTCAAAGGGGACTACCGGCACGCAGGCGTCATTTTTGGAGCTGTTTGACGGAGACATTGAAAAGGTGGACGCCCTCGATCCTATTATTGCCGGGGAAATGGGCTTTGAGGCTGCTGCGGATGTTTCGGGACAGACCTACTCCAGAAAAGTCGATATCAGGGTGATGAATGTTCTTAACGGAATAGCCGTATCGGCGTCAAAAATGGCTACCGATATAAGACTTCTGCAACACTTAAAGGAGATAGAGGAGCCGTTTGAAAATGATCAGATAGGCTCGTCCGCAATGGCATATAAGCGCAACCCCATGAGGTGTGAGAGAATATGCTCTCTTGCAAGATATGTCATGTCCGATGCCCTTAATCCGTCCCTTACGGCTGCGTCGCAATGGTTCGAGAGAACTCTTGACGATTCCGCAAACAAAAGACTGTCGATACCGGAAGCGTTTTTGGCGATAGACGGTATACTTAATTTGTGTATAAATGTTTGCTCCGGTCTTGTGGTTTATCCCAAGGTTATAAAAAAGCATCTTAATGAAGAGCTTCCGTTTATGGCGACGGAAAACATTTTAATGGACGCTGTAAAGGCGGGTGGAGACAGACAGGAGCTGCATGAAAAGATAAGAAGGCTCTCCATGGAAGCAGGAAGAGCCGTAAAAGAAGAGGGAAAAGCCAATGATCTTCTTCAAAGGATAAAAGAGGATAAAAGCTTTAATCTGGATGAAGACAGGCTGGCTGAGATTTTAAATCCGGATCTTTATACGGGCTGCGCTTCACATCAGGTTGAAAAATATCTGAAAAATGTAATAGGGCCTATTTTAGATCAAAATAAGGCAATGAGCGGTGACGATATCGGCGTATAAGCAGCCGGCTTTATTTATGCGGGCAATGAGAAGGAGACCGAGCCTGCTTTAGATTTTGTCGAATGTCTAGGCTGCAGTAGTTACATACATCTGCATCAAACTCAAAATGAGGGGAGAAAAATATGGTATCAGCAATAACGGGAGCCAACTGGGGAGATGAAGGCAAGGGTAAAATCACGGACGTACTTGCATGCGACGCCGATGTGGTAGTGCGCTTTCAAGGCGGTGCCAATGCGGGGCATACTATAATCAACGAGTACGGAAGATTTGCTCTTCATTCAATTCCGTCCGGTGCATTTCATCAAAATGTTACTAATGTAATAGGCAACGGTGTTGCACTTAATATTCCGGGTCTTTTGAAGGAGATAGATTCCATTGTTTCTCAAAATGTTCCCATGCCGAATATTATGGTTTCAGACCGCTGTCAGTTTGTTATGCCGTATCATATAGATTTTGATTCATATGAGGAAGAAAGAAGAGCGGGAGCGAGCTTCGGCTCCACAAAGTCCGGTATTGCTCCGTTTTATTCCGATAAATATGCCAAGATCGGCTTTCAGGTAAGCGATCTTTTTGACGAGGATATATTGTCGAAAAGGCTTGATCAGATACTTCCGATAAAAAACACCTTATTGAAGTATCTTTATAATAAACCCGAGCTTAAAAAAGATGAGCTGATGGCTGTTTTTGCGGATTATAAAGAAAAGATAGCACCGTTTGTAAACGATACGTCCAAGTTTCTCAGGGGAGAAATCAAGAAGGGTAAAAACATTCTTCTTGAAGGACAGCTCGGGACCATGAAGGATCCGGATCACGGAATTTATCCTATGGTAACGTCGTCGTCCACGCTTGCCGCCTTTGCCGCAATAGGAGCGGGAATTTCGCCGTACGATATAACCAAGGTGGTTGCGGTAACAAAGGCATACTCTTCTGCGGTAGGAGCGGGTGCCTTTGTTTCGGAGCTTTTCGGAGATGAAGCGGAAGAGCTCAGAAGAAGGGGCGGAGACAAGGGAGAGTACGGTGCCACTACCGGAAGACCCAGACGGGTAGGCTGGTATGATATAGTGGCTTCACGTTACGGCTGTGCACTTCAGGGTGCAACTGACGTGGCTTTTACCGTGGTTGATGCTCTCGGCTACCTGGACGAAATACCTGTCTGCGTGGCATATGAAATCGACGGGAAGAGAGTTGACGATTTCCCTGTAACCAGAGATCTTGAAAAGGCAAAGCCCATATTTGAAGTCCTTAAGGGCTGGAAAGAAGATATAAGAGGCATAAGAAAGTTTGAAGAGCTTCCGGAGAATTGCAGAAATTATATTACATTTATAGAAGACAGACTCGGCTTTCCCGTCACTTATATATCAAACGGCCCCGGAAACAAGGATATAATATACAGAAATAAATAATTATGAAAAAGAAATACCCCATGACTGCAAAGAGGGCGGCGGCATATGTCGCCCTTATATGTATAGTGCTTATAGTGATACTTTGTCTGTTTCAGATGTTTACAAGCAATGATCCCGCCGCTTCGTTCATGTCCTTTTTACCCGCAATCATAATTTTTCCGGTTCTTTCTTATTTTATGCTGATAAGCATTTCGGAAATGATATCAAGAGGAAAAAGAACCAAAGACAATAATCCGGGAGAAGGAGCAAATGATAAAGATCTATAAAAGATAGACAATATTACATATAACATGATAAAATCCATCATTGTGTAAAACTTTCGTAACATGCACCCGTAGTCTAATGGATAGAACGAGGGCCTCCGACGCCCTTAATGCAGGTTCGATTCCTGTCGGGTGCACTTTAAATTAAAAACAAAATTCATTCAGTAAGGTATATTATTTTAAGAGGATTATATAATGCCAAAGAAAAATAAAGCTGATAAAGGCAGGGAAGATATAAGACAGTCTGCTGATAATCTTATCCAGAAGCGATCGGATAAAAATATTATTTCAGCGCTTAAAGCACTTGTGTCAAAAAATAAGAAGGCTTCCGTTATAGCCTTGGCTGCGGTTCTTGCCGTTATTATCATTATAATTGCAGTATCAATATTTTTATCGTCAAGGAACGGCTCTTCCTCGACGGAAAACAGTCCCCGAGGGGGAGCTTCCGATACGGGAGAGCAGGACACAATAGCTTTGTCGGAGGATGAGGCGATAAATACTCTTATAAATAACTATTATACGAGTCTTGCGGCGGGAGATATGGCTGCCATAGAAAAGCTCGGAGTAGTTATGGATGATGAATTTAAGCTTTATTATTCTGAGCTTTCCAAATATGTGGAAGCCTACAATGTGGGAGAGATTTATACCAAAGAGGGAGCTTCCGAAAATTCCAAGGTGGCATTTGTAAGCCACACTATGAAGTTCGTCAATACCGATACTCCGCTTCCCGGGCTTGCAACCTTTTATTTTGTAAAAAATGAAGACGGTACCTATAAGTTGTATGTGAACGTGGATGATCTTGATGAGGAGACAAGACAGTTTGTTGAAAACAGCAATATTTCCGATGAAGCCGTTATAGACCTCAGAAACAAGATTAATTCGGATTATAATACCCTGGTGGAGTCCAACGAGGAGCTGCTTGCGCTTATATCCGAAATCAATCAGGAGATCAGTAATGCCATAGCCACGGCAAGGGCAAACGAGCTTAACGCTCAGGCTCAGGAGCAGGGGCAGCAGGAGCCCGACGCTACCGTTATGGAAAAGTATGTAAAGGCAAACGATACGGTAAATATACGATCGGAAGCCTCTAAAACCGGAGAGACCGTGGGCAGCGCCTCCGCAGGAGACAGCTTTAAGCTGATTTCCGAAGAGGGAGAGTGGTATAAAATTGAATATCAGGGAAAAGAGGCATATGTATTTGCCGAGTTTTTCGTAAAAGAAGAAAAGCCCGCCGGAACGGCAGGCTCAGATGAGGGAAGCTCCAAGTCCGATACGGAAAATAAGGATGTTAAAGCCGGAACGTATAAGGCGAATGATACCTGCAACATAAGGAAGGAAAGCTCAACCAATTCCGAAAGTCTGGGACTTGTGTATTCCGGAGAAAGCGTTGAGGTTCTCGAAAGTGCCGGAAACGGCTGGGTTAAGATAAAATACGGTAATATTACCGGCTATGTGATGAAAGAATTCCTTGACATCGTGAATTGATAAAATATGAGGTGATCTATGACTAAAACCGTTGTAAAAAATAATAAGAGCGGAAGTAAAAACAAAAATAACTATGTGAGGATCTATGATCGCCTTACAAAGCAGCAGAAGGATATACTCGGAGAGGTTGCAAATATAAGCATGGGAAGTGCCGCCACCTCTCTTTCCAAGATGGTTAATTGCCCGGTAAGCATTACCTCTCCCCGAATTGAGACGATGAGCAGGAGTGAAGCACTTAAAGGTTTCACGGGAATCTGTACCTTTGTACAGGTAAGCTATGTGACCGGACTTTTCGGAAATAATGTTTTTGTATTGAAGGATAAGGATCTTCTTAACATTACGGATCTTATGCTCGGAGGAACGGGCAGCGTTGATATTGGGTCGGAGTTGAATGAACTTCATCTTTCGGCAGCCTCGGAAGCCATGAATCAGATGATAGGAACAAGCGCCACCTCCATGTCGGGAATGCTTGCTGAATCTGTGGATATCAGTACGCCCATGCTTTCCAGAATTGATATTGAAAGTATAAAAACCTTTGACAGAATGTTTGAATCCTCCAGGGATATCTTCGTAAGGATAGAATTTGATATAAATATAAACAACAGAATACGCTCAACCATGATACAGCTCTATCCTATTCAGTTGGCTATTGATATATGCAAGCTGTTTAAGAAAAAGAAGTTTGACAGAAAAACGGAAGACCAGAGCTGTTTATGAACAAAGCGGAAATAAGTGAGATAAAAAAGCAGTTTACTCCCGAAGGGCTGACTATTGACAGGATCTGCGGCTGCTATGTAAATAACGAAAAGACTAAGGTATTTGAAAGTGCAGTATCGTTCGGGCTGATTCCGGATGAGGAAATGTACAGATACCTTGATATATTTAAAAGAACTCTTTCGGGCAGACGCGGAAAAAATCTGATTGATCTTTCCTTTTCCTATGAGCAGGAGAAGGAGGGTTCGGCTCATGATATGCTTTATAAATTGAGAGAGAGCTCCTTAAAGGATGAGATTCTGCTCGATATGTTTTATGATCGTATAATTGAAAGCTATGATTGTGCTGAAAATTACTATATCATTCTCATACATGCAGTTTATGACGTTCCGGGCATAAGCAATGACGGGATTATGCTTGAAGACGCTTCCGACAACATATATGAATATATCGCCTGCGCCATTTGTCCTGTGGTTCTTACAAAGGCGGCTCTAGGTTATAATGAGGACAAAAATTTAATAGCGGAAAGAATAAGGGATTTTGTCGTTGATCAGCCTATGAAGGGCTTTTTGTTTCCGGCATTTAACGACAGAACGGCTGATATACACAGTATGCTTTATTACACCAAAAAACCGGCTGATATTCAGCCTGAATTTGTGGAGAGCGTTTTCGGAGCCTTTGCTCCCATGTCGGAGCCGGATCAGAGAAAAGGCTTTCAGACCATTATACAAAAGTCCGTAGGAGACGACGGAAATGTCGAAATAATAAAAAACATACATGAAAATTTATCCCGTATGATAGAAGAGAATATTGATGAAGCCGACACGCCCCTTTCCCTTGACAAAAATGACGTGAGAAATCTTTTGGAGGACAGTGGAGTTTCAAAAGAAAAGCTCGAAGTATTTTTTGAAAAAAATTATACGGAAGCCTTTCACCAGGATGATTGTAAGCTTACAGCCGCCAATATAAGCGTTCCGTCCAAGTTTGAATTTAAAAATCCCGATATTATTATAAAGATTAATCCTGAAAGGACGGATCTTATAGAAAGTCGTATAATAGACGGTCGTAAATGTCTTGTGATAAGAATGGATGACAGGGTAGAGGTTAACGGTATTGATGTAAGGCTGATTTAATGAGGCTTTTTGCCGTATAGGGGCTGATCATCATAGGAAAGATCATCTTCTGCGGTTATAACATTATATGATGAAATATCAAACAAAGCTGCGGTTGTCATGACCGTATCTTTTTTTTGCCATTTGACATTAAGAGTAAGATCAATATACTGAGCGGAAGTAATTTCAAATTGTCCGTTTATTACGGCGGTTCCGAATTCCTTCAACACCGCTTCCATGAATTCTTTTTCATTTTCGGAGCGTTCGTATATTTTTATAAGTCTGGAGTCGGTATCGGCTATGAATTTTTCGGCTTGGGCAACGGCTCCGTAATAGCTTGTGCTGCGATCCGCGAGCTTTCTGCTCAGCTTCATATCGGCATTTGCGCTGCTTACGGAAAGCAGGGAAAAGGAGACAAGGCATAAAATTATAAATATAAGCAGAATGGATGCCGTGCCTGAATGAATCTTAAATTCTAACGAACGTCTTTTATTCATTTTCAGCCTCCGGATTATAATTTCTCACATAATGGCAAAGCCCGGTTTCCAAAATTTTCTCTTTATCCGAAAAAATATTTATATTTGCATTTACTATACAGTCTTTATCCGGCTCATCCATGGAAAACACAGCCGTATAGGTTGCGGCAGCTCTGCGGGAAGGCGGAAGCCGCTGCCAGGTGGAGTCATAATACAGTGCCAGTATTGTGTGGCTGAAAAGCTTTATGTCAAAAGCTTTATCGACCGTAAGAGCTGAAGCGTCATCTATTCGCTCCGACATAGGGAGCGTTTCCTGCATAGACGAAGCGTCGGCATTGGATATATAAAATGCTTCTGCTATGTTTTGAGCAGCCAGAGTCGCTTCCGTGAGGGATTTACTGTGCCTTTCAAGCTTTCTTGCAGCTGCAAATACCTGCACGCAAACCGCTGCGGCAAGTGAAAACAACAGCACTACAATAATCATTTCAAGAAGGGCTGCATATGATCCGGAGCCTCGCTGTTTCATCCGTTTTCCTCCGTGTATATGTCGCTTCTGAGCTTGATCAGCAAGGTTCTTCTGGTTCCGTCCTTTTCGGTAATTTTAATATTCAGAATGTTTTTATTTTCTGAAGAGGTAAATTGCAATCCGGCTATTTCCATTATAGGAGTGCCAAGTTCTTCGGAAAACTCCATATCGCTTCTGACAAACATTTCCATTAAGCTGCCTTCATAAAAATACAAGTAGGTAGTATACGAAATACCATCAATATTTTGACGTAATAAAAGAGAAGACGAATTGCCTATTTTGCCTATTTCAACTCCGGCGTCCGTATCGGAACGCCTTATTTTTTCTGTTATATATGAATAAGATGTGCGCAGAGAATAATTATCGGACATGGTGTCGACAGTTTGTCTGTAAACGCTTGCGCCGATAGCGATAATCATAACCGAGGATATGGCGAATAAAGCCATAAGAGCAAGTACGAACAGTATATCAATTACATGTCGTTGAAATTTTTTTTCATTCATATATGAACCGTTATTTATACAAATCTATTACCGTAACATCGGGGTACAGATTCGAGCCTATGGATCTATAATCGACAAAAAAATATTTTTCATTGTAAAAAAGGCCGTAATGATCCTTGAGATATTCAATGTCGGGCGGGTATATGCCCTCTATCGCATAACATTGAGCTATATTCTGCATAAGTGCATTTTCCAGGCTCTCATGCTGCTTTGCATAGGTATAATCCCTGAAATTCAAGGTTGAAAATACAAATGCTGAAATAATCGCTATCCATAACAAAATAAAAGACATGACCTGCGGTATTTTGAATTTGTTTTCACCCGTATAGGCAAAGCGTTCTCTCATAGTCAAAGTCCCTTCAGCCTATGCTTGACATTATGCCCATAAGCGGCATTATTACGGATAAAAGAATGAGTCCCACAATTATGGAGAGAATAATAACCAGAGTGGGTTCTATTACGGAGATGATACCGTATATTCTTCTGTCCGTATCAATGGTATAGTGCTCGGCGGTTTCCCTGAATGAAACGTCCATGGCTCCGGATTTGAATCCCACAAGTATCATTCTTGTATAGAGCTGTGAAAAAATCTCCGTCTTTTCAAGAGCTTCGGGAAATGTCATGCCGTCCTCACGAATCAGTTTTTTGGCAGTTTCGATGCGTGATGAAATATCTTTATTTTCAACAAGATCCGCAACTATATCAAGACTGCGGTAGGTGTCCATTCCGCTTGCAAGAGTCAGTGCCATTCCTGACGCAAAACGCCCTGCGGCGATATCTCTGTACAGTTTTCCGGTTACGGGCAGCTTTTGGGCTATGAGCAGTAAAAATTTTTTTCCTCCCCTTCCGTGCACCAGATATACAGCAAGACAGACAAGGGCGGTCATAATGACAATGAGGATAACGGAATAATTGTTTATGCTTCTGCCGAGAGCCACGAGGGATTCGGAAAAGGCGTTCATTGCGGTTCCAAGCTGTGCGAAAACATCTGCAAATATAGGCATAACCTTTGAAAGGATTACAAAAACCACGACTATCATAATGGCTATCATTACAAGAGGATAAGTAAAAGCGGATCGTATATTTTCGTTTAATTCATCTTCACGCTCATAAAAATTTGCAAGCGAGTCGAGAACGGTATCAAGCCTTCCCGATTCCTCACCCAGAGTAATCATTTTGATTACATAATCGGGGAAAACGCCGCTGTACTCCATTGCGGTGTGAAGCCGCTCACCGGTATTCAGTATGTCCATGATTTTTGAAAGAATGAACTTTCCTTCAGAATCCTTGGTATCCGAAATCAGAAGATTTATGCATTCGTAAGGCGATACTCCGCCTTTTGTGAGCATGGACAGCTGCCGGCAAAAAATGGAGATTTCATGATTGGAAAGAGAACGTAGGTTTTTCTTTTTGTTTTCCATGATATTCCTTTTCATATGTGTTCATATTATGTATTCATATTATGTATTCATATTGATGAAATCAATAAATGTATTTTAAGGTATAGTTCTTGCCGTCTCCTATGAAGGATTTGAGATAGTCGGAGCTGTTTGAGGCTGCAAAGGTGGGATCCATAAGACTCCAGTCCACGCCGTCAAATTGTATTAGCCCGTTTATCCATCCCGCTCCGTCTATATAAACGCTTATCCAGGCATGATATGCGGTTCCGGCGTAGCCTATTTCCATTCGTGCCGGTATCTGCTGGCTTCTGAGCATGGAGGTCATAAGAGAAGCATAATCAAGGCAGATCCCCTTTCCAGTTTCAAGCACCTCGTCTATATCGGGCAGATAGCCGCTGGTTACGGTTTCCGCCTCTTCGGTATCATAGCTTACATTTCTTATTATATAATTATAAACATTTGACACAACTTCCAGATCGTTATTTGCGGGGTATGCAAGCTCTACAGCTTTTGCGATTGCCTTGTCATCTTTAGTAAATTTAACATATTGGTTCGGATAAAGGAACGGGAGATAGGCGTTTCTTAATTTGACGTCGATATCGGTGGAAAGAGCCAGGGAATATTGATTTGCCTGTATATTTTCGAATACGCTTATGTTATAGCTTCCGTCGCCTGCCGACAGTGGAAAGACGTCGGGAGTTCCGTCATTTTTTAGAGAATAGGTATACTTCACTCCGTCGTTTCCCTTTATTTGGAGCTTGACCTTGTGATTTTTTCCTGTATATTTTACTATTACGTATCCTTCGTTTGCATTTGAGTAATTTATTGAGGCGAGATCATTTTCCGATATATCCGTCATATCTTCTTTGGGGACAAGACAGACGGGAGTATTGTCTCTTGTTCCTTTTTGTGTAGAAAGACTCCATTCTTCGAGTCCGGAGCCTGAAGCCGATCCGGAGCAGGAGGAAATGATTAAGGCGGATATTATAAGTAAAAGTATCTTGAGTTTTTTATACATATTCAAACGCTTGAAATCTTCTTTTCGATATTATATTTATATTATAATATCGGAAAAAATGGAATAAGTTTTTAATCGGAACTATAAAAGGTCAATCTATGAAAAAAATTGTTGTTTTCGGCGGGGGAACGGGACTTTCATGTCTTTTAAGCGGGTTGAAGCTTTTTCCCCTTGATGTAACTGCGGTAATAACCGTTACGGATAACGGCTCGAGTACCGGGGTTTTAAAAGAAGAGCTGGATATACCCGCAGTAGGAGACCTCGGAAAGGTACTCCTTGCGATGGCGAATGTGGATGACGATTTTTTAAATCTGTTGGGGTACAGATTTTCAAAAAGCGGAAGTCTGCACAATCATCCCGTAAGAAATATTATCCTATCTGCCCTGATAGATATAAAGGGATCTCTTTCAGAGGCATCCCGATATATGTGCGGTCTGCTTAATATAAAGGGAACGGTACTTCCTCTTACGGAAGAAAGGGTCGAGCTGATAGGAGAAAGCGACGGAGAAAGCTATATCGGTGAAGAGGAGGTCAGCAAAAATATAAGCAAAATCAGCAGACTGACCTATGATCATGATATAACCATAATCTCCGAAATAAAACAAAAAATTGAAGCCGCGGATCTTATTGTATTCAGTCCGGGAAGTCTTTATACAAGTATACTGCCGCATTTGATAGCTCCGGAAATCCAGGAGGCTCTTAAGAAGAGCTCGTCCGAAATAATGTATGTTTCCAATCTCGTGACTCAGCCCGGAGAAACCGACGGATATAACGTAAGCGATCATGTAAGAGTCATCAATGAATATCTTGAAAAAAGCGGGAGGAAGGTGGACGTAACCGTAGCCAATAACAGGGCGATCGAGCATAGGATAATGGAAAAATATTTAAGGACGGAAAATAAAAATGCCGTGCTTTTGGATAAAGAGCAATTAAAAGATATCCAAACAAAGATAATAGAGGGCGACATATTGTCTTTAGAAAATGAAACCATAAGACATAATTCACTAAAAACCTCATATATGATATTCTCTTACCTGATGGATTAATAAAATATACGGAAAGGAATAAATTATGATAGAAGCAGGTGTAAAGGGTAAACAGGAGCTGGTTGTAGAATACAAGGATACCGCTGCGGTTCACGGAAGCGGGGCGCTGGAGGTTTTCGGAACTCCCGCACTTGTGGCTCTTATGGAAAAGACGGCTCAGATGAGTGTAAAGGAGCTTCTTCCGGAAACCGAAGGAACTGTAGGAACCATGGTTATGGTCAAGCATCTCGGAGCTTCGGGAATAGGCTCGACTATAAGATGTGAAAGCGAGCTTGTTAAGGTTGACGGAAAGAAACTGTTATTCAAGCTTCAGGCGTTTGATGAAGCCGGACTTATAGGAGAAGGCGAGCATGAGCGTTTCATTATAAATAACGAGAAGTTTTTGAAGAAAGTATCCGAGAAGCTTAACAACAAGTAATTTAGAGTCTTAGTTAAATAATATTAAGTATAAAGCGTATGCTGTATTAAACAGCCCCTTTCGTTGGGAATTTTTTCTGACGGGAGGGGTTATTTTTAACTGAGTAAAACAGCCTTTGCGGGCTTTATTCGTTATTGAGGTTTTTTGCAGGAGGGGTCGAAGCTTCGGTTTCCTTCTCATTGCTTGAACAAATAATATTTGCATATACGGGAAAAATATGAGCTTATTAGAGCATAATATGATATTCTTTGCAGTACCGAATAAATTTATGACATTGTGCGTTATGACTGCTGATATCATTGTAAAAAATAGACAGGGAAAAATATTATGTACGATAATAAACGTCTCGGAAACACGTTAAGGGAATTGAGGACAAACAGGCATATGTCATTAAAAGATGCGGCGGGATCGGATATGTCGCTGTCCCAGCTTTCGAGATTTGAAAGAGGCGAATCCGATATCTCGCTTTGCAAATTCTTAAGTGTAATAGACAGACTTCAAATAGAAGTAAAGGAATTTATGGACGCGGCTATGGATTATCAGAAAACCGAACACATAAAGCTGATGTCAAGTCTTATAGAGCTTGAGTATGAAAGAGATATTAAGGGCTTCAAGAGGCTTCAGGATGAGGAAAGAAAAAAGCTTGAAGAAGATCCTCAAAATATAAGGCACCGCTTAAATATCATTTTATTGCAGGGCTTTGTCTGCAAATGTGATGAAAGTGTGGAATTTCCAAAGGAATATTTGGATGAGGTTACCGACTATCTGTTTCATACGGAAAATTGGAATATATACGAGCTTATTCTTATAGGAAACCTGTATTTATTCATAGATATTCCGCTGCTTCACGAGATGGGAAAAGAAATTGTCAAACGTAAAAAATTCTATAAGGAAATAGGTACGCACAAAAATCTTGTCATCATTACCTTAATGAATATTTGGGAGGTCTGCATACACAAAGATGAGCTTGAAACAGCCCTCTTTTATCAGAAGGAAGTTTACAAGCTTATTGAAAATGAAACAAGACTTTATGAAAAAACCATATATTTGTTTCTGACGGGCTTATGTGCATATAAGCAAAAGGATGTGTTGGGCGGTATAGAGGACATGAAAAACGCAATAGGCATTTTTGAGATGCTGGGCTGCATCAATATGGCGAAAAATTATAAAAATGATTTTGAAAAGTATGTGAAGTAATATTTGTATATTTGCAAAAAAATAAAAGCTTGTCGAAAATGATTTTATAATTCCTCCTTAAAAATGAAGTTGCTTTTACAGGAGGCTTATATGTCTGAAAATGAAATCAAATTGATCGGAAGCCGTGCAGTAAATACCGTAGGAAACGTCATGTATGATTACGGTAACAGTACATGGATAGCGGGACTTGGAGTTATCGGTCAAAAATATCTCGGATATTATCAGTTTGCTGAAAATATAATAGCCCTGTTTTTAAATCCCGTAGGAGGAGCCGTCGCCGACAGATTTAAAAGGCGTATAATACTTATGTCAACCGATTTTATAGGGGCTCTTGCCTGTCTTGTATTGGCATTTACCGCAAACGACAATATCATGCTCTACGGCCTTATAGCCGTAAACGCCATACTTGCAATATCTCACGCCTTTTCGGGAACGTCGTTTCGCTCTTATGTGGTTACACTTGTAAAAGAAGACAGGCTTGTTAATTTCAACTCCAATCTCGAGGTTGTTACAAGAATCATAAAAATATCGTCTCCGCTGCTTGCTTTCCTGTTTGTGGACAGATTCGGACTCAGACCCACGCTGCTTTTTGACAGTGCCACGTTTTTTGTCTCTTTTCTTCTCCTTTTTTCGATAAAGCAAGAGGAACTTCATGTTGAAAATAAAACGGGCGATGACAATATCAAAAATATATTGATAGACATAAAAGAGGGCGCTAAATTTGTTGTGCATGAAAAGGAAATTTTCTTTTTGCTGGTCATAGCGTCGCTTGTGAATTTCTTTATCGCGGCCTTTAACTATCTTGTTCCGTTTACAAATACACTTTTTGAGGACGGCTCAAGCTATGCGGCTCTTCTTTCCATGGGAGCGGCAGGCTCGGTATTGGGTGCAATATTCGCAAAAAAGATTTTCAAAAACAGCTACAACAGTATTCTTGTAAGTCTTGCTCTTTGCGGCATGGGGCTGTTTCTTATAACCCCTATGTATCTTTTTAAGCTTCCGACCCTCGTCATAGTGTCCGGAAATTTGATTTTTGAGTTTTTTCTTACGATCTTCAACATACATTTCTTTTCAATGGTTCAAAAAAAGGTGCCTAATGAAATGCTCGGAAGAGTATTCAGCACCATATTCACGGTTGCGGTTCTGCTTATGCCCTTATCGACCGCTCTTATGACGGCGGTTCCTTTTTCGGTAAATGTTTTCGGCTTTGCGGTTATAGGTTCGGGAGTAATTATCATGTCGCTTGTAGCATATGTTTACAGCAAAAGATATATACAATAAGCCTATAAGAACTGATTTTACAAGTATTTAAATCAACGTCTGTTACAGGGGCTTCGCCCGGATGTTTCAATCATCTAAAGCGACAGCCCCTATGATTGAAATACAGGAAGTGATGTTAAGATTTTGATAAAATCATTTTGTGATAAATTTTCACTTTTAACACGATACCCTACATTATCAACCATAAATTCAGCAACAAAACATTCAGAATATCCGGCAGGCTCTTTCTTCCCATCATAATAGGGAGCTTTGTAAAATCCTATTGTTAATTCAGTATTACCGATTTTGGATTTTTCTGTGGTTTCATATAAATATAAAGTATCGGATTGAGGTATTTTGTTTTTTGATACCTCAATATATAAATTTTTTCTTAGTGGATTGTATTCATCAGCAAAGGAATCACTATAAAACAATCCAAAATTATCATAAACCGGAGAATCTTCACCTCCTTCAAATGCAACAGTCCAATACATAGATTTATCTATATACTCTGAAATGAATGTATCACTATAAAAGTCTTTACAAAGTTTTAATGATTTCGGTACATAAGACGGATAAAAAGAAGTACCTAAATATTCTGTAACTTGTTCTAAATCCCACCTTTCTGTTTGGGCGGTATCCGGATTAAAATAGGCTATATCATTTGTTGACGGAATATAATCATTAAAAAATAAACTTCCGTTTACAATTTCGATTTTTTGTTCTCCATTTGCAGTTAATAGAACATTTTTATTTGATGTAGAATCGGCTTCTGCCAGAGCTTTTTGAGTTGATTTGCCTTTAGCACAGCCAACAAGCAATAAACATAATATCATAATAGAAATCAAAAATTTTTTAGTCATTTTTTATTCTCCTTAAAAGCAGTATGAGAGGGCTGTTAAACCCTCTCATACTTTTACTGAATGGCAAGCAGGGCAAGTGCAGACACACCTGCTATTCTCAACAGCTCACACCTATGGTGTTCTCTATTGAAAATTTGCTTTTGGGGAGAGTCCCCCCCGAAAGATCTTTGCGCTTCGGGCTTTTTACAGGGGATTTTACAGCCCTGAAAGTTAAATTTTCAGAAGATATTTGTTACTTTAAAACAGGTTAAGATATTTATAAATAAAAAATAAAAATTTGCTATTGACAAAAAAAAAGAGGGGCGATACAATCCGAACTAAGTAAGGTGCACCTAACAAAATTAATATTAAAATTCAAGGAGAAATTATGAAAAAATTTCAGAAATTGTTCCTGCTGGCAGGGCTCGGTGCAGCTCTTATAGCAGGCTGTTCAAAGACTGCCGGTGTTGAAAAAACGGAAAGCGCCTCTACCGAAGCGATGTCCGCAGCGGATACGGCAGGCACCGAGGCGATGATGGCTGAGGATGAGAACACGGATAAGAAGATTGTTACCGTAACAACATCCTTCCTTTACGATATGGTAGGCCAGCTTGCAGGAGAGTTCGTGGAAAGAGAGCTTATTATTCCTGCGGGAGAAGACCCTCATCTTTATGTTGCAAAGCCCGAAGACTTGAAGAAGATTGAAGAGGCGGATATGGTTCTGTACCACGGACTTCATTTTGAAGGAAAGATGCAGGACGTTCTTGAAGCGAAGGGATATGCGGTTGCTTCAACCTTTGCCGACGACAAAATAGGCAAAATGGAAGAAAACGGAGAAACTGTAATTGATCCCCACTTCTGGTTCGATATAGACCTTTATAAGGAAGCTACCGCAAATGCAGCAGAAAAGCTTAAAGAGCTTCTTCCCGACAACAAGGAAGATATAGACGCTCACCTTGCAGCATATCTTGAGGAACTTACAGCACTTGATGAGGAAAATAAAGCGGCGCTTGATGGAATTGAAAAGGAAAACAGATACCTCATTACGCCTCATGACGCTTTTAACTACTTCTCAAGAAGATATGATATAGAAGTAGTCGCACCTCAGGGTGTAAGCACGGATTCGGAAGTTGCAAACAAGGATCTTGAAGATACCGTAGATTTTATCGTTGAGCACGGTGTTAAGGCGATTTTTGCGGAATCTACAACCGATCCCGCCAGAATGGAAAAATTAAAGGAAGCCTGTGCCGCAAAAGGCTTTGATGTAAAGGTTGTAAGCGGTGAAGGAAATGAGCTTTTCTCCGACTCGCTCGCTCCTGAGGGAGAAGACGGAGATACATACATCGATATGTATAAACACAACGTCAGACTTATAACTGAAAATTTAAAGTAAAACATAAGGAGAAGCCGCTGTGTTACCTGAGTAATGCAACGGCTTTTACCGATCTTAACGATATAACAAGTAATTTATGCTCTAAGCTTTTGAACGGAATAAAGTATGAGCCTGGGCATGGAGGCGAGGAAAGTGATGGATAACATTATAGTAAAGGCTGAAGATTTAACTATTGCGTATCATGACAAGCCCGTACTGTGGGATAATAATGTCAATATAGTTGAAAATTCCATAACAGCGATAATAGGACCTAACGGGGCGGGCAAATCCACTCTGATAAAGGGTATTTTAGGTCTGCAAAAAAAGATGTCGGGAGAGATACTTATAATGGGAGACACTCTCTCCAAGGTAAAAAAACAGATTAATTATATTCCGCAGGCTTCCGAGGTTAATTGGGATTTTCCCACGACGGTTATGGATGTCGTGTTGATGGGCAGATATGTTCATTTGGGATGGATAAAAAGACCCGGAAAAGAAGATTTTGAAATTGCGGCGAAAGCGCTTGAAACGATAGGAATGCTGGAATTTAAGGACAGACAGATTTCGCAGCTTTCAGGCGGACAAAGACAGAGAGTGTTTATAGCAAGAGCCATAGCTCAGGATGCAAAGCTTTATTTTATGGATGAACCGCTTGCGGGCGTTGATAAGGTTACCGAAAAGGTGATCATAGATTTTTTCAGGCAGGAAAAGAAAAAAGGAAAAACCATAGTGGTGGTGCACCATGATTTATCTACTATAAAGGAGTACTTCGACCATATCGTAATTCTTAACAAGATAGTTGTGGCTGAGGGAAAAGTGGAAGATGTATTTAACAAAGAAAACTTGGAAAAAGCAATGATGATGGTGGATTTACATGTTTGATATAGGAATTTTAACAAGTCACGCCTTTCTTGTGGTAGCTGCGGGAACCTTTTTACTGGCGGCGGCGACGGGAGCCATAGGCTGTATAACGGTATTAAAGGGACAGTCGCTTATCGGCGACGCAATAGGACATTCTTCATTCCCGGGAATAGTGCTTTTCTTTATGATTTTCATGGTCAGAGATCCGCTTATTCTCATATTCGGGGCGATTTTTTCCGGAACAATAGCGTTTATCGTCATACAGACAATAAATGCCAACTCCAAGCTGGAGCTTGATGCGGTGCTTGCCATTGTTCTTTCAAGCTTTTTCGGACTGGGTATGGTTCTTAAAAGCTATATACAGGGCAATTCCAAGTATGCGAAAGCGTCTCAGTCGGGTCTTCAAAATTATATATTCGGACAGGCGGCATATATCATGAAGGAAGACGTAAGAATTATTTTTATAGTTTCTCTTCTGGTTCTTGCCTTGCTGATTATATTCTATAAAGAAATAAAGGTATTTCTGTTTGATATAACCTATGCCAAGACAATAGGGCTTAATACCACTCTGCTGTACGGAGTAATTCTTTTTATGACCATGAGCCTTATATCTACGGGTCTTAAGCTTGTAGGTGCGATTTTAATATCGGCGCTGCTTATCGTTCCCGCCATTACGGCAATGCAGTGGAGCACGAGATTCAGCGGAGTTCTCGTTATAGCTGCGCTTACAGGCGGAATTTCCGCAATCATCGGAACATATATTTCCACCGCCTATAACGGAATGAGCACGGGCGCAACAATAATTCTGGTAATGAACTTTTTTGCGCTTATTTCGCTTGTTGTCGGTCCTCACGGGATGATAGCCAATTTTAAGAAAAGGAGACAAAAAAATGGAAGTATTGAATAATTTGTGGATATATCTTCAGATATCCTACGAATCTCTTTTCGTGTTAATTATCACTTCCTTAAGCTGTGCCATAATAGGATCGTTTTTGGTTTTGAGAAAGCTTTCCATGGTTTCGGACGCCATTTCCCATACCGTGCTTTTGGGCATAGTAATTGCTTTTCTTATAGTTAAGGATATCGCCTCGCCCTTTCTTTTGTTCGGAGCGGCTTTATTCGGAGTAATTACGGTTTTTTGTATAGAGCTGATATCGAAGTCCGGACTTGCCAAAAATGACGAGGCTGTGGGAATTGTATTTCCCATGTTCTTTGCGCTTGCGGTTGTGCTGATTACCAAATTTGCGAGGAATGCTCATTTAGACACCGATATAGTCCTTATGGGTGAGGTAATAATGGCTCCCCTCAACAGAATGGATGTATTCGGAATATCTCTTCCCAAGGGGCTTGTCCAGATGGGTATTTTGCTTGTGGTAAATCTTGTATTTGTGATTATTTTATTTAAAGAATTGAAAATCACTACCTTTGACGCTGAATATGCGATAATATCGGGTTTTTCATCGGTTGTTTTATTTTATGCGCTTATGACCCTGTCATCTATGACCGCCGTTGTCGCATTTGATGCGGTAGGTGCGATATTGGTCGTGTCGTTTCTTATCACTCCCGGAGCTTCTGCGTATCTGATATGCAAGGATCTGAAAAAGATGATACTGGTTTCCTGCATATACGCATTTATAAATTCGGTTTTAGGATATCTGCTTTCTCTTGTGCTTAATGTATCAATGTCGGGAATGACGGCTGTTGTAGCGGGATCAAGCTTCTTTTTGACATTTTTATTTAACAGAGAGGGGCTTATAACATCCGTTATAAGAAGAGTCAAAAACAGCAGGGAGTTCAGACTGGAGCTTATGACCCTGCATATAGGAAATCATATGGGAGATCCCGACGAGTGCGAGGAGTTGGGAATCGATACGATAGAAAATCATCTCAGATGGAGCAGGAATGATATAGAAAAAAGGGCAAACAAGCTGATAGAAAGGGGTATTGTATACATAAACGAGGATTTTAAAATTTACAGTCTTACCAAAAAGGGAGAAGTCCTATACAATGAAATAAGAAAAGAATACGGTATGTGACTCTTCGGTAAGAGGATAAAAATGAACTCCAGCAGGGAAGATTATTTGCAGGCGGTTTTCAGGCTGTCAAAAGAAAAAGGATATGCAACCAATAAAGAGATTGCCGAATACCTGGGGGTATCAAAGGCTTCCGTAAGCGAAATGGTAAAAAAGCTTGAGGCTTCGGGAAAATTCACAATAGAAAATAAGCGCATCAGACTTTCGGACAACGGAGATAAGCTTGCAAAAGCCGTTTTATCCAAGCACAGAATATGGGAATATTTCCTTTCGGAGATACTGCATATAAAATCCGAGGATATTCATGCTCAGGCGGATCTTTTAGAGCATGTTACAAGTGACGAGCTTAGGGATGCCCTAAATAAATATCTCGGATATCCCGCAGTAAGCCCCAAAGGAAACTCTATTTTTGAAAATGAACATGACGGATAGTCTATAAAGCGATCCTTGAATGACGGACATTCAGGGATCGCTTTGTTTTATGCCAAATTCTTCGTTGTATAATTTATTTTTAGTATATATAATATAAATTATTCATAAATTCGGAGCTGAAATGTCTGATAAGTTAAAAATAAAGCATGTATACAGGGATACATGGATGTTTGATTTCCCGTATATGAGTATTCCTTTCTATGTACTTGACGATAAAAATATAGTTTTGCTCGACAGCGGATACAGAGAGCACGGTGTCTTGATCCGCAAATATATGGATGAAAATGATATCCATATGAGGGCGCTGATACACAGCCACCTTCATATAGATCACTGTTCGGGAGATGCGGCTCTTGTACAGGACAAGGAGCAGGAATTTTTCCTTTCGGAAGCGGAGCTCAAAAAGTTTGAAAACGATTCGAAAATAGATGATTATACCCGCAATGTAATGCTCAGAGTAAGTGAAAGAGAGGGAGAGGAATACCGGGAAAGCCTGAGGCTTTTAAGGAGCAGGATTTCCGATGTGACCTCGCTTCCCTTTGTTGAAATTGAGGGCAGAAGATTTAAGCTTATAGATACCGCAGGGCATTGCAGGGAGCATAGAATAATTATTACTCCCGACGGAGTCTGCTTTTTGGGAGACCTGCTTTCCTGCGGAAGAGCGCTTGAGATGTCAAAGATACCGTTTGCGGAAGATTTGAGAATGGATCTTGAATGCAAGATGAATGCACGTAAGTATAAGTATTCCCATTACATTGCCGCTCACGGCGGAGAATTTAAAAAAGAGGCTTTAAAAGAAATAATAAATAAGAATTTGAAGCTGTCCGAGAGTCTTTTAAATACGGTTGCCAAATTCGATGAAAGAGAACCCGATTTGGATGTCAGGACGGCTTCCGAAAGGCTGATAAGCAGCCTGAATATAAAGACTCCATATTCCAAGAGGCACGGCTGGATATGGCAGGTTGCGGATTCCTATATAGAGTATTACAGAAGATACGGCAGGAAGCTGCCGGCTTGATTTGAAAGGAATATCACATGGCGACAACCGGCATACTTATTTCTCAGACCACGATACTGCTCGTAATGATGCTTTGCGGCTATATAGCGTTTAAGCGTGAATGGATAAGCGTAAGCGGATGGCAGAGTCTCAACAAGATTACCGTTAACATATTCAATCCGTTTTTTATGATATCTCTTCTCTCCTCCTATGCCGGCAATACAGGCCCTTCAATATCTGAAAATCTGATCCTCGTAGTTATATACTATATTTTTCTGATCATATTCGGAGCGCTGTATGTAAGAGTCAGAGGACTTAAGGATCAGGATATGAGACTGCAGCAGCTCATGATGGTTTTTTCCAATGTGGGATTTATGGGGGCGCCTATTGTAAGAGCCATGTATGGAGGTGAATATCTCATTTTCCTTGCGTTCTATTCCCTTGCGTTCAACATACTCATATATACATACGGAGTAATGTTGGCGTCTCCCGCAGGACTGAAATTCGATCTGAAAAAAATAATAAACGGCGGAACCATAGGCTGCGTTATCGCAATACTTTTATATGCGCTGGATATCAGGCTCCCTGCGGCATCGGTATCCTTGTGCGGCTATCTGGGTAATGCGTGCGTTCCCTTATCCATGATGATAATAGGCTGTACATTGGCTCAAAAAGATTTGAAAAAGGTCTTTACTGCAAAAGAAAACTACATAATATCCTTTTCCAAGCTCGTAATTATTCCCGCTCTGGGCATAGTGCTGTCGAGATTCCTGCAGTTCGACAAAACTCTGGTTGGGATTTTCGTTTTGGTACTGTGTATGCCGATAGGCTCCATAGTAGGAAGTCTTGCGGAGGTCTACGGCAATGCGGGTAATAAATGCAATGATATTGTCGCCATGAATACCGTTTTATCGGTGCTGACCATACCCGTTGTATTTTACTTTTTCTAAAATATAGTAACCGTTGTTAAATATAAAAGGAGAACCGGAATGGATGATGAAGGCGTTAGAATGGATAATATAGAAGATATATACAACGATCTGCTGAACAAGATAATATCTCTTGAATACAAGCCGGGACAGATGATCAGCGAAAATCAGATGGTTGTGAATTACGGAGTGTCCAGAACCATGATAAGAGCGGCTTTCATAAAGCTTAAGGAAATGGGATTTATCGAGGTCTATCCTAAGCAGGGAACCTATATATCCCACATGGATATTCAGCATATATCCAACATAATGATGCTTAGAACCGCTGTGGAAAAGGAAGTAATCTATGAGTTGTATACAGTCCTCAGCGAGGATGACAGAAAAGAGCTTATATCCAAGCTTGAAGCCAATCTTAAGGAGCAGGAAAAATGCAGGCATGAGCGTGATTACACGGGAAAATTCCCGCAGTATGACGCTGAATTTCACAATCTGATGATAGACAGCGTCGGAAGAAGACCTCTCATGCAGCTGCTGGATCAGCATATGTTGCACATTGCAAGATGGAGAAACTTCGACGTCGCCTTCGATAATCGTATTCCCGCTCTTATAGAAGAGCACAGAAACATAGTAAACAGCCTGAAATTAAGCAATCCTCTGGCAGCGGAAGAAGCCATGGGAAACCATCTTGAAACCATCAAAAATATAGCCGTCAGAGCCATTGCAAACTATCCGTCGTATTTCCGAACATAAATTTTGTACAGAAATTTTAATTAAAATTGTGAATTATATGGAAAAATAAAGGGAACATAAACAAAGTATTTACTTTGTCTGAGGCACTTGATAAAATAATGTCAGATCTTGTGAAGAGTGCACATATTGCAGGCTTAAAACCACAGATCTCCCTCAGCTGGTATACAAACAGCACCGGCATAGAGGGTAAGGATTGAAAAGTTACACACAAACTTTAATCAAAAGGAGGGTTATTGTAGTGGCTAAGATTGTATCAACAATTAGTAAGGGGCTTAATGAGAAGTTCGGAGCGGTTAAGCCGGAGGGATTCGAGTATGAATACCTCGCTTATCCGTGTTCTGATGAGGAACTCATTGAGGGCATCAAGGACGCGGAGGTTCTCTTCGTAAGTCCGATGGAGTTCATCAGAAGAAACGTTATCGAGAACGCTCCCAAGCTCAAGCTTATCCATTCACTTGGAGCCGCATTCGACAAGATTGATCTTGAAGCTGCGAAGGAAAAGGGAATTTATGTTTGTGCAAACAGAGGCGTTAACGGAATGGCTGTTGCGGAACATGCGGTTCTTCTTATGCTTTCGAGCCTTAAGAGAGTGTCATATGCGGATGCAGGATGTAAGGAAAGCGCAGAAGGCTACAAGCGTGTATTTGCACACTATCGTGCAACAGGACACAAGGAGCTTTCGACAAGAACCGTCGGTCTTATAGGTCTCGGAGCTATAGGAAAGATGGCTGCCAACATTCTTAACGCTTTCGGCTGCAAGATACTTTACAGCGATGTAGTAAGAGCTGATGAGGAGACGGAAAAGAAGTACAACCTTCAATTCGCAACCTATGAAGAGATCTACGAGAAATGTGACATTATTTCATACCATGTTCCCGTTCTTCCTTCAACCACCGGCATCATCAACAAGGAAGCAATCTCCAAGATGAAGCAGGATGTAATTCTTATAAACGTATCAAGAGGAGAGATCGTAAACAACGAGGATCTTGCCGAAGCTCTCAACAGCGGAAGAGTTTATGCAGGTCTTGACGTTGTCGCACCGGAGCCTCCGGAAGACGGTCACCCGCTTCTTTCTCTCAATGAAGAAGGAAATCGCAGAATGATCATGACGCCTCATATGGCCGGAACAACGGATGACGCATTTGAAAGAATGTTCAGCTGGGCATATGAGAGTATGATAAAGGTTGTTCACAAAGGAGAAAAGCCGAACAACATAGTTAACGGCTTATAATTTTCGGGGGAAAATTTTATGTCAAAAAATAATAAGTTAAAAGACACTATCATTATGGGATTTGCCCTGTTTGCTATTTTCTTCGGCGCAGGTAACCTGATTTTCCCTCCGTACCTTGGAGTTATTTCGGGTAGTAAGTGGTATCTTGCTATGGCGGGCTTCCTTTCAACAGACCCCGTTATTCCCATACTCGGTCTTATAGTAACGGCTACCGTAGGCGGACAGGGCGACAGCCTCGGAAAGAGGGTACACCCTTTATTTTCCAAGACTATTGCAGCTATCTGCGTTCTCATGATAGGTACGATATTTGCAGTTCCCAGAACCGCTTCCGTTACACACACGATGCTTGTAACTCAGTTTGCACCCGGTGCTCCTCAGATTGCGACGTCGGTAGTGTTCTTCGGTCTCACAATTTATCTTGCCATCAATCCCGGTAAGGTTATCGACATAGTGGGTAAGTTCCTTACACCTGCTCTCGTTGTTATCCTTGCAATAGTAATTATCCGTTCAATATTCATGCCCGGAGTAACCATGGCTGAACCCACCGTTACAAACGCATATCTCAGAGGCTTTACCGAAGGATATCAGACTATGGACGGTCTCGGCTGCGCTCTTATGGCGGGTCTTGTATATTCGGATCTTGTAAGAAGAGGATATACCGAAGAAAAAGACCAGCTCGGAATGATGATAGGTACGGGCGTAGTTGCGTTCATTCTGCTTGCCTTCGTATACGGCGGTCTTACCTTTGCAGGAGCTACAATCAGTACCGAATTCGGACCCGATGCAGACAGAACGGCTCTTATCCTTGAGCTTGTAAGCAGAATGATGGGCGGAAATATAGGTAAGCTTCTTATAGGAATTGCAACGGCTCTTGCCTGTCTTACGACTTCTATCGGACTTACTTCAACGGTTGCCAACTACTTTGAAGGAATATCCGGAGGAAAGCTTAAATACAAGACTCTTGTACTTGTTTCGGCTGCTATCGCATTCTGCATTTCGCTTTTCGGAACCGACAAGATCATAGTATTTGCCGTACCCGTATTGTCACTGGTATTCCCGTTCATTATCTGTCTCGTATTCTTCACGATATTCGATAAGGTTATCAAGTACAATGCAACCTATATCGGAGCTATGGTAGGTGTAGCACCCGTTGCTGTTATTTCAGCACTTGCGCTTGCTTTCCAAATTGCAGGTACTGCCGATCAGAATGCAGGTATAATTGAACTTAACAACAAAATCAATGCTCTTCCGTTCGGAACGTTCGCTATGCCTTGGATAGTTCCGGCATTGGCATGTGCACTTGTATTTACGGTTATCGCTTTCCTTATGGACGGCAGCAAGGGCAAATAAGAGATTATTTAGGATTATGTAGCAGCTTTTAGTGTATTTGTTAATTGTATTAACAATCGCATCAACAATTGTATCAACAATGGAGGTATTATAATGGTTTCACAGGATATGTTAAAACTCGGAACTGCAAGATCGGTTATCAGAGATATTTTTGAATTCGGAAGAGGCAGAATTGCCGAAGTGGGCGAAGAGAACGTATTGGATTTCAGTATCGGAAATCCCAGTGTTCCCGCTCCTCATCAGGTACAGGACGCTATAAAGGAATTTATTGAAAAGCTTGAACCCAAAGCTTATCACAGCTATACGAGCGCTGTCGGTGACAACGGAACAAGAACGGCTGTTGCTGAAAATCTTAACAGACGCTTCGGAACGAAGTATGACATGAACAATATATTCATGACCTGCGGTGCAGCAGCTTCTCTTAACATTACTTTCAGAGCTCTTATAGCTTCTCCCGATGATGAAATCATAGTTGTAGCGCCTTTCTTCCCTGAATACAAGGTATTCATCGAAGGACAGGGAGGCAAGATGGTTCTTATCCAACCCGATGCCGATCTCAATATCGATATGGCTGCTCTTGAAAAGGCTGTCACCAAGAACACGAAGGCTATGATAATCAACTCACCCAACAACCCGGCAGGTATCATCTATCCGGAAAGCAACCTCAAGGCTCTTGCAGAGCTCTTGACCAAGAAGGAAAAGGAATTCGGAACATCCATCTATCTTATAACGGATGAGCCTTATAGAGAACTCGTTTATACCGACGATAAGGTTGTTCATATGCCCACTCTCTATAAGAATACGATTATCTGCTATTCATGGTCCAAGTCGCTTTCACTTCCCGGAGAAAGAATCGGTTATATCCTCGTTCCCAGCGAAGCCGATGACAGCAAGAACGTATATGCGGCAGTAGCCGGTGCGGCAAGATGCCTCGGATATGTTTGTGCACCTTCATTGTTCCAGAAGGTTATTGAGAAGTGTATCGATGTAGAGCCCGATCTTACGGTTTACAAGAAGAACAGAGACATTCTCGTTGAGGGTCTTACAGCGGCAGGCTATCGTGTAGCAAACCCTGCGGGAGCTTTCTATCTCTTCATCGAGACTCCTGAAAAGGACGGAGACAAGTTCTATGAGAGAGCTAAGAAGTATGATCTCCTTGTTGTTCCGGGTGCAGGCTTCGGCTCAAAAGAGTATGTAAGACTTGCATACTGCGTAGATACCGCAAAGGTTGAAAAGGCGGTTCCCATCTTCAAGAAGCTTATGGAAGAGTTCAAGGCTTGAAGCGTCGGTTAACAAAAATCGAATTTACAGATCAGGGTATATCAGTCGAAATTGATATTTTACAGAATGTAAAGAAATAAAATGTTTATGTGACCGGAAAACCTGAATTCAGGTTTTCCGGTCATGGCTCTTGAAAATTTTTAATTCGTGTATTCCGACCCGGGCAAATAAGATAAAGCTCGAGTCTGAAAATATAATCAATTTATTTAACGACATAGGAGGTATGTTGTAATGAATGCGTACATTGAAAGAGTTATTAACGGTGTAAAGGAAAAGTATGCCGATCAGGCTGAATTCTGCCAGACGGTTGAAGAAGTTCTTTCATCGCTTGAGCCGGTTGTGGAACGCCATCCCGAGTACGAGAAGCTTGATCTTCTCACAAGAATGGTAGAACCGGAGAGAATGTTTACCTTCCGCGTATCATGGCAGGGAGATGACGGAAATTGGCACACGAATACAGGATATCGCTGCCAGTTCAACGGCGCAATCGGACCTTACAAGGGAGGAATCCGCTTCCAGAAGAACGTAACGCCTTCAGTTATGAAATTCCTCGCTTTCGAGCAGACCTTCAAGAACGCTCTTACGGGTCTTCCCATCGGCGGAGGTAAGGGAGGGGCTGATTTTGATCCCTCAGGAAAGAGCGATGATGAAATCATGAGATTTTGCCAGAGCTTCATTCAGGCTCTTTACAGATATATCGGACCCGATACCGATGTTCCCGCAGGTGACATGGGTGTTGCAGGAAGAGAAATAGGTTATATGTTCGGTGAATACAGAAGACTTAAAGGAAACTTTGAGAACGGAACATTCACCGGCAAGGGATTCTGCTACGGCGGATCGAGAATAAGACCCGAAGCAACCGGCTACGGCGCAGTATACTACCTTCTCAATGTTCTCAAGGATGACGGACAGGATATCAAAGGAAAGACGATAGCCTGCTCAGGTTTCGGTAACGTTACATGGGGCATCTGCAAAAAGGCTGCCGAGCTTGGCGGAAAGGTAGTTACACTTTCAGGTCCCGACGGATATATCTATGATCCCGAAGGCGTTGTAACGGAAGAGAAGATCAACTATATCGTTGAGATGAGAGAAAGCGGACGCAACAGAGTTCAGGATTATGCCGACAAATTCGGTGTTGAATTCCACGCAGGCGAGAAGCCTTGGGGCGTAAAGACCGACATAGTTATGCCTTCAGCTATGCAGAATGATGTTCACATGAAGGAAGCCGAGCAGATTGCGGCAAATAAGGTTCGTTACTATATCGAAGTTGCAAATATGCCTACGACAAACGATGCTCTTAAGTTCCTTATGGATCAGAAGGATATCATAGTTGCACCTTCAAAGGCAGTTAACGCCGGCGGCGTTGCAACCAGTGCTCTTGAAATGAGCCAGAACAGCGAAAGACTCGTTTGGACAGCCGAAGAGGTTGACAAGCAGCTTCGCAATATCATGGATACAATCTACAATGACAGCGTAGCCGCAGCTAAGAGAAACGGTCTTGGATACAACTTGGTTGCAGGTGCAAATATTGCAGGATTTGAACGTGTTGCCGACGCTATGATTCAGCAGGGTGTATTCTGATTGGTGCGATGACTGAGAAAATCTAAAAATGAATAAGGGTCAGCTTTTGTAGCGATACAAAAACTGATCCTTGTTTTTATTCGGACCCCGTGTTTTATCAAAAAAAACATGTACATTGCGGTGAAAAATATTTGTGCAAAATATAGAAAAGCAATAAAATATTAACAAAGTATTTACTTTGGAAACCTATTTTGATAAAACAATATCAGTTGTTGTAGAGAATATCAGACTTTGCCGGCTGCAAGATCTGCCATTTTAACGGCTCTTGTATACAAGAAGCCGCATGAAACGTATAAATACCGCCGTTTTTTAAGTTTTTATCGGTATTTATTATTGACAGGTTATGGATGTGATCTGCCTTGCCTGCCAAGACGGATTTTAAAAATGAAAGGAGTATGTACATGAGTAAGTTACTGGAAGGAGTAAAGGTTGTAGAGCTTGCAAATTTTATTGCCGCTGCAACCGCAGGACGTTTTTTGGCTGATTTGGGTGCCGATGTCATAAAGATTGAGGCATCTAACGGCGATCCGCTTCGCTATACGGCACCGAGTGAAGGCAGACCTCTTGACTGGCTTGAAAACACCACATGGGAGCTTGAGAACGGAAATAAGCGCGGAATTTCCCTCAATATGAAGGATCCCGCAGGTATGGAGGCTTTCCATAAGCTGCTTGAAACTGCAGACATTCTTATTACAAACTGGAGAATACAGGCTCTTCAGAAGCTTAAACTTGATTATGAAAGCCTTAAGGGAAAATATCCCAAGCTTGTTTATGCCATCTGCACGGGCTATGGTGAAAAAGGTCCCGACAAGGATCTTCCGGGCTTCGATTTTACGGCGTTTTTCGCAAGAGGCGGATACTTACATTCTCTTCACCAGGGCGAAGACAGACCTATGAACGTGGTTCCCGGACTTGGTGATCACAATGTCGGCATGAATCTTGCAGCCGGAATACTTGCAGCTCTTTATCATGCAAAGGTTACGGGCAAGGGTGAAAAGGTTGAGACATCACTTTTCGAAACTGCCATCTTCAACATGGGTATGCTCGTTCAGGCAAGTAACTATGACGGGCCTGCAAGAAAATACCCCATTGATGCAAGAAACGGATCCACACCTACCAACAACTGCTTCAAAACCAAGGACGGCCGTTATATTCAGCTTTGTACTCCCGATTACAATACCTACTATGACAAGATCATGAGAGCTATCAACAGAGAGGATCTTGTAGGAAATCAGGAGTATTTCCCGATTCTTACCTGCCAGAAGAACGGCAAGACTCAGGAAGTATACGATATCGTCATGGAAGGCTTTTCAAAGTATGAAACGGACGAAATGATCGAGAGACTCACGGCGGAAGATATCGCCTTCGGTCTTGCAAAGACCTGGACGGAAATTCTTGAAGACAAGCAGGCGGAGGCAAATGACTGCTTCTATGATATGAAGTTCCGCACCGGCAATACGAGAAGGCTTGTAAGACTCCCTGTCAAATTCGAGAACATGGGTATTCCCGATTATAACAGAGGACCCGATATCGGAGAACAGGGCAAGGATGTTCTCAAGGAAATAGGATATACGGATGAACAGATCTCGGCAATGCTTGAGAGCAAGGCGCTTTATATAAGAGAACAGGAATAATTCGATTATTCCGTATAGAATGCTTACTTATAAAGGCATAAAGGGGGACATGTCAAAAGCATGCCCCCTTTTTTAAAAAATCATCGTATAGCGGAAGTGCTTAGAATGGGATACATGGTAAATAAGACAATCGGTACTTGTTTGCATGAACGGGCAAATAAGTTTTCAGATAAAGAGGCTATGGGGATAGCCGACTGGAGCTGCAGCTATGAGGAGCTTGACAGGACAAGCGATCTTTTTGCGTCTCATATGCTGGCGGAGGGTTTGGTTAAGGGCGATCGAATAGGAATTTGGAGCGTAAACAGTCCGAATTGGATCATAACCTTTTTAGCCGCCGTAAAGATAGGTGTGATACCGTTTCTGATGAACACTCACTATAAGGCGATGGAGCTTAGCAATCTGCTTGATTTTTCGGAGCTTAAGGTATTATATTACGGCTGTGGCTGTAAAGACCTTGTATACGAGGATATAATTGCCACAATAAGATATAAATCTGAGCGAAGAGAGCGTTTTATACATATAGACGAGAAGGAGCCGGGCTTCTGGATGACGTCCGGAAGCTTTCCCAAGAGCATAAGCTCTAAAGAAGCTGTTGACAGGTTAAATAGAGCCAAGAGCAGAGTTCTTCCCGACGATACCGCCTGCGTAATGTTTACGTCGGGTACTACCTCAAATCCCAAGGGTGTAATGCTAAGCCATAAGAGCTTACTTACCAATGCAAGTTCCGTGGTTAAGTCTATGAGGTGGAATTCTGAGGACCGTATGTGTCTTGCCGTTCCCCTGTTTCATTCTTTCGGAGTTACTGTGGGAATACTTGCTTCAATTATCTGCGGTGCATCTATAGAAGTACTCCCGTATTACAAAACCTCCTCGGTGTGGGCTGCGATTGAAAATAAGAAATGTACGATTTTGAACGGTGTTCCGAGTATGTTTCTTGCTCTTGTAAAAAAAGATGAGGGAGTAGAGCATGACGGAAGCGGCGTTCGCTCCGGCATAATTGCGGGATCGCCTATAAAAGAGGATGAATTTTGTGAGATAAGAAAAAAATTTGTAAATATACATCTTCAGCCGAGCTACGGAATGACTGAAACCTCTCCTGCGCTTACCATAGCGGATTGGAACGAGCCTGATGCCCAAAAGGCGAACGGCTGCGGATTTCCGCTTGAAGGGGTGTCAATCAGAATAGCGGATGTCGAAACCGGCAGCTTGAAGAAAACGGGTGAAGAGGGAGAAATACAGGCAAAGGGCTATAATGTAATGCAGGGCTATTACAATCAGCCCGAGGAGACCGCAAAGGTCATGACCAAAGACGGTTGGCTTAAAACCGGAGATATAGGATATATTGATGAATACAATGAGCTTCATGTTTCAGGACGTATAAAAGATATCATTATCAGAAACGGAGAAAATATTTCTCCCACGGAAATAGAGGCTGCAATAAAAAAATATGAAGGTGTAGATGAAGTCAAGGTGGTGGGGATTCCGGCAACGATAAGACAGGAAGAGGTGGTGGCTCTCATTCAGCCTAAAAAGGGAATAGAGCTGAGTAAGGAAAAAATATTTGAAATGCTGGAGCACAGACTTGCAAAATATAAAATTCCTTCGTATATATTTTTTGTAAGCGGATTTCCCCAGACCGCTACCGGAAAAATCGATATAAAGGAATTAAAGCAAACGGCTACCATGATAATACATAATTCGGCTTGATAAGAACCTCTTAATAAACAAACCGGATAATGAAAAGGTCTCCGTATGCGTATATAGCATAAGCGTATCGGAAAAGCAGAAAGCGTTTAAGATTGCATTATTTACGTCTTAGACGTTTTGTTTTTTTAAATTATAAATGTAAAACTGCCTGTACCTGTGCTATGATGCAGATACTCCTGATCATATGCTTTGCAAAGGGATAAATGCGAATGAGGAATTTATTGAATAAATTGGACAAAAGGTATCTGAAAACAGCTCTGTATGCTTCAGTTTCGATTCTGGCCACTTTTTTTATTGGAAGATTTTTGATATCGCTTTCCCCCTTCATAAAAATAGCGAGAAATATGGTGTCGGCTATAGCGGGACCCTTTGTGATAGGTATAATGCTTTCCTATCTGCTGTATCCGGCGGTGGGAAGCATAGACAATTTTTTGAAAAAAATTTTTAAAAAAGCGAAAAAAACCAGGACAATAGCCGTTTTTTTATTGGCGGCATCAATTTTGTTTTTTATCTTTCTGTTTTTGGCTCTGCTTCTCAGCATAGTCACAAAGCAAATATCCAATATCAATTTTAAAAGCATACTTTTCATGATTGAGAGTATAGAAAAGGATTATAAAAGTCTGATAAGCAGTATTTCAAAATATCTTTCGGGAGCGGGTATAAAAATTCCGAATGTGGGAAGCATGATAGGCAGATTTGCAAGCGGAACAAGCACGGCGTTTTTCGGTATAATTTTTGCCGTTTACATACTCATTGACGGTGCCAACATAGGAGCTTACTGGAAAAAAGCTGCACATAAGCTTCTTTCGGATAATGCAATATGCAGTCTTAAGGAGTGGGGACAGGATCTTGACTCCTGTTTTTCGGGCTATATAAGAGGTCAGATAGTGGACGCCGCATTGGTAGGGATAACCGTAACCATTATACTCAGCGTGATAGGAATGCCGTATGCTCTTGCGGTGGGGCTGATCGTAGGAGTGGGAAATCTTATTCCGTATCTTGGACCGATCCTGGGATATGCTGCCGTAATAGCGGTTAACCTCATAAAATTCAATCCCAAAATGCTTATTATAGGGATCATTATAATCATGGTGATTATGTTCATAGACGGGAATATAATAAATCCGAGACTTCTTGCCGGAACCATAAATGTCCATCCGCTTCTTGTCATAGCGTCCCTGCTTGCGGGAGGAGCTATTGGAGGCATACTCGGAATGATAGTTGCCGTTCCCTGCGGAGCTTTTATAAGACTAAGATTTGAAAAGGGACTTAAACTGTCGGATCATGCCGCTGATGATGAAAAATGAGCATAATCTATTGACCTTGCATACGCTATAAGTTATTATATCACTTGTCGTTAAGATAATGCTTACTGCAATCGGTAATATATGATCAGACTTGACTGAACGGCTAAAACATGCTAAAATTTTCCGTGCTGTCAAAACTTGCATGAAATGGAGTAACACAAGATGACTATTATTGAAGAAATTGAAAAAGGACAAATAAAGGAACAGCCTCATCAGTTCAATGTAGGCGATACCGTAAGAGTACATAATAAGATCAAAGAAGGCAATCGTGAGCGTGTGCAGGTTTTTGAAGGCACAGTTAAGAAGGTTCAGGGTGGAGGCTCGGGAGAGACTTTCACTGTTCGTAAACTTTCAAGCGGAATAGGTGTGGAAAAGACCTGGCTTACCAATTCTCCTCTCGTAGAGAAGATTGAGGTTGTAAGACACGGACGTGTGCGTCGTGCAAAGCTTAATTATCTTAAGGGTCTTACAGGTAAGAAAGCCAAGGTTAAGGAAGTTATTCGTTAATCGTAAGAGCTTTAAATTTTATTCAGTAAATTACGGTGTAGTCTGTACGGCTGCACCGTTTTCTGATTATCGAGGTTTTTATGTTCGGAGGACGCAGGAAGAAAAATCGAAGAACGGCTAAGGAGGGTTTTATAAATACCGCACTGCTTAAAGAGGCTGTGGCTTTTGTGTTGACGGCAGCGGCAGCTGCGGTTTTGTCCGTTCTGTTGGTGCTTGCCTTCGGCAAGAGTAAAATTATGGAGGGAGACTCCATGTATCCGACTATAGAGAGCGGTCAAAGAGTCTTTATAAACAGACTGGAGTATCAATTCGGCAAGCCCCGAAAGGATGATATTGTGGTATTTTATTCAAGCAGCAATAAGGCACATACATATATAAAGAGGATAGTTGCAGCTTCCGGAGACAGGGTGCTTATATCCGACGGATTTTTGTATGTAAATTCCGAGCTTGTGGAGGATGAATTTGACAGTATGGAGGAAGCCGGTATTGCGGATGAAGAGATAACTCTCGGAATCGGAGAATATTTTGTACTGGGCGATAACAGAAATAAATCCGAGGATTCAAGAAATACGACAATAGGTATAGTTCTTGAGGATAATATAATCGGAAAGGTGTGGAATATTGGAAAAAGAACGGAAAAAGAACAATAAAACATCCTACCAATGGTATCCGGGGCACATGACGAAAGCCGTCAGGATGATGAGATCGCAAATATCTCTTGTGGATATGCTTATTGAGATAGTTGATGCCAGAATACCTTTTTCATCGCGAAATCCCGATATAGATGAGCTATGCGGGAAAAACGGTTCGGAAAAGAAAAGACTCATAATACTTAACAAGTCTGATATGGCGGACGAGGCTCAAAGTAAAAAATGGGCGGAGCATTTCGATTCCAAAGATATATCCGCCTTAAGCTTTAATTCAAAGGCAAATACATCTTCGGAAAAAATCATAAAAGTAATAAAAACCATATTAAACGATAAAATTGTAAGGAACAGAGTAAAGGGGCTGAATACCGATCTTAGCGTGATGGTTGCAGGTATTCCCAACGTGGGCAAGTCCACCTTTATTAACAGATTGGCGGGCAGGGCGATTGCACGCACGGGTAATAAGCCGGGAGTGACAAAGGGGCAGCAATGGATAGCTCTGGGCGGAGGAGTAAGGCTGTTAGACACCCCCGGAATACTTTGGCCTAAATTTGAGGATGACAGGACGGGGAGAAATCTTGCTCTTATAGGCTCTTTAAATGACAATAATCTTGACATTCAGACGTTGGCGATAGAGCTTATAAGAATTTTGGATAAATATTACGGGTCGGTACTTGGAGAAGCATATTCTTATACCGATAAAGATTGTGAAGACTGTATGGAAGAAAGAGCTTATCTTATAAAGGAAGCGGCGGATCTTGAACTTATAGCGCTTAAAAGAGGCTGCATACAGCGCGGCGGAGTTCCAGATTTTGAAAGGGCTGCGTCAATACTTCTTACCGATTACAGAAGCGGTAAGCTTGGAAGATTTACATTGGAACACATAAGTGATTTATAAAATATAATTTTATGGAGAGTTTATTATGAGAGGAAATACAAAAAATCAGATAAAAGAGGTATTCAAGATTATAATTTATCTTATAGCGCTCTTTGTAATAACATTTCTTTTTATAAAGTATGTAATGCAAAGAACCGATGTATCGGGAAATTCCATGCAGCCGGCTTTGGAAAACGGAGACACGCTTTTGGTGGATAAAATAAGCTATAGATTTTCCGATCCGAAAAGATTTGATATTGTGGTATTTCCCTTTCAGGATGACGAAAAGACCTACTACATAAAAAGAATCATAGGACTTCCGGGAGAAACGGTGCAGCTGCTCCCGGACGGCTCGATCTTAATAAACGGAGAGATTTTAAGAGAAAATTACGGTAAAGAGATCATACAGAATCCGGGCATAGCCGTAAATCAGATAACTCTCGGAGAGGACGAGTATTTTGTGATGGGGGATAACAGAAATAATTCAAAGGACTCAAGGGATGTACATGTTGGCAATATAAAAAGATCCGATCTTATAGGAAAGGCATGGATTAGAATTTTTCCGTTTTCATCCTTCGGAGTATTAAAGCATCAATAAACCGTCGTTATTTTGATGTTTTCCGGAGTCCGGGCGTGCCTGCCGCCTTGGCTCATTGCCCGCATAAATGAAATTCAGATCCGGTTTGCTTGGAATTTAAATCTCTTCGGAGTTAAAGTACGAATGAATATAATATCTAAAAAAATATCGGAAATAAAAAAAGAACTGGCGGAATTAAACGAAATAGATATTCAGCTTTTCATTGATAAATATAAAAACGATGAAAGAGCCGGAGTTCGTAATATAGTGGAGAGCGCATATAAAAGAAAAGCCGCATATGACAAGGAAAAAGAAAGAACCTCCAAAATGTACGAGCTTGAAAGAAAGTATGTGACAAGCGGCTTTATATGCGGAATAGATGAGGTCGGAAGAGGTCCTCTTGCGGGACCCGTTTGTGCCGGAGCCTGTATTCTTCCGAAAAATAAAGAGCTGCTTTATCTAAATGATTCCAAGCAGCTGTCCGAAAAAAGAAGAGAAGAGCTTTATAATATAATAATGGAGGAAAAGGTGGCTGCCGCCTGCGCCTTTGTATCCCCCGAAAGAATTGATGAAATAAATATACTTAAGGCTACCTTTGAAGCCATGAGCTTTGCCGTGGAAAAGGTTATGGATCAGTTGAAGGAAAAGGGCGGTTTTCAGGAAATAGCGGCTTTATTCATAGATGCCGTGCATGTTCCGCAACTGGAGAGATTTAAACAGTTTTCTATAATCAAGGGAGACGCAAAGTGCGCTTCAATAGCTGCGGCTTCCATAATAGCCAAGGTGGAACGGGACAGACTCATGGAGGAGTATGATAAGAAATATCCGGAATATTTTTTTTCATCAAATAAGGGTTACGGCTCCAAAGATCATATAGAAGCTTTAAGGAAATACGGTGCGACTCCTATACACAGGAGATCTTTTATTAAAGGCATATTGGAGAATAATGGCTGATATAGGAATATACGGTACAAATTCAATATCCGGCGCTTCGGCGGCAAATAAGGGCATGTCCTCCATTGCGGTCGAAAACGGTAATGACAGAAAGGTAATGGAGGCTCTTTCCAAGGTATCCTCCGGCTCCACGATTGAGGGTAAGGTTACCTCCATAAGCGTTGATGAGAAGGGAGTACGCATAGCGACGATAGATATAGGCAATAACACCTTCATAAGTGCAAAGCTTAATTCCAACACCTCTCTCATAGAAGGACAGTCGGTTACTTTCAGAGTAAATATATCTTCAAACGGTACCGTAAATCTTAATCCTCTGTATCAGAATACTGCGGTTAACAATAATATATTAAAGGCGATCGCGGAGGCGGGTATGAAAGCCGACGCCCAAACGTTGTCCATGGTTAAGGACATGATGTCTCAGGGAATGAGAATAGACAGCGAGAGTCTTCTTAATATGAATCATGCAATTATTCATAATCCCGGTGTGAAAACCTCCACTCTTATGAATATGCAGTCGCTTGGCATACCTCTTACGAGCGCCAATATAAATCAGTTTGAAAACTATCAAAATTTTCAGCATCGTATATCGAGCTCTATAAGCGATATCATGACGGGTCTGTCAAATGCTTATATTTCAGCCTTACAGGCGGGTAATACTTCGCAGGCTATGGATATGTACGCAGCCATGATAAAAATGTTTGTAAATCCGCAGCAGCCGCTTACGGAGCTTTTATACTTAAGTGTTACGGCGCCGGATAAAGCAGCCGGAGTGTTGAACGGCTTTACCGAAGAAGCGGGAGAGTTTTTCGGAAACAATGCTCAAAATATGCAAAGCGCCGAAGGGCAGGAAAAAGGACTTGATTTGCCCGACAGGTCGTCGGGAGATGTCAGGAGCGGCATTGAGGACGGTGAAATAATAAAGCTTACAGCCGAAGAGGACGAAGCCCCTTCAGCCTCTAATGTTTTATCGGAAAAGAACCTGTCTTTTGCGGATATCACAAGGCGGTTGGGAATAAGCGGTGATCTTTCAGGCATGAAGGATGATGATATATTGTCTTTGCTGTCGCTAAGATATGACAGTACGGCGCATGTCTCACATCATACCGATCAGCTGTGGGCAAAGCTGTTTAATTCAAAAGAGTTTTCCGAACTTATGAACAGAAGCTTGGAGAGCAGATGGCTGTTAAATCCCGCCGACGCTGCCGAAAAGGAAAATATAGAAAGGCTTTATTCAAGGCTTGGCGATCAGTCTAATAAGCTTTCAGCCATATTTGAAAATATGCTCGGAAAGGAAAATCCGCTCAGCCAAAGTGCATCCAATTTAGCCTCAAATATTGACTTTATGAATCAGCTTAATCAGCTGTTCCAATATGTTCAGCTTCCTCTCAAAATGCAAAACGGAAGTGCAAGCGGCGATTTGTATGTATATACCAATAAAAAGAAGTTGACAGAGAGTGACGGAACCGTATCGGCGGTACTTCATCTGGACATGATGTTTCTCGGACCTACGGATGTATACGTAAAGCTCAAGGATCAGCTTGTAAGCACGAATTTTTATTTGGCCGACGATGCCGCTATCGATCTTATGGCGGAGCATATTGAAGAGCTCACAAAAGCTCTCGAAGCAAGGGGCTTTAAGATGAGTGCAAATATTCTGCTTCAAACGGACAAGTCGTCCGAAGACGCCGCTGTTGAAGAAATGCTTAAGGTAAATCCCTCGGCGGTTTCGGTAATATCACAGACCTCTTTTGACGCAAGAGCTTAATTATGCCTAAGGAGAAAAATAACAGACAAAAAATAAAGACCGCAATAGCGCTGGGCTATGATCCCGATAAGGATAATGCCCCCAGAGTTTTGGCTTCGGGTAAGGGCGTTGTTGCGGAACGCATAATTGAAAAGGCTAAGGAAGAAGCCGTACCGGTACATGAGGACAATAAGCTTGCGGATACGCTGTCACGCCTTGAAATAGGTGACGCTATTCCTCCGGAGCTTTACGAGGTGGTAGCGGAGATACTGGTATTCGTTGACGCTATGGATAGGATAATGTCTAAAAAATCTGATAAGTAATAAGTCCCGTTAAATTCGGGATCCAAGCTGAATCTAAAAGCACAGCAGCCGTTAAACGGCTGCTGTGCTTTTAGAACATCAATACGACGGAGAGAATAAACAGTATGTCCCTCTCTTTATTACGGAGCGGCAATTATGCTTTAATACTCATGCAAGGCTTCCGAAAGGATCCCAGGGCCCAAGCTCTATCGGTTTTTTATCAAATTGCTTTTGCTGAGTTTTTGTAAGATACTTTTTCTCCAAAAGAATCTGATACACAAATTCGCTGAACCACTCGTCGCTCATCAGATAGTATCCTTTTTTGCCCCTGTCTTCACCCCAGCTGTTTTCTACCTTCCAGCAGTCGGGCTTTCCTTTGGAGTCGAGATTTACTCCCGTTATCGCCATGGCATGAGTCATCATGCTCTCTCCGTAGTCAAGCCTTTCTTCCTTTGTCATAGGGAAATCGGTATCAAAAAGAAGATCTGCTCTTTGTGCATCCAGCGTGAGAAGACCGTTTATTTTATCGCTGAATTGTCCCACATCCGATCCGAACCATACGATTTTTCCGTCTTTAAGCTGTGCTATTGCAAGCTTTTTAAGCTCTTCTATGGGAAGATTAAGATATTTTACGGGATATTTTCCGCCACGGACATTTTCCAGGAATTTTACCGTATAGGTTTTACCGTATTCCTTGTCGGAGGTGGGAGCGTCTATTACGCTTACATATTCATCAAGGTTCCAGCCTACATATTTTTTAAAAAAGTCCTGCGGAGTTATGTTTGCAATGCGTTTGAATTTTTTATCCTTGTCCCTGAATTCCCAGGTAAAGGTCTTGGGCGGTTTGCCGAGACATATCACAAGGATACGGTAAATGACATTCATCATCTTTTCCTT